>NZ_JACYLP010000008.1:0-63150 GCF_015272455.1 Thermoleptolyngbya sp. C42_A2020_037
CACCTCGCAGCAGGGTATTCCGGCTCTTAAAGTCAATTTTTGTCAGTCAACCAGGATGACGAATGAAGAGATTAGTGAAGTCTATCGACATCGGTGGCAGATAGAAGTGCTGTGGAAGTTTCTAAAGATGCACTTGAAGCTAGATAAACTAATCTCTAAGAGTGTCAATGGAGTCACCATACAAATCTACATGGTATTGATTGCCTACTTGATTCTTCAATTGATAGAAATTCCAGCGTTTTATGGTCATCAGTTACTCGATAAGTTGCGCTATTTGCAACTTGAATTGAGTCGCCGCTGTTCAATCGTCCATTGGAGCCACGATCTGCTGCCTGAGACACTCGTAGGAGCTTCATAGGGTCAAATGTAAAGTTTTATGTCTCAATTCAACACTTCTGGGTCTAAGCAAACACTTAAAATTCTTGCTGCCCTGAGAACGGCTTTAGTAAATCAATTTGGAGAGCCAGCAGAAGATAGTGATTATAGTTTAGTCTGGGTCGCTTTTTGTCGCTTAGTTATTGAAACTTCCTCGGCAGCATTTAATCATGTTTCTATGTCATTTAATGACCAAGTAACTCATTTCGAGATTGAATATGTTGAACAGCTTTTCTTAAGCATTCTCGGTTTTATCTTAAAAACTGCTGAAATTAAGATTCCTGGTGATGCCAGAGTAATGAAGATGGATGCTCGTAACATTAGTGGTTTAGAAGATATAAAAGTCAATAAGGTAATAACCTCACCTCCTTATCCAAATCGAATAAGTTATATTCGCGAGCTGCGTCCCTACATGTATTGGACAAAGTTCTTAAATGAAGCAAAAGAGGCAGGTGAGCTAGATTGGTTGGCAATTGGTGGAACATGGGGCATTGCAACTAGTCGGCTCCTTTCTTGGCGAATACAGGAAGAGAATCTACCAGAGGAAGTCTTCTCCACTGTAGAAAGAATAGAAATATCCAATGGAAAAAATGCTCAGCTTCTGTCTATTTATGTGTTGAAGTATTTCCATGATATGCACTTGCATCTAAGCTCAATGAGATCTGTTTTGCAAGACAAAGCAGAACTACATTACATCGTAGGAAATTCAACCTTTTTCGGAAATATGGTTGATACAGCATCATTACTTTCCACATCCATGCGCCTTCTTGGTTATTCAGATATTCAGTCAGAAATCATTAGAAAACGCAACTGCAATAAGGCACTGTATGAGTATTGCATTTCTGCAAATTGGTCAGCCACCTAACACTGCGTTGGTGCGGACGGAACAGAGGTTGTCGGTGAGAGTTCAAGGTTATCTGCCGCCGCACAACTTCACCGTTAGCCCTCAGCGTTCCGGTTCTGTCAGCTTTCGGGTGAGTGGGCGATTCGCCCCCCACTTGCAGAGGCTCGGTTCTTCAAGATCTGGGTCAAATCGAACACTCCCAAACCTGACTGCCTGACACAAGTGGCTGAAAAGCTTGAAACCTCATGAAGAGAGGGGAAAAGGTGAGGTGACATGAGACGCTGGAATTTGCGTATCTCAGGGTCTTTGCCATGTCAGCCACCACCTGTCTCTAGGATCAAGTGCTGTCCTTGCTGCGTCAATATAGCCATCGCTGGGATCTGCGTCACCTCAAGACCCTGGCTTGGATGGTGACGGCCTTGGTGTACAGCAGCAAGCTGAGCCTGCCGGAGTGGGAAGTGCATGTGCCCAGTCGTGCCCGCCAAGCGCAAAGCACCGAACGTCGGTGGCAGCGGTTTATGGGCAATCGCTGGGTGCGGATAAAAAGCCTGTACGTCCCCCTGGTCTTGGCGGCTATCCATCGCTGGAAAGGACGACGACTCTACTTAGCCCTCGATACGACGGTACTGTGGAATCGCTACTGTATGATTCACCTGTCGGTGACCTGTTGCGGACGAGCGGTGCCGCTGCTGTGGCGGGTGTTGGAGCATTCCAGTGCCAGCGTCAGTGCGAACCGATATCTGCCGATGCTGCGGTTGGCCCATCGGCTGTTGGAGGACTATCCCGATGTGATGGTCTTAGCCGACCGAGGGTTTGCCAACCGTGACCTGCTTGAGTGGCTGAGCCAAAGTCGCTGGCACTACTGTTTGCGCTTACCCAGTGATGTGGTGGTGCATGGTCCTCGTCGTCATCCGGTCGAAGTCGGCACCCTTTGGCCTCCCAAGGGGGAAGCTCGATGCAATGAGGGGGTTGGTCTGTGGACGGATGGGCGCTGGCGCTGCAACCTCGTTCTGGCTAACGTCAGAGGTGTTAAGGAGCCCTGGGCCGTCATCACGGATGGGAGTCCCTCCCTCAATACCCTCTGGCAGTATGCCCTGCGGTTTCGGGTCGAGGAACTTTTCTTGGATTCAAAATCGGGGGTCTTTGACCTCGAAGCCTCCGGCATTCGCTCGGCTCAAGCCCTCGAACGCCTCTACCTGGTGGCGGCTGTCGCTATTCTCTATGGCACCACCCAGGGCATGGCGGTTCAACTCGACGGTCTGCGCTCTCAGGTTGACCCCCATTGGACTCGGGGTATTCGCTATCTCAACATCGGACTCCGCTGGCTCAGAGGGGTGGTCAATAAAGGGTGTCTGTTGCGCCACCCCATCGCCTTGTTCACCGTTGACCCTGAACCCTGTTTTGCCTCTAAAAAGGCGGAAGACCGATATTATAACCGTATCTGGTTCTCTAGGATCCAGTCCATGCGTTGCCAACTGCCCACCGGGGAGGCCGCTTAAAGATGTGTCAGGCAGTCAGGCTATTGCCCGGTTCGCTGACTAGCGTAATTTTGAAAGATGGAGCAGCGATCGCCTCTTTGCCACTAGTAGGACAAACAATGCAGCAGGCGCTCGACTGGCACAAAGCAGAACTGGCAAAACTGGGGGTTGCCACCGACTCGATCAAGCTGCTGGAATATCCGCCCGACGATTTCCCCGATCACCCCCTGGCGCACGGAGCCGCGTTTGAGGTCGGCAATTCAGCAGGGCGCGAGGCAGTGGCGGCTTATTTTGCCCAAACGCAACCGCTGCTGGAAAAAATTGTGGCAGAAAACCCAGCAGCGGCGGCGATTGCCATCTGGCCCCACCATTTTGACATGGCCACGCTGATGACCTATGCTGGCCTCACCGAAGCGGATACCAAGTACCTCGGCGTGGGGCTGTCGCCAGGCGACCCGTCCTATAGCGAACCCTATTGGTATATTTCGCCTTATCCGTATCCAGAGTTATCTGACCTGCCAGCGTTGGAGTCTGGCAATTGGCATACCGATTACTGGGTGGGTGCAGTGCTAAAGGCGACACAGATTACAAAAGCAGATGATCTGCCTGTCTTTATAGATAGAACGGTTTCTGTCGCAAAGCAGATTTTATCGGTTCCTGAGTCTGCCTAGCATAGTTAGCATTAAAGTACGCCACGAGGTGCTGTGGTTTAGCCGTTGCTCTCTTAATGCCCATGATTCCTGAACACCAACGCCTGCTTGAATCGCGCAGCCAAGCGACACCCTGGAAAAAGTGGGGGCCGTATCTAAGCGATCGCCAGTGGGGGACAGTCCGTGAAGACTATAGCGCAGGCGGCTCCGCGTGGGACTATTTTTCGCATCATCAGTCTCATAGCCGCGCCTACCGCTGGGGTGAAGACGGACTGCTGGGCATCTCGGACGAAAAGCAGCGGCTTTGTTTTGGGTTGGCACTGTGGAATGGCAAAGACCCAGTGCTAAAGGAGCGCCTGTTTGGACTGACGGGGCCGCAGGGCAATCATGCAGAAGACGTAAAAGAATATTACTTCTACCTGGACAGCACGCCGACCCATTCTTATCTCAAAGCGCTGTATAAGTATCCCCAGGCAGAGTTTCCCTACGAGCAACTCGTCGCAGAAAACCAGCAGCGCGATAAGTTTACGCCGGAGTTCGAGCTAATCGACACGGGTGTCTTTTCTGAAAATCGCTACTTCGACGTGATGGTGGAGTATGCGAAGGCCGCACCGGAGGATATTTTGATTCGGATCTCGGTGACGAATCGAGGATCAGACCCCGCCCCGCTGCACCTGCTGCCGACACTGTGGTTTCGCAATACCTGGAGTTGGGGTGATGCGGTTGAAAAGCCAGGAATGCACCTGTCGCATCTGGGGCAGAAGGGGTTGGAGGGCATCGTGGCGATCGCCTCCACCCACGCCGAACTGGGACAACACTGGCTCTATTGCGAAAGCCCCGACGCGGACCCAGCTGCGCCGCCTGTATACTTCACCGAAAACGAGACCCACTACAAGGCACTGTTTGACGTAGACAACCCCACGCCCTACGTCAAAGACGGCATTCACCGTCGGGTGATTCAGGGGGAGACGGGGGCGGTTAATCCAGAGCAGCGGGGGACTAAGGCCGCTGTGCATTATGTGCTAAATATTGCCCCTGGGGAAACGCGCTGTGTGCGGCTGCGCCTCAGTCATCACCCTTCGATTCGCCATCCGTTTGGGGCAGAGTTTGCCCCAATTTTTGCCCAACGAATTCAAGAAGCCGACGAGTTTTATCACAAGGTCAATCCTTACCCAATGGAGGGCGATCGCCGCAATATCCAGCGCCAAGCTTTTGCGGGCATGATGTGGAGCAAGCAATATTATCGCTATGACGTAAGCCGCTGGCTTCGGGGCGACCCCACTATGCCCACGCCGCCCGCAGAACGACTACACGGTCGCAATCGCCAGTGGACGCATCTCGATAGCGATGACATCATTTCCATGTGCGACAAGTGGGAATATCCGTGGTTTGCCGCGTGGGATTTAGCGTTCCACTGCATTCCGCTGGCTATGATTGATCCTGACTTTGCCAAGTACCAGCTCGATATCATGACGCGGGAATGGTACATGCATCCCAACGGGCAAATCCCAGCCTACGAGTGGGCCTTTAATGATGTCAATCCGCCTGTTCACGCTTGGGCCACCTGGCGCGTTTACAAAATCGAGCAGCGGATGTGGGGCGAGGGCGATCGCCAGTTTTTAGAGCGCGTGTTTCAAAAGCTGCTGCTGAACTTTACCTGGTGGGTGAACCGCAAGGACACCGAAGGCAGCAACGTGTTTGAGGGCGGCTTTTTGGGCATGGATAATGTCGGTGTGTTTGACCGCAGCGCCCCGCTGCCTACGGGTGGCTTCCTGGAACAGTCCGACGGCACAAGCTGGATGGCGATGTATTGCCTGAATATGCTCGTTATTGCGCTGGAGCTGGCGCAGGAAAACTCGGTCTATGAAGACATGGCGACCAAGTTTTTTGAGCATTTTGTCTATATTGCCGATGCCATGAACCACATCGGCGGCGGCAAGACGGAGCTATGGGATGAGGAAGACGGCTTCTTTTATGACGTGCTGCACCTGCCCCACGGCGATCGCCTCAAGCTCAAAATCCGCTCGATGGTGGGGCTGGTTCCCCTATTTGCCGTAGAAACGCTGGAGCCAGAGTTGCTAGATAAGTTACCGGGATTCAAAGAGCGACTGGAATGGTTTGAAGACAATCGCCCAGACCTGAGCCACAATATTGCCAGCTTTACGACGGAAGGGATGGGGCGGCGGCGACTGCTGGCGGTGGTGCGCCCCGATAAGCTGCGGCGCGTGCTGGATAAGATGCTGGATGAGCAGGAGTTTCTCAGTCCCTACGGCATTCGTTCACTATCGCGCTATCACAGAGACAATCCCTATACCTTCTACGCCGATGGCAGCGAATATCGAGTCGCCTACGAAGCGGCAGAATCCACCACGCGGTTGTTTGGCGGCAATTCCAACTGGCGCGGCCCGGTTTGGTTTCCGGTTAATTACCTGCTGATTGAATCCCTGCAAAAATTTCATCACTACCTGGGCGACGAGTTTCTGGTCGCCTGCCCCACCGGGTCAGATCAGGTCAAAAACCTGTGGGATGTGTCGATTGATTTGGAGGAGCGCCTTACTTGCTTATTTTTGCAAAATGCAGACGGTCAGCGTCCTGTCTTTGGCGGTGTAGAACAGTTTCAGGCTGATCCCTATTGGAAGGATTACATTTTGTTCTATGAATACTTCAACGGCGACAATGGCGCAGGTCTGGGAGCCAGCCACCAGACAGGCTGGACGGGACTGGTGGCAAAGCTGATTCAGCAATGTGGGCGTTATGCAGCAGGAGCCAGGCAGGAGCGCTACTTCTGCTAACGAGCCGCAAACCACACCAGCAAAATCTGCACCACGATGATTTTGATGATGGTGCTGCTGGGAAAGACGATGGCGTAGCCCAGTTCGGGCTTGTTGGTGGGAACGGACTTGGCAGCGTAGGCCAGAATCGCCGGATTGCCCGTCACCCCTGCCACAATGCCCAACGCCTCGTCGAAGGATGCCCGAAACAGCCCACAGCCCAGCACAAAGGCGGCCACCACAATGGCGGCGGTAATGGCCGCGCCCACGCCCACCAGTTGCAGGCCCGTGCTGCTGAGGGTGGAGAAGAATGCCGGAGCCGATCGCATTCCCACCACGGCCAGAAACAGCGTCAGCCCAAAGTTTCGCAGCGTCAGATTGGCTGAGGGTGGAATTGTCCAGTTCAAGTGACCGATGCGGCCGCGCCATCCCAGCAGCAGCGAGACGATCATCGCGCCCCCGGCTGCGCCAAAGGTGAAGGTGCCCAGTCCTGGCAAGGGAAACGGAATCAGCCCAAACAACACGCCCAGCACCATGCCCAGCCCCAGCGCCAGATAGCTGACTTCGGCGGTGCTGCGGGCGGAGTTGCCGAAAAACTGACGGACGGCAGCATGGCGATCGCGCTCGGCCACGGCCCAAATGCGATCGCCCGCCTCCAGCACCAGCCCCGGATGCGGATAGAGGGTCGCGTCGCCCCGCTGCACCGAGAGAATCGTACAGCCCGGATGTTCGCCCAGGTTCAACGCCCCCAGCCGATGCCCAATGACGCTGTGCTTGGAGACATACACATCCAGGTCATCTAGCTCGGTGTGGTCGGGAATAATCTGCGACGGGGCAACATCGCCAATCGTGCGACAGACCTGCTTGAGTGCGTCGCCTTTGGCCCCCAGCAGGAGCAGCGCATCCCCCATTTGCAGCCGCAGGTTGGGGCGCGGCATCCGGTTGTGGCCATTTTGGCGCACCGCCACGACCTGCACCTCTTCGGGAAACTGCGCCGTTACGTCCGACAGATATTTGCCAACCGCAGACGGATGGCTGACCAGCGCCTCCAACTCCTCTACGCCCCGTGAGGTGGGAACCTCGACTCGCGGCCGCAGGAGCCGCTGCGCCAGATACATCCCCAAAATCGGCCCCAGCACGCCAAACGGATAGGCCACGCCGTAGCCCACCGCAGGCAGGTCGCCCCCGACTTTATCGGTCACAGATTGGAGCGACGCTGTATTGACCATCGCCCCAGTGAACAGACCCGCCCCCACTGCTGGATCGAGCCGCAGCCAGGACATCAGCAGCGCCGTCACCAATCCTGCCGCCAGCACGCTCAGCAGGGCGATCGCATTTTGGCGGCGACCGCTGGGGCTGAGTAGCCCGTCCACAAAGGGTTTGCCGTACTGAATGCCGATGCCATAGAAAAACAAAATCAGCCCAACGGTGCCCACCAGCGCAGGCGGCGCAGCATCCTGGGCAACCGCACCCATCGCCAATCCAACAAACAGCACCGCCCCCACGCCCAGACTAAATCCAGCGATCGCCACTTCGCCCACCGCATAGCCCAGCGCAATCACCAGAAACAGCGTCAGAATTGGCTGAGTGCTGAGAAATGCCCATAATCCTGCCACCGCCACCTCCAAAGAAGCAGAAAAGGCCAAGCCACGCTCACCCTTCTCTTCATACCGCTTTTTCTCGGTTCGCTATCGTCTTCCAAATTACGCTGGATGAATTTGGGTAAGTCGTCTGATCTACTGATCCCTCTTTAATCACTCCAGCGGAGAGAATTTAGAAGAGATATAGCAATCTGGGGTGCGGAGTTATTCGCTCAAGTGCGCTCGCTGGTCAACACGGCAAAGCGTCAGGGCATTTCTAGCCAGCGTAGCGGTATGACCACATTACTGGAAATTGCTAACGCATTTACGCCATTTCAGGCTTTGCCAAGAATTGCACCAAAATGGTTAAACCCTTTGCTATCAAAGCTTTTGAGGTTAACGGGACTGGCGCGGCTCGAACGCGCGACCTATCGCTTAGGAGGCGATCGCTCTATCCAACTGAGCTACAGCCCCAGGGATGAATTGGGATAACCCAACCCGAAGTTTCTAAGCCAATCATAGCAGCAACCCAAAAGGAGGCAGCGACAGACGGTAAACACGCCCCAGCGCATTACGGTTCACCGTCAATCCCAATCGCGCCTGCTTCTTACACTAAAAACAGCAGCATAACCAAGCCCTTAGCAACGGTAACAATATCCGACTCAAGCAAACGAGGCAGGAAATCGTCCCTCTAGAAGCAATTTCCGCCTAACTCGATTCGTGTGAGTCTGCTGTCAGGCAGGCTTGCACGCAAGGCGGCGATCGCCCCCCAGACTGCAAGCCAATGGCGAATTCACAACCGCCCCACTCCAGGTTCGGGAAATACGACTTCATCGAACTCGGAAAAGGTACGCAGTATATAAGTTGGGAACCACTGCCGCCCACAGGTTAGGTCAGTGCTGGCTGAAGGCACTCCATTCTCGGAGAGTGTGCAGCTTGAGAGGGTTCGTGACCCAGATGCTACGTCATTCATAAAGCGTAGCCATAAAACGTAGCTGACGAATAATGCCCAAGCTGCTTGGGACGGGCGATCGCATTTAGAACTCAGCTTGCATTTAGCTTGAACACGGGTAAAAGGGCGATCGCACACATCGGTTAATCAAGACTTGGAACTGTATCTGAACCGGAGACTATCTATGGCAAAAGTTGTTGGAATTGACCTGGGAACCACTAACTCCTGCGTGGCAGTGATGGAAGGCGGCAAGCCCACGGTCATCGCGAACGCAGAAGGGTTCCGCACAACGCCCTCCGTGGTCGCGTTTGACCCCAAGACCAAAGAACGTCGCGTGGGTCAGATTGCGAAGCGGCAGGCCGTGATTAACCCCGAAAATACGTTTTACTCGGTGAAGCGCTTCATCGGTCGCAAGTTTGACGAAGTGACCCATGAAGCAACTGAAGTGCCCTACAAGGTGCTAAACGTCAACGGCAACGTCAAGCTGGACTGCCCCGCCGAAGGCAAGCAGTTTGCCCCTGAAGAAATCTCAGCACTGGTGCTGCGGAAGCTCAAAGAAGATGCCACGAAGTATCTGGGCGAAGAAGTGACCCAGGCGGTGATCACCGTTCCCGCTTACTTCAACGACTCCCAGCGGCAGGCCACGAAGGACGCTGGCAAAATCGCGGGTCTAGAAGTGCTGCGGATTATCAACGAGCCGACGGCCGCTTCTCTTGCCTACGGTCTGGACAAAAAGAGCAACGAAACCATCCTGGTGTTTGACCTGGGTGGCGGTACGTTTGACGTATCGATTCTAGAAGTGGGCGACGGTGTGTTTGAAGTGCTGGCAACTGCTGGCGACACTCACCTGGGCGGCGACGACTTTGACAAGAAGATCGTGGACTACCTGGCCGAAGAGTTCAAGCGCAACGAGGGCATCGACCTCCGCAAAGACAAGCAAGCCCTGCAACGCCTGACAGAAGCGGCCGAAAAAGCCAAGATCGAGCTGTCTAGCGTTACCCAAGCCGAAATCAACCTGCCCTTTATCACCGCAACTCAGGACGGGCCGAAGCACCTCGACGTAACGCTGACCCGCGCCAAGTTTGAGGAACTCTGCGCCGACCTGATCGACCGCTGCCGCGTGCCCGTCGAAGCCGCGCTGCGCGACTCGAAACTGTCGAAGGACGATATCGACGAAGTGGTACTGGTGGGCGGTTCCACCCGGATTCCTGCGGTGCAGGAAGTGGTGAAGCGCGTGCTGGGCAAGGAGCCTAACCAAACCGTAAACCCGGATGAAGTGGTGGCGGTGGGCGCTGCGATTCAGGCGGGCGTGCTGGCCGGCGAAGTGAAGGACATTCTGCTGCTCGACGTGACCCCCCTATCGCTGGGTGTGGAAACGCTGGGTGGCGTGATGACCAAGATCATCCCGCGCAACACGACAATCCCCACCAAAAAGTCGGAAGTGTTCTCAACGGCTGCTGACGGGCAGACCAATGTAGAGATCCACGTCCTACAAGGGGAGCGCGAAATGGCTTCGGACAACAAGAGCCTGGGAACTTTCCGGCTGGACGGCATTCCCCCTGCGCCCCGGGGCGTGCCGCAAATCGAAGTGACCTTCGATATCGATGCGAACGGCATCCTGAACGTGCGTGCCAAGGATAAGGGCACGGGCAAGGAGCAGTCTATCAGCATTACGGGTGCTTCGACGCTGCCCAAGGACGAGGTGGAGCGCATGGTGAACGAAGCCGAGCGCAACGCTGCCGCTGATAAGGAGCGCCGCGAGAAAATCGAGCTGAAGAACCAGGCCGACTCGCTGGCCTATCAGGCAGAGAAACTGCTGGCTGATCAAGGCGACAAGGTGCCCGAAGCCGACAAAACCAAGGTGGAAGGGCTGGCGAAGGATCTGCGGAATGCGATCGCCCAGGAGAACATGGACAGCATCAAGTCGCTGATGAGCGAGCTGCAACAGGCCCTCTACAGCCTCAGCAGCAACCTCTATCAGAGCGGCGACGGTGGCGACGGCGGCGCAACGCCTCCGGGCGGAGATGCGGGAACGCCTTCTAGCAGCGGCGACGACGACGTGATCGATGCAGAATTCTCGGAAACCAAGTAGAACTGAGGCTGCAACAAGAACGGTTTGGTACGGTTCTAAAACCTGATTTAACCGGAATAAAGGGGGGCGATTGCTCCCCTTTTCTTGTGCCTAAATTTTGCCTTTAGCCCACACAAAGCAAGTCATAAATTCCTGACAATGAGGCGATTTCACAGCTGATCCCAACTCAGCTAAAAGTCATGTTTTCCTGGCAATACGATCCCAATAAAACCTGTAATCTCGTGAAGTCTCGATTATTCAACCCTTTCCACCCCTTGACCGAATAGGAATTTTTACGCACTATAGGTCTTAACGATTCGATCCCCGTGATCCCAAAAGGTTTATAAGCTCCGTTGGTGATCCCCGTAGGCAACATGGCTGGCGTCCGTTTGGGCAGGGTGTCAATTCGTCATTCCTTTACCCACTTCTTCATCCCTTTACTGGAGGAAAATCATGGCACAGGAACGCCCACCCCTGGAAGAGATGACGCTCCGGCAGTTGCGCCGCGTGGCCAGCGAGTTTAATGTCTCCCGCTACAGCCGGATGAGGAAAGAGCAGCTTATTGCTGCCATTTTGAGTGCCCAGCGGGCTGCGGGCTACGCGCCTGCCTCCTCTCGTCTAGTCGAAGCACAGGCAGAGGTCGAAGCAGCCAAGTTTGATGTCGGGCAGAGCGATCGCGCTCCCATTTCCTTGTCAGAAGTGGATGAACCCCTCAGCGATCTCCCCGATGGCTACGGCGAGAGCCGCATTGTGTTGATGCCCCGCGACCCGCAGTGGGTCTACGCCTACTGGGACATTCCCAATAGCCAAAAAGAGGAGTTGCGTCGGCAGGGTGGCTCACGCTTGGCGCTGCGGTTCTACGACGTGACGGATATTAACCTAGCAGTGCAGCGTCCCCACAGCCTCCAGCAGTACGAATGTGACGAACTGGCGCGGGAGTGGTACTTGCCCGTTCCCGTGAGCGATCGCGACTATCTGGTTGAAATTGGCTACGTCTGCACCGATGGTCGCTGGCTGGTGCTGGCCCGGTCTGCTCCGGTGCGCGTCCCCCCGGTCTATCCATCGGATTGGGTTGATGATCAGTTCATCACTGTGAGCTGGGACGAGGAACTGGTCGGCAAGCAGTTCTTGGAACTAGTGCCTCCCACCAAGCGGGGTGTGGCCGCCGATTCCATTTACGACCAACTTTTTGGCGAGGCGATGGTTGGCGGGCAGCGGGTCGATGCGTCGATGATGGGCGCAGTGCCGAACGTTGCAGGATCGCTGTTTGGCTCGGTTCACATGGCCGAAAAAGCAGTCAGTTCCTATGTGTTCCCGTCGGGTGCAGGATTGTGGGCCGTGCCCACGATGTCGGGGATCACGGCATCGGGCGTGGGCATGGGTTACACCATGTCTGGCGTGGGATACACGGCATCGGGCGTGGGCTATATGGCATCGGGCGCGGGGCTGGCCTACACGGCATCGGGCAGCGGGATCGGCTTCTCTGCCTCCGCGCCGCCCATTCGTCCCCGCAAGTTCTGGCTGATTGCTGATGCTGAACTGATCGTCTATGGCGCAACGGAACCCGATGCCACTGTTACCATCGGTGGTCAGCCCATCAAGCTCAATCCCGACGGCACCTTCCGCTTCCAGATGTCCTTCCAGGATGGGCTGATTGATTATCCGATTATGGCGGTTGCGGCCGATGGCGAACAAACCCGCAACATTCACATGAAGTTCACCCGCGAAACGCTCGATCGCCGCACCAACACCAAGGAGGAAGCGGTAGAAGAATGGCTGACCTATTGAGGCTGACTGATTGAATGAGTTAGGGCAGTAGAAACCCAGGATCAGGGGTCGGCAATCCTTCGGCCCCTGATTTTTTTATCGGCATTTTCCTGACCCCAGAGTTTAACCCTATGCTTCGGGCAGGGGAATAAACTCCGTTTCTTCTGGAACCTCTGGAAACTTCCAGTCTTGCCAATCTCGCTTGGCCTGCTCGATACGTTCTGGACGGCTGGAGACAAAATTCCACCACTTTTGGCGCGGCCCCACGGGTTCGCCCCCAATCACAATGCAGCGGGCGGGCTGATCCGTCGAAAGGGTGACGGATTCCCCCGATTTTAGCAGCGCCATCGTGTGGACGGTCAGCGGTTCCTGGTTCAGCGCGATTCCCGGTGTGACGGCGTAGACGGCCTGTTCGGAATACAGCGCAGGCAGCGTAAATTCAGCGTTACCTGCAAGCTCTACATCCAGGTAGAGAATGGGCGAGAAGGTTTTTACAGGCGAGGTGCGATCGCCCAATTGTCCGGCAATCAGCTTGATCGACGCACCGCCCGTTTCCCAGGACGGCATTTCTGCGGCAGCATAGTGGTGAAACCAGGGATCGGTTTCCTCGTGGGCATCGGGCAGCGCGATCCAGGTCTGGATGCCGTGCAGCGTCGATTCGATGGGGCGGGCCCAGGCGGGCGATCGCTCTGAATGCGTAATTCCACGTCCGGCCGTCATCCAGTTCACCGCGCCGGGGTGAATTTCCTGGACGCTGCCCAGGCTGTCGCGGTGCAAAATCACGCCTTCAAACAGGTACGTCAATGTGGCCAGGTTGATGTGGGGATGGGGGCGCACGTCCAGCCCTTTGCCTGGTGGAAAAACAGCCGGACCCAAGTGGTCGAAAAAGATAAACGGGCCGACCATCGTGCGGGTGTCGCTCGGTAATACGCGCCGTGCCAGAAAGCCGCCCAGGTCTTTCGTTTCCGGTTCGATGACTTGCGCTAGGTGGGATGCTGAAACCATGAATTTTCCTTGTCTAGATGGATAGAGCGTGGAGGCGGGGATGCGGTTCTGGGGAACTGCCGCAGCTTGTTTTTGTAATATCTGTTACATTTAGAGTCAACTGTGGCGGCGGGGGCGATCGCTCTGCCAGAATTGAGGCGATCTTGGATACAGTCTGGATTCAGTATCCCGGATCGACGCTGTTTTGGTGTGAATAAAACGTTGGTATGAATCAAACGTCGGTGTGAATCAACAATCAGCGTTAAACCCTTAGTTTGGCTTGGTGTGTTTGGAGACATGGATATGCGGCGTATTTTAATGGCAGTTGGGGTAGGGCTGGTGGCAATGGCTCCGCTTCCGGTGATGGCGCAGTTGCGGCTGCCAAATATTCCCGGTTTGCCCGGTGGCGTGCCGATTCCGCCCGTGCCAGGACTGGGAGAACTGATGGGCGATCGCCCTCCTGTATCTACCAGCCTGGAAGATGCCAAAACAGAACTGCCTCTACTCGACGACTACGATCCCCAGCGTGTTGCACCCGCCAGCCAACTGCGGCGCGGCGAACACGGCAGCTTTGTCGTCGTGCCCGGTGTGTATGAATACGAGGCACAGAGCTATTGCCTACATGCGGGGACGCACGGGCCAGGGCAGGGCGATGGCTACCTCTATGCGCCGCTGCTGGGCAAGCGAGAAACCATCGTGCGGCGGGTGTTGCAAAATTCCGTCGCCCATCCCGACATCCCCCAGCGGGATATCCAACTGCTGCTGTGGGCAATTCTATCGCGCACCCGGTTCAATGACCTGTCCAGCGACCTACAGGCAGCGGGGCGACGGCTGCTCACCCGCGAAGATATCAACGACCTGAACGGCGGCGCACTAGGCAACATTCCGCCAGAGGTGCAGCGCCGCATTTTTGCCGAACTGCCGCCTGCGGTGCGCCAAGTCGTGCAGGCAGAGGCAAACTTGCGATCGCTCCTGACGCGAGGCAATGCGTCCTATGCCGAGATGGAGCGCATCGCTGTGCTGGCAGGCGAGGTTGGGCTGGGCGAGGGGAGTCGCGAGGTTCCAACTGGCCGCTGGTCGATGCATCCCAGCGGATTGTTCATTCGCTATAACCCGTCGGGCTATAGCCGCACCAAGGTTCAGTTTGCGCTACCCGATCGGTATACCATTACACGAGACACGCTGGGGCGGATTACATCCGTTACAGATAGCCAGGGGTATCGCAGCGAAGTAGTCTACGACGACCGCATCGCACCTCGCCCCCACCCCACCGATCCGCAACTGGTTGCCTACGCCTTTCAATCCGTGCGCCTGACTCGCCCCAACCCCGCCAATCGCGCCCAAACAGAACAGGTTGAGGTGCAAAATCAGGGCTGGGCCTTTACCCACGCGCCACGCCGCGCCGCCAGCAATCCGGTGACGCTGGCAGCCGCCCTGCCGCTGCCTGGATTTTTCACAGCCCAGGGCGATCGCTATTGGGACTGGGCCCGGCGCGGCCGCGAAGCCTACGACCAGCAGCAAGCCGTGCGGGACTATTGGGAGCGTTTTGACCGAGCCACGCGCGATCGCAGCGCCCAGGACATCGACGACCTGACCGATCTGGGACATTATCGCGACGGCGTAGAAGCCGCAACAACAGGCAGCACGGGCGATCGCGTTGGGTGGATTGCCGACCATCACGAACGGCAGCGCGGGGCCCTGCTCTACGCCATCTGCGTGCTAGAAGAACGCTGCGAACCTGGCAGTTCTAGAACCTACGATCCGTCTGGTGATGTGGCGGTTCCTGGAAACACCTCGCGGCAACGGCTGGGTCAGTCGGCTCGCGGGTTCTAGCGGGGTGGTCTACTTTTGTTCTGGGTGGGCTTTTTTGGGGCGGCGTTGCGCCGAGGCGGTTGATCGTGCGGATCATCTAGATACAGCCGCCCCAAGTTGCGTTGGCTACAGCGCCGCTTAGAAGAAGTGCTAACTAACGACTTGTCCATCTCTGACGTGGATCGTGCGGCTGGCACAGGCAGCGATATCCAGTTCATTACCCGCACCTCAAAATTGGTGACGATACGGGCGATTGAAATGGAGACACAGACGAATTAAATGCCAAACCAGGCACAAGTTGCGCCTGCAAATCGCCCGCAGCCCCGTTCTGCAAAGACGGCTGAAACTCCTGCGGAGAGACGGGTTGGGCGTTTTCTTTCATGGTGTTCTGTCATGATCTGAAGACAAAAATTTGATCCACTGAATCAGAACACATAGAGGAGAAATCAGAGGTGAACAAGAAGAGAATGCCTGGTCAGCCCTGAGGCACCCAAGTCGCTGCCGCCTACGCCTTCCCCAAAGCCACAGGCGATCGCCCGGCCACCCTTCCCAAACGAGAAGTTCCCCTGACTTGGCACCCATCCTGGACAAGCAGCCCATGACCTGTGCAAATCGCGGTTGACCTAGCTCAGGTATTCTCCGAGCTTTTGAGCGTAATACTATTTCAGAACCTTGAAAAAATCTGCCATCAGCGTCAGTGCTTCTGGTGTAAGTTTGGTAACGCAGCAGTCATCGTTTGGGCTGTCAACTACAGCGGGGCTTCGCGATGAATTAGATCGAGCTACAACATTGCTCTTTGTGGCTTTTTGTCCAGATTTGGAGTCAGATGAAGTTGCCGTCTTTGCTGCGCTTTTGGTTATGCGAGTTTTTGTGCGGGGTGGCATACGGTGGAGGTCGCTTAGAATCTAGGTCGGTCTCAAGTATTGAAGACACTCTTTTCTCGCTATATGCCCAAGCGGTAATAAGAGTGGCTGGGATAGCTGACTCTCTGGGATGGCTGACTCTGTCGATTGAGCACCACGTTTCCTGAATTAGCTGACTCTGGCTGGAACTAATTAGACAGATTACGCGGTCTGAATAAGAAAGGCTGCATTTTCGGAGTTTCATCGAAACTTTACAAAGTGGGATTTGCCTTTGCGTTGCCCTGCAAAGCGTTGATGCTCAAGGATTGTAGGTCTCCGAGCAACGCTATGTAACTGGGGGTGAGTACAGAGAACGAGGGCGATCGCCCTCACTCTGCGTTCAACCCAACATTCCGTGATACCCTTCTGTAAAGAATCGTAGCGACGGTTTTGCTACAAATTTTTTGATTGTTTCGCCTGTAACTCCCGAAAAACCAGTCCCATCTGTCCCTAATTTTGTCCCTGATCCTGAACAATCTGTCTCTGTCGGTGTGAGGTTGTTGTGATTCAAACGCTGAAATACACGGGCTTTTTGCAAGCCCTCGTCAAGCTGGGTTTCAAACTGGGCAAACGCTCCTGGTGGCTGACGGCAGTGCTGTGGCTGGTGGCGATCGCCCCTGCTCGTGCCGAACTTGACCTGCGCGTGTCGATCGAGCGCGACGTGCCCGCCGTGCAAATTGGCAGCAACACCGCCTCTGTTCTCAAAGATGGCTCTGGGCGGGTGCTGGGGCAACTTCCTCAGGGAACCTCCCTCATCGCCACGCCCGATACCGCAGGTCTGAGGGTAAACGACTGGCAACTTAGTGCTGTCTGGCTAGAGCCGCAAAACGGCGGCTTTGTCTACATCGACAACCCCAACGACAACACGCGCGGCCGTTACTATCGCGGGCGAGTGCTGGTGGTTCCCACCTCCTCCGGACTAACTGCTGTAAATTATGTTGACCTGGAGGAATACCTCTACAGCGTGGTAGGCAGTGAAATGCCCGCAAGCTGGCATCTGGAAGCCCTCAAAGCCCAAGCGGTTGCTGCCCGTACCTACGCCCTCTATCAGCGGCAGACTAGTGGCAACACCGTCTTCGACGTAGGCAACACAACCCGCTGGCAGGCCTATGGCGGCGCAGAAAAAGAGGCTAGCAGCACGATCGCTGCTGTGCGAGCAACCCGTGGGCAAGTGCTAACCTACAACGGGCAACTCATCAACGCAGTTTATCACTCCTCCTCTGGCGGCCATACGGAAAACTCCGAAGATGTATGGGTGAGTCCGCTGCCTTACCTGCGCGGCGTGCCCGACTATGACCAAGCAGCTCCTGTGTTCCAGTGGACAGAAACCTTTACGGCTGAGCAGATGCGGCAGCGCATTACAGGCGTTGGCAATATCCTCCGGTTTGAACTGGTACAGGCTTCGCCCAATCAACGGTTGCGGCGAGTGCGCGTGGTAGGCGATGCAGGCAGCAGAGAGCTAACGGGCGATCAGATGCGGCAGGCGCTAAATCTCCGCAGCACCCTGTTTACAATTCAACCTCAAGCGGGTCAGGTGGCCAGCGCTCAGGGCGCAGCAGCTCCACCCAGCTTCCAGGTGACGGGACGGGGCTTTGGGCATGGCATTGGTATGAGCCAGTACGGCGCGTTTGGCATGGCTTCCCAAGGCTCTAGTTATCGAGACATCGTGACCCACTACTATCGCGGGGCGATTCTGTCGCGCATTCGGGTGCAATAGCGCTGGTGCATAGTGGTTCTATTCCTGCGGTTTTGCGAATAGCGGTTCTATCGCGCCCAATTGGATCTCTTGCCGCTGCGTTAGCACCATCGCAATGTCTTTCTCATAGTAGGCGGCCTCGTTGATAAACACGGGAAACGTGACGGTTTCGCCTGTATAGGGCAGGGTTTCTCCGGTGAGTGAGAGAAACATTGGGTCATCAGGACTCAGTCTTTCGTAGTCCTGCCCCTGGAGTTGGGGATGGATCATAGCGGTGATTTGTCCCTCGGCATCTCTGGGGTAGGGCACCGTGCCCAAATATCGATAAACAGTTAGCGGTTGTACCGCAGGCAACGGTTTGTCCCAGTTTTGCTGGTCTAGCACATCCAGGATTTGCTGAACCAACGCCTCGGTGCGCTGAAACAGGTCAGCCCGCAGCACACCCTGAGCCACCGGGCCAACCTCTAGGCAAATGCCAAACCGACCGAGCGATCGCAGCGCGTCTTGCTGTCGCCCTGAGTCGGCCGAACTGTAAATCCGCAGGTCGGGCTGTTGGGCGCTGAGGGCTGCTGCCAGTCTCAGTTTAAACGGGTGGTGATCATCCAAGATTAGCGTCATCCCCATGTTCGACGTGGTGCTGTGGATATCGAGAATGACATCGGCAGGTGTGGAGCCGGATGGCCCAAAGCGGCGGTTGATTTCTTGCGCCCGACGGATTTCATAATCGACGGGGTCTGGTAGTTCCAAATGGGCGCGATCGCAGCATCGGTTCATATCCTGATCGACATAGCGCACCCCAGCGGCGATCGCCTCCAGATTGCTCAGCAGCGTCATCGTCTCGAAACTGGGGCGCGAGATGAGTTGGGGAGCGTATTGAAATCTCCGGATCAGGTAAATTCCCGTCAACTCGTTGCCATGTGTGCCGCCGACCAGCAGTACTCGCCGAATCCTATCCATATTTCTATAGCTATCTCTATAGCTTGCCTTAGTGTCTTATTCATCTCCGACAGGACTTACCCGCCTGCGATGGAAATTTCGGGGTTGAATCGTGTTTCGCAGGCGCAGCTCATCAGAAACCTTTCAACTGCATTCCTTTTCTCTTAAATCGAGATGAGGCCAGAATAGCGCGAGAAGCCTGGGGGTTGCCGCAGTTATAATGCCTTGATGTCGCTACCTATGGCGATCGCCCAAGAGGCTATGCACCCACCCTCAGGAAACGAGTGCTTTATATTCCTGTAGATAGAAAAGCCCGTCTCAAACCTATAACCAAGGGCGATCGCCCAACACTCCCTGTGGGAGATACCAATCACATCGCATCAATTTATGCTGTGATACAGCAAGATTGAAACAGCGATTAAAGGTTATCACGCTGCCCCAAATTACCAAATTAATAGTTGAAAGGGCAATGTTTGGGTCGCCAATGTATCTCAATCTCGCGCCAATAATCTCTGAGTTGAGGTGCTAAACGTGCTGAGTTTTAATGCTTTGTTTTTAGTGGAACCTGCGGTTTCTGCTGCCCAAGAAGGTGCGGGCGTGTCTCTGGCTGCGGTATTTGTGGTTGGCTTTCTGGCTGCGGCAGGTCTGGGTTCTATCGCCTGGTACAACTCTCGCCGTCCGACGGGTTGGGAAGATAAGGAGCGTCCTGATATTGTGCCCGAAGTCGATCCGAATCCACACGTTTAATTCAGGTTTGGATTGAGAAAATGATTGGGGCGATTAACAAGAACTGGGCTAAAGGCTGGGCTTCAGTTTGAAGTTTTTGGATTTCTGCGCGTTTTCTTTGAATTTTCTTTGAGTTCTTGTAGGGATTTTTGAAAAGAGGGCGATCGCCCCCAAAACCCTTCCCTCAAGATTGCTTGCAAATCTATTGGAGGATAATTCCATGTCAACGAACGAACGAGTCGAACGGGACACCTATGATCGCGGGATTATCCCCGCTGAAACTGCCGCCCGCAAAGAGCGCGAAGGCGAGAACTACAAGCAAACCCCGACCGCTGAAGGCGACATCGATACGGCTGCGGGCTATACGGTAGACAACGAGGGCCTGGTGAATAATTTCGCCGTTGAACCCGAAATGTATTACGAGGTGCCGGGCGACCTGAAGGCGAAGGAAGAGGCAGAAGAAGCCGCCCGCGCCGCCGAACTCGCCGAAATTAACGACACCGATGAAGACGGCAAGTTGACCGAAGATGGCGACAATCGCAGCAAAGGCGTTGGCGTGATCTAAATTCAGCCAAAAGGCTTGCTGAGCGAAGGTGGGAAGTGCTGCCGATGACGGGGCGCTTCCCTATTCGTTTAGTGCGGCTGGAGCAAGGACAGATATGCCAGGATCTTTCGCTTCTATCTTGCCAAAGCGAGCGATCGGATAGAAGCGGAAGATGGCTCGACCGATGATGTTTTTAACAGGCAGAAAGCCCCAAACGTGGGAGTCGTTGCTGTTGTTGCGGTTGTCGCCCATGACAAAGACGTGGCCCGGCGGCACCGTTACGGCACGCATTTCATAGTTGGGGGGTTCGGCAATATAGGGTTCCGTCAGGGGTTTTCCGTCGATCCAGACTTTGCCCAGGTGAACCTGCACCGTTTGTCCGGGTTGACCAATCACCCGCTTGATGAACGCCTGATCGGTCGTGTAGCCCAACTGCTGAAGCTGGGTCGGTGGGTCGAAGACCACGATGTCGCCCTGCGCCGGAGGATGCAGCCGATAGGACACTTTTTCGACCACTAGGCGATCGCCCACTTGCAGCGTCGGCACCATCGAATCCGATGGGATATACCTCGGCTCCGCTACGAATAGCCGAATCACGAGCGCCAGCGCAAGGGCGATCGCCAGCACCAGTCCGTTTTCTCGCTGGGTCTTCCAGAAGCCAGCGCTGCGCTGAGGTGGCTCATTGGCGCGATCGCCCGCCAGGGCTTCGGGCGGCTCTGGAGACGCAACCGTTGGGCTGGGTTCGATGGCGTTGGGCAGCGAGGCGTTTGATGCAGGCGTGTCACCGGGCGGAGTCGTCATGGGAAAACGCAGGCGGCTAAAAAGAGTAGTTAAAAGGCGTAAAACGATTCGGAGCGTACCTGGTCTAGTTTAGCCCCCAGCAGCACCGCTACGTCCTGAAGCTGGGCCGGGCGATCGCCCACCGCGCAAATGTCTACATCCACCGCTGTCAGGTCGATGCCCGACTGTGCCAGGGTTTGACCGATCTGGTCGGGCTGCGTCGGCAAATAGTGAAACAGCGGCCACTGCTGCTGGAGCGATCGCCAATCCGCCTCATACGGCAGGCAGTCTGGCGTTTCTGGGTTCGCCTGCACCAGCCACACGGGCCGATCAAAGCCCTGCTCTCGCAGCCAGTCGATCTGGCTTTTTAGCGGGGCAATGCCCGAACCCTCGGCAATATACAGGCGCGGCCGATCGGGAATGTGCGCTAGCGTCATCAAGCCGTAGGGCCCGCGCAGGGCGATCGCCCCGCCGATGGGTAAATCTTGCAAATAGGCAGAACTCCAGCCCACCCGCGACACGCACAGTTCGACTTCTGGACAACGCGACGGCGACGACGCGATGGAGTAAATCTTGCTGAACTGCTTGCCATCTCGCTGAAACCGGGGCCACACTGACTGCCCAGGCCAAAACCGAAAATCTGGCTGATCTAGGTATAGGCGAATGGCCTGAATCGTTGGCGTAAGGGCGATCGATGACAGCACCGTACCGACGCAATCCATGGCCGGAAGGGGAGTCGGCGGCGGGGCGATCGCCGAACGAACCCCAGGCGCACTAACCTCCGACAAAAGAGGCTGTCGCCGTTCTAAATTGTGCATTCTCACCTCGACCCGTGCATCGCGGGCATCGCAATGGACAACATCGGGCGGGCATTCTGACTTTGAGGCGGGTTTTGCACGATGCGCTCTGGCACGGCTCAAACCCCTCATTCACAGTTGCGGCACAGCGCCGGATTTGCACCGGACTTTCCCCACAAAGTTGGCAAAACCGCAGGGCGATCGCCCCTTGCATAGCAAACATCTGCTGTCTGGACTGATCCTCCAGACAACCCGAATTCGTCCCGAAATTGTAGCTCGGATTGGGTCAGGTCGTCGCAAGCTGAAAATTACGGAAAATTACGGATCGTTGCAACCCTGGCAAACCGGGGGCTGGGCTGGCGTCCCTGCCTACTTGGTCAGCGGCTGCTTGCGAGTCGAGCCGCTGAGTTGCCGCAGCCGCTTGGCGCCCAGCTTTGCGCCTTTGGCCCAGGGCACTTCATGCAGCAGCGTGTAGAAGCTGGGAATGATGAACAGCGTCAGCAGCGTCGCCAGCGACAGACCCGAAAACACGACAATGCCTAGCGGCCGCAGGAATTCTGACCCTTCGCCAATGCCCAGCGCCAGCGGAAACATCCCCAGCACGGTGGTAATGGTAGTCATCAGGATGGGCTGGAGGCGCTGCGGCGCGGCTTGCAGCATGGCGCTGCGGTGGTCTAGGCCTTGCTCTTCGCGGATTTGATTCGCCAGTTCTACCAAAATAATGGCGTTGTTGACCACAATGCCCACCAGCAGCACCGCGCCCACGATCACCGTCGCGCCGATCGCCGTTTGGGTCAGGAACAGACCGAAAATGCCGCCTGCCAGCGCCAGGGGAACCGTCAGCATGATCACCAGCGGATCGACCAGCGAGTTATATTGCACCGCCATCACCACAAACACCAGAAAGGCGGCCAGCCCCCCCAGCAGAATCAGGGATGAACGCACTTCCTGGGCGCTTTGGGCACTGGCGCTAGGCAGGCGGCTCACGCCTTCGGGCAGCGTCAATCCCGCCAGGATCGCGTCCGACTCGGCGATTGCATCGCTGAGGTTTGCGCCATCCACCAGGTTGCCTACGATTTGAAAGATCTGCCGCTGGTTGATCCGCTGAATTTCTCCGGGCGCTTCGCCAGCCTCGATCCGCGCCACGTCGGCCAACCGCACAAGCTGTCTGCCGCTCGTAAAGACAGGCAGTTGGGCAAGCTGGGCCGGGCGCTGGATGGCATTGTCGGCAAGCTGCACGCGGATATCTACCAGGCGATCGCCCCGCTGAAGCTGCGTGGGCACTGATCCCGTAATGGCGGTCTGAATCGTGTCGCCAATGTCTTCGGTGGAAAGTCCCAACTGCGAAGCCCGCTCCCAGTCTGGGCGCACCTGGATTTCGGGCTGCGCCTGATCTGCATCGGGGCGATAGCGGGCCTGCCTGGCCTGCGAATCGAGCGCCGCCAGCACTTCGCGCCCTGCCTGCTGTAGGGCACGGGTGTCACTCCCCTGGAGCAGGATATCTACATCGGCCCCGCGCACGGGCGAGTTATTCACAATCAGCCCGCGCACCGATTCTGGACTCAGCCGCAGGCGCGTTCCCACCAAGTTCAGCCGATTCAGTTCGGCGGTCATCCGCTCCGTGAACTCAGCCACATTGGTTCCTGGCTTCAGGGTAATGGTGCTGGAGCCGCGCAGGGGGTTGGCGTTGGTGTTTGTGCCAAACAGCGACCCGCCTGCGGTGGAAAAGAGATACTCCACTTCGGGCTGTTGCAGCAAAATCTGGTCGGTCAGTTCCATCACCCGGCGGTTGTCTGCTAGAGAGGTGCCGGGGGCAAACTGGGCGTTGAGCCGGGCCTGGCCCGTGTTGATGCGGGGCAAAATCTCCTGCGGAAGCTGACCCGCCATCCAGAAGCTCGTACCGCCAAACAGGGCGATCGCCAGCCCAATCACCACCAGCCGATGCCGCAGCACCCACGATAGCCCCCGCACATAGGTATGGGTCGCATCTGCCAGCCGCGCTCGAAACGCCCGCAGCGGAGCCGAATCGCCCACCCGACTCGACCAGCGCACCGCCAGCAGCCGCGAGGTCAGCATGGGCACCACCGTCAGCGCCACGATCAGCGAAGCTGCCACCGCAAAGCTAATGGTGAGAATCAACTGGCTAAATAACAACGAAAAGAAACCGCCAATCAGCAAAAAGGGCAACACAGACACCAGGTTGGTGGTTGTAGACGCGACCAGCGCCGATTCTAGCTGCTGGCTGGCCAGTTCCGCTTGCCGCAGGAGAAATGCCGTCGCGCTGACCCGTTTGCCTGTGCGTCCACGGGTCACATTTTCAGCATCGCTGCTGGGGTCATAGTCGTGTCCACGGCTGGCATAAATCCCGTTGCCATTCCCATTCCCGTTGCTCTTTCCGCGTCCATTCCTGTTGCCATTGCCATTTCCATTACCATGTCTATTGCTGGAATCGTGACCGTTGCTATGTCCATTGCCGTAACCGTAATCATGCCCGCCGCTGTTCGATTCATCCGGTATTTCCACATCCTCGGTCGTGGAGTATTCAGCAGTCTCAATGCTGTTTACGGCGCGGCGACGCTTGGCAGTCTCTACGCCCTGCACAATGCTCTCCAGCATCACGATGGAGTTGTCCACCACAATGCCCACGCCCAGCGCCAATCCGCCCAGGCTAAACACGTTTAGCGTCAGCCCGAAGGTGCCCATGAGCAAAATCGCAATCAGCGTGGCCAGAGGAATGGCGAATACGATGATCAGGGTTTGGCGGAGTGAGCCTAGAAACAGGAGGACAGCGATCGCCGCCAGCAGCGCCCCGATTAGTCCCGACATGGCCACGTTGGAAATCGAGTTGCGAATAAACCGCGACTCGTCCAGCGTCGTGCGAACCGCCATGCCCGTTGGGAAGAGTCCCGCTTGCTCCAGTTCTGCCAGCCGCTGCTTCACGCCTTCTACCACCGACACCGTATTGGCATCGGGCTGCTTTTGAATGCTGACCTTGACCGCCGGGTCGCCGTTCAGCGTCACAAAAATCCGCTGTTCCTCAGTGCCATCCACCACCTGCGCCACATCTCGCAGGTAGACGCGCCGCGCTTCTGGAAAACTGCTGGTCGATGCCTCGCCGCCAGACGCGCTGCTGGCCCCGTTCACGGGCAGCGACAGGTTCCGCAGGTCCTCTGCCGACTGGAACCGTCCGACGGTGCGGATCAGCACCTCCTCTTCCCCGCCTCGCAAGCGACCGCCCGATACATCCTGATTGCGCCCCCGCAGCGCGTTGAGCAGATCGGTCAAGCCCACACCTAGCGCTTGCAGACGATTGATGTCTACATTGACCTGCACCTCTTCGCGCACGCCGCCCGACACATCCACACTGGCCACCCCCGGCACCACCGACAGTTCCCTCGCCAGTTCTTCGTCGGCAAACACGCGCAGATCAACCGACTGGAGCGAATCGGATGTCAGCGCAAACTCATACACTGGAAGCTGGGACGGGTCAAACTTAAAAATTCGCGGCTCTTGAATCGTGTTGGGCAATCGGCTGCGGGCGCGGTTGAAGGAAGCCGTTGCGTCATTTAAGGCGCGATCGATATTGCCCCCAGGACGAAAGTAGAGGTCTACGCTGACCTGCCCCTCCCGCGTTTGGGAATAGATTTGCTGCACGCCATCGGTGGCCGAAAATGCCTGCTCCAGCGGTCGTGTAATCTCGTCTACCGCCACTTCTGGCGCAACCCCCGGCGCATCCACCCGCACCCCAATGCGCGGATAGGTAATCGACGGTAGCAAATCCACCGGCAGCCGCACCAAGAAGAAAACTCCCAGGACGATGGCCGTCAGGGTAAGCATGAGCGTGCCGATGTGGCGGCGGATGGAGAGGGTGCTGAGGGAGGTCATGGGTATAGAGAGGGGGGGAGGGGGAGAGTGTGGGGGGGTGGAGTGAGGGAAGAGAGAAAAACGAAGAGAGAAGAACGAAGAGAGAAGAACGAAGAGAGAAGAAGTTCCGTTCTTCGTTCTTCGTTTTTCGTTCTTCGTTTTTTCCGTCCCTCCCTTCAACCTTCAGACAGAATGCTCAACCGCACGGGCTGTCCGTCTTCTAGGGGGCGGCTGCTGCGGAGGACGAAGGATTCACCGGGCTGGAGGCCGGAGAGGATTTCGATGCGACCGTTTGCGCGATCGCCCACCTGTACAGGACGAGCAGCGACTTTTGCTTCGTCACCCTCGCCTTCCACCACAAACAGCACCGAGTCGTTGCCCGGGCCGCCTGCTTCTAGCGCTTCTTCGGGAATCACCACGCGGCCAGCTTGCCCCGTCTGAAACTGCACTCGCGCCAGCAGACCGCTCCCCAGTCGGCGGCCGCCGGAGTTGGGAATCACCACCTCAACGGGGACGAGTCGAGAACTGGGGTCGGCGGCGGGCGAAATGCGGCTGACGCGCCCTGCAAAGGGTTCATCGGGAAAGGCATCCAGTCGGACTTCAACAGCCTGACCGACCCGGAGTTGCCCCAGGTCAAGTTCTGAGACCTGAACGGCCACCTTGAGGGCGCTGAAGTCGCCGACCCTCAGCACTTCGTTGCCCGGTTGCACCAAATTGCCTGGTTCTGTCAGTCGTTCCAGGACAATGCCCGTGAGGGGCGCGGTCAGCAGGCTGAAGGTCTGGCGTTCGCGGGTTTCGGCGACGGTGGCCTGCTGGGCCTGGACGCGGCGCTGGGCTGCCACGACCGCCTGTTCGCGGGTGCGGATGCGCTCCTGGGCAGAGCGAAACACCTGTTCCGCCGAAAGAGCAGCGGTTTTCGCCTGGTCTGCTTGCTGCTGGGAAATGGCTCCCTCAGCGGCCAGCTTTTGCAGGCGATCGCTGTCCATGCGGGCTTGCTGAAGCTCGACTTCGGACTGGGCCGCCTGGGCACGGGCATCGCTGACTTCTGCCTGAGCTTGGGCCACCTGCGATTCCAGGGCAGCCAGTTCTGCCCGATCCTGGCTGACGGCGGCCGACAGCAGCCGACCGTCTAGCCGTCCCACCACTTCGCCCTCTCGCACCGAGTCGCCCACGTCTACACCCAACTCCAGGAGCCGCCCCTCTGCCTGCGATCGCAGCGATGCCTGCCGCACGGGTTGCGTTGTGCCTGTGTAGGTAGGCGCTTCTTGCAAAGAGCCAGTTTGGGCGATCGCCGTTTCCACCGAAGCCGGGCCGCCTTGCCCCGGCCCACCCGGCCCGCCGCCCGGTCGCCCGCCGCCCTGGCCGCCTGGTTGCCCTGGCTGGGTCTGCTGCGCCTGCGCCGTTTCAGAAGGAATGCGGCATCCGGCGATCGCCACTAGCCCCACCAGAGAACAGGCGAGAAACAGAGCAAAGTTTGAACCGCGAGGCGGACGACCGCCCTCCGCAGGCTGACGATTCCAGAGAGACGAGAGAGAGCGCAGCATAAATATCAAGTTTGAGGACAGGACTTGAGGGCAAAGTAGCTGGAGGTTAAACAGCGAACCTGAATCTTTTAGAGACTTGAAAGGCTTGAGGGAGGCGCTTTGCCAAACAGGGGCGGCAGACGCGAAACCCAGGCGCAGAATTCCGGCTGGAGACTGCTACGGAAGTCAGCGACGAGTCAGGTTTGGCGGAAGACCAGCGCGGGGCGCGAATTGGGCGTGAAGTTGGCGAATCACGGGCGGCTTGCAGAAAAAGCCTGAGCCGTGCAAACCCGGCGCATCAGGGGGCGTGGGGTGCGGGCAATCGCCTTCCGGCAATCGTTACGCTTTGTAAACCTGGCCCCTACCCTAGTATTAACTGCCTCATCATACCTGGGCAATCTACCTCTAGAGATATAGGAAGACCCGGAAACCCAGTCTGGGCGTGACTATTTTCCTATTGACCTGGATCTTGCTCCAGACTCGCGGGCCTGCGGAACAAGGGATTGGGCAGCGCGTCGCAGCGGCAACAGCAGGCACAGCGGCAGGTTGAAGCGGTTGAGGGCATAGGGCTGGTCGGCAGCCTCGCCGGGGCCGTGATAGTCGCTGCCGCCCGTTTTCAGCAAGGAGTGGCGATCGCACAGGGCTTCCAGTCGCTCAATTTGACCTGGCGTATGGGACGGGTGATACACCTCCAGACCCATGAGTCCGGCATCCAGCAGCGCCGTCAGCGTCTCTTCTAGCGGTCCCCCGCGAAACAGATAGGGATGGGCCCACACGGGCACTGCGCCGCACTCGCGCAGCAGACGCACTCCGTCCGTCGCCAAAAACTTTTCGTATTGCACATAGGCCGGGCCCTCGTCCCCCAGAAACCGCTCAAAGGCTTCCTGCGCCGTTTGCACATAGCCTGCATTCACCAGTGCCCTGGCAATGTGGGGGCGACCCGGAGCCATGCCCGCGCCCAGCTCTGGCAGATCAACCGGATAGCCCAATGCTGCCAGCTTGTCAAGCATCTGCTGGGCACGGCGTTTGCGGCCGGTGATGTGGTCTTGCAGCACGGGCGCAAGCTGGTCAGGGTTGGGATAAAAGCCCAGCAGGTGCAAAGAGCGATCGCCCCAAACGGTACTCAGCTCTACCCCAGGCACAATTTCTAAAGAATACTGACGGGCAGCGGCGATCGCCTCCTCCCAGCCCGCCAGCGTGTCGTGGTCAGTAATCGCCAGCGCCTTTATGCCCGCCGCCGCAGCCGCCTGCACCAGTTCTGCCGGAGTCAGCGTTCCGTCAGAGTAAGTAGTGTGGCAGTGCAGTTCCAGCATAGCGGCTTGGCAAAATGGCTCGTCTGGAACTAACTCAGCACCCAGTTCACCAGCGTCCGCACGGCAAACCCGGTGCCGCCCGCGTTGTTGTAGCCGCTGTCTTTGTCGATCCACACGGGGCCTGCGATGTCCAGATGCGCCCAGGGCGTGTCTTTGACAAACTGCTTCAGGAACAGCGCTGCCGTGATTGCGCCGCCCGCCCGTGGGCCCGTGTTTTTCATGTCGGCCACCACCGACTTCATGCCGTCGAAGTATTTTTCCTCCAGCGGCATCCGCCAGAACTTTTCGCCTGCGGGTTCTGCCGCCGCCAGGATTGCCGCCGCCAGTTCGTCACTAGGACTCCACAGCCCGGCCATGTCTTCGC
This sequence comes from Thermoleptolyngbya sp. C42_A2020_037, assembly GCF_015272455.1. NCBI lineage: Bacteria > Bacillati > Cyanobacteriota > Cyanophyceae > Oculatellales > Oculatellaceae > Thermoleptolyngbya > Thermoleptolyngbya sp. C42_A2020_037. The sequence continues at coordinate 28,730 of NZ_JACYLP010000008.1, forward strand.
CCAGCGCCACGATGCACGCACCCGTCAGCGTTGCCAGATCGACAATCGCCTCCACGCCCAGCTTTTCGGCAAACACCAGCGCATCGGCCAGCGTCAGCCGTCCCTCCGCGTCGGTGTTGTTGATTTCAATCGTCTTGCCGTTGGACGCAGTAAGGATGTCACCGGGGTGCATGGCGTGGCCGCTGATCATGTTTTCCGTGACGGCGCTGATGAAGTGGACTTCTACATCTGGCTGAATTTGGGCGATCGCCTTGGCCGCGCCAAAGGTGGCCGCCGCGCCGCCCATGTCGGTCTTCATCATTTCGATACCGCTGCCTGCGCCCTTGATATTCAGGCCGCCGCTGTCAAAGGTGAGGCCTTTGCCAACGATGGCCAGCTTCTTGCGGGGTGTGCCTGCGGGCCGGTAGGTCAGGTGGATAAATTTGGGCGGCAGGTCAGAGGCTTTGGCCACGCCCAAAAACGCACCCATGCCCAGCTTTTCGCACTCGGCTTGCTCCAGAATTTCGATCTCCAGACCATACTCGCGGGCGATCGCCTCTGCCGTTTCCGCCATTGTGATCGGCGTAACGATATTGGCCGGGGCGCTCACCAGTTCCCGCGCCAGGATTACGCCCAGCGAAATCTGGCGGGCCCGAGTCAGCGCGGCATCTTGCCCTTCTAGCCCCAGCAAATCGACCCGCTCCAGCGGCGGTGCTTTTTTGTCGTCTTCGCCCGATTTGAAGCGGCTATCCTGGTGCAGGGTGAGTTCAATTCCTTCGGCGATCGCCTGTGCCGTGGCAGACGCATCTTGGTTCCAAAGCGGCAGGCTCAGCCCCAGCGTCTTTGCCTTTTCGCGCTTGGCCATCCGGGCCGCCGCAGCCGCAGCCCGCCGCAGCCCGTCTAGCGTCAGATTCTCCGCCTTGCCCAGGCCCACAATGCCAATTTTTCGCACCGGACTGTTCGACCCGACGCGGGCTGCCGCGCTGCTGTCCGGCTTGCCCTTAAACTCGACTTCGGCAATGAGTTCTTGCAGCGTGCCCGCCAGCTTTTCGTCCAGCGCTGCCAGGTCGCCGCCCAGGTCTATGCCGTCTTCAAACAGACCCACCACCAGCAGATCGCCTGACCATTCCAGCAGTGGCGTATTAATCCCTCGCAGCTCCATCGTGCCCTACTTTTCACTAGTTCTAAGATTTCTTTCCAGTATTGCGTAATTTGCAGACAGTGGCTCAGGGAATTGGGGAGCCGAGCAAAGGAAGTGATGCAGGAGCGGCGCGGGCGAACCGAGCATTCCAATCCTGCATTCTGCGACATAGCATCAGTAATAAATTCGTGTATGGGGCGCGGGCGAACCGAGCATTCCAATCCTGCATTAGCCGGCTTCTCTGACGGTTGCCAAAATCGTCTGGGCGACCTGCTTGCTGTTCCAATAGCTGCCGTGGGCGCTGCCGCCGTTTGCCAGCGCCAAGAAGGTGCTTTTGAAAGGGCTGGCAACCCACTCCATCGGGCCGCCACCGCTGGTCAGCACGTCCTGAATATTTAGGTATTCCGCTTTTGCGCCCTGGGGTGCCAGCAGTTGGGGAATGACCGTCGCCAGCGGATAGGCGATCGGGTCGCCAGGATGGGCGTAGTTTTTCCAGGGGAGGGGCCGCTGGCGCTGTTGGTAAAGCGCAGCCAGAAACTTCTCCAGTCCTAGCGTGATGTCGTGGGTAAATACGGTTCGCGTTTCCTGAATCGTGAGCGTCGCAGGGGTCATTTCCTCGCGCTTGAGGTTGATCAGGTTGGCCAGGGCAATGGGGGAACCCATTGTGTGGATGCTGGTGATGAGAATGCCGTCGGCCAGGTTGGGTTCCACGCCAAAGAGGGCGCTGCGGATGGTTTGCACGTCTTGATGTCCGGGGATTTTAGGATCGTCCCAGCGGCCAGCAAAGAGAATGTCGAACAGGATCACGGTGCCCCAACTGTGGGTAATGAGGTGGAGGCGATCGCCTGCCTGTCGAGCGCTCAGAAATTGCAGCGATTGCGCCAGCAGCAGCTTGGCCACCTCTGAGCCGATGTAGCGGCTGATGTAGAGTGCCGCATCGCCCATAAACGGAATGATTCGCGTTTCGCGGAAGTCTCGAAACCAGAACTTTGACCAGTCGGGCGATCGCGCAAACAGGTCTTTTAGTTCTGCTTCCGCCTGCTTCATCAAGCTATACCATTGCAACTCCTGCATTTTGAGCGTGAGCGGGCTGGCAGCCGCCTGGTTGAGTCGGGTTATCTGGTGAATCAGGGGTTCTGCGTAGTTGGCGCTGTCTGCATTGGTCCGCTGGGGACGAACATTCACGCCATGCACAAACAATAGATAGTCGGTGGCCATGGGGCAAGCCTCCCGCCCAAGAACGCCCCCAACCTAGCACAGCCACTCTGGGGGGTTGCTGAATATTGCGAAGGATTCACAGAGCTTGCAGCGCAGATCGAAAATTGGGAGAAGTCGATTTTGGATTTTGGATTTGCGATTTTGGATTTGCGATTTTGGGGTAGAAATTTAGTGTCTGCGGGGCTTCCAGCCATTGTTCCTTGGCTTCGCTCAGAAGAGTGAATCTTTGGCTTGGGCGGGGAGCGTCGCTATAAATTGCTGAATTTTTGACCAAACGCGCTCCACCAGGTCTGGATCTTCGGTATCGAACCAGTGGATGGACGGATCGGCGCGAAACCAAGTGCGCTGGCGTTTGGCAAACTGGCGCGTGTGCAGGGCGGTAAGGGCGATCGCCTCCGCCAGCGAAACCTCTCCTGCCAGATATTGCCGCATTTCCCGATAGCCCAGCGTATCCAGCAGCGGCAGGTCTGCGCCATACTTCGCCACCAGCCCCGCCACTTCGTCCACAAAGCCCTGGTTCACCATCTGCGCGGTGCGCGTTTGAATGCGCTGCATCAGCGGGTCGGGATCGCCCTTGGCTGCGGGAGCCAGACAGTCCAGCCCAATCTGCAAAATCGGGTAGGCGGGCGGCTGTTCGCCCTGCTGCGCCGACATGGGGCGGCCTGTGACATAAAACACTTCGAGCGATCGCAGCGTCCGCACCTGATCATGGGGGTGAATTTTATGGGCGGATGTAGGATCTACCTGCTTCAGCAGGTCGTAGCAGAAGGACTGCCCCAGCCTGGTCAACTGCGATCGCAGGTCTGGCTGGGGAGCTACCTGGGGAATGCGGAGACCCCGCGTGATGGCGCGGATATAGAGGCCCGTGCCGCCCACCAGGAACGGGGTCGAGGCGCTGGGGGCAGGTTTTCTAACGCTCCGAACCCCTGACACGCTGATGGCTTCCTGCCCGCGATGGAAGGCTTCAATCAACTCGGTGGCTCGCTGCTGATACTCGGCGACTGTGAGCGTTTGCGTGGGGTCACAAATGTCTAATAAATAGTGCGGAACTTGCTGCTGTTCTTGAGAAGAAGGTTTTGCAGTGCCAATATCAAATTCGCGATACACTTGGCGAGAGTCGGCGTTGAGAATTGCGCCATTGAGCCGGGGCGCTAGATTTAGCGCCAGACCCGACTTTCCAGTGGCGGTGGGCCCACAGATTACGATTAAAATGGGGAAAGACGGGTTTAGTACAGAGGTATTATAATGCAAGGTGGGAAGTTGGGGATGCAGCAGGCTGAAAAGTAGCGATGGTAAACCTTCTGGCTAGATTTGGAGGGTGATTTCGACGGCTCAATGGCGATGAGGGCGATCGCCCCTCAGCCATCTCAGGCACAGAGTTCTGAAGCACGGCTCAATTCAGACAAATCACAGACAAATCACAGACAACACCAAGAACACCCAAAGAAGCACCGAAGAAGCCTCAAAAAGGAAATCTGGATTGCCGAGTCAAACCTTGCTCCTGTTGCCCCTGGAAGCGCATCTAAGCCTTTTGTGATATAATTTTGGATAGATTTAGTGTTTCGGCTTCTGGCTGACCTTTTAAGTCAATTTATTGGGCGATCGCCACAATCAGGCAATCCCTATTTTAGACCAGTGCGTCTTAGACCCGTTTACCAAAAGCAACACACTCGCCCAATCATGCAGATCATCGGCAAACCGTCAGGCAGCCATCAGTAAACCATCAGGAAGCCCGCCCGATTCAGTCCATCACCTGCTCGATCTATAAAATTCTTTCTAAATTCTTTCTAGGTTTCTCTATTAAGCTAACGTTTGGAGCGCTTCATCCATGACGACCAACTACGATGCCGAACAAATTCAAGTCCTAGAGGGCTTGGAAGCCGTTCGCAAGCGTCCGGGGATGTATATCGGCAGCACAGGGCCGCGGGGGCTGCATCACCTGGTCTACGAGGTGGTCGATAACTCGGTAGACGAAGCACTGGCTGGCTATTGCAAGCATATCCAGGTCACCCTCAACGCAGATGGATCGGTGACGGTGACTGACGACGGCCGGGGCATTCCTACGGGCATTCACCCGCGCACGGGCAAATCGGCCCTGGAGACCGTGCTGACGATTCTGCACGCGGGCGGCAAGTTTGGCCAGGGCGGCTATAAAGTGTCGGGTGGTCTGCATGGCGTGGGCATTTCGGTGGTGAATGCGCTGTCGGAATGGGTGGAGGTCACCGTCTGGCGCGACAAGAAAGTGCATAAGATGCGCTTTGAGCGGGGTCTCACCAAAGGCGAGATGGACATTCAGCCCTACAAGGAGAACCGCACGGGCACGTCTGTCACTTTTATGCCCGATATTGCAATCTTCACCACGGGCATCGAGTTTGACTACAACACGCTGGCAGGCCGCTTGCGGGAGCTAGCGTATCTGAATGCGGGCGTAGAGATTACCTTTACCGACAATCGCCTAGAGTTGCTAAAAAGCGACGAGCCGCGAGTCGAAACCTATCACTATGCGGGCGGCATTCGGGAATACGTGGAATATATGAACCACGAAAAGCAGCCGCTCCACGAAGAGATCATCTACGTGCAGGGCGAGCGCAACAATGTAGAAGTGGAAGTGGCGCTGCAATGGTGCGTGGATGCCTATTCCGATAATCTGCTGGGCTTTGCCAACAATATCCGCACAGTAGACGGCGGGACACACCTGGAAGGTCTGAAGGCGGTGCTGACGCGGACAATGAATGCGATCGCCCGCAAGCGCAACAAGCTGAAAGAATCCGACTCTAACCTGGCAGGGGAAAACGTCCGCGAGGGACTGACGGCCGTGATCTCCGTCAAAGTGCCCGACCCAGAGTTTGAAGGACAGACAAAAACCAAGCTGGGCAATACGGAAGTGCGCGGCATTGTGGATACGCTGGTGGGCGAGGCGCTAAGCGAATACCTCGACTTTCGCCCCAACGTGGCCGACGCGATTCTCGAAAAAGCCATCCAGGCCTTCAACGCGGCAGAGGCAGCGCGACGGGCACGGGAACTGGTGCGCCGCAAGTCGGTACTGGAGTCTTCCACCTTGCCAGGTAAGTTAGCAGACTGTAGCTCTCGCGATCCGGGCGAGTCAGAAATTTTCATTGTGGAAGGCGACTCGGCGGGCGGCTCAGCCAAGCAAGGGCGCGATCGCCGCTTTCAGGCCATCCTGCCGCTGCGGGGTAAGATCCTCAATATTGAAAAAACAGACGATGCCAAGATCTACAAAAACACGGAGATTCAGGCGCTAATCACGGCGCTGGGTCTGGGCATCAAGGGCGAAGAGTTTGACGCATCGCAACTGCGCTATCACCGCATCATCATCATGACGGATGCAGATGTGGACGGCGCACACATCCGCACGCTGCTGCTCACGTTCTTCTATCGCTATCAGCGGTCAATGGTGGATCAGGGCTATGTCTACATCGCCTGTCCGCCGCTCTACAAGATCGAGCGCGGCCGCAACCACTACTACTGCTACAGCGATCGCGAACGGGATCAGCTCATCGCCAGCTTCCCCGAAAACGCCAAAGTGGAAACTCAGCGCTTCAAAGGTTTGGGCGAAATGATGCCGCAGCAGCTTTGGGACACCACCATGAACCCCGACAGCCGGACGCTCAAGCGCGTAGAAATTGAAGATGCTGCCGAAGCCGACCGCATCTTTACCGTGCTAATGGGCGATCGCGTGGCCCCCCGCCGCGAGTTCATTGAAACCTACGGCCCGAAGCTCAACCTCACCGACCTGGATATTTAGGTTTTTGGCTTGCAGCTTATCTTTGGTGCTGTAGGGGCGACTCAGCGATCAGCCAGTCGATTCCGCCAGCCTTGAGACAACGCTATGCCGGGCGCATCCGCTATTGGTGCAGTGATGAGAGCCGCGTCGGACTGCTGACGGTTCAACATCGCAAGTTGACGGGCTTTGGGGTGCAGCCGATTGGTTCAATTCAATGGGAGTTTGTGTATCGGTGGCTGTACGGTCTAGTGGAACCGCTGAGCGATGCCTCGTGGATAGTCGAGTTCTCTCATCTCGACGGTTCTCGACGGTTCCTGTTTTGAGGCGTTTTTGCACAGCTTTGCGGCTCAGTTCCCCGATGATTTACATCTGATTCAGGTGGATAATGCCGCAGCCCATACGGCTTTGAACCTGACGATACCGGACAATGTCATCTTGGTGTTTCAGCCGCCTTATTGCCCTGAGGTCAATCCCATTGAGCGGGTCTGGCGAGAACTCAAGCGGGAGCTAGCTTGGGTTCACTTTGATGATGTTGGCCAACTCCAGCACGCCATCAGCCAGTGGGTTTGTCGCCTTTCGGCTGAGTCGCTGCGATCGCTGACTCAGTGGGATTGGATTGTCGATGCTCTATGTGTAGCGGGTATTTAGAGAATTGATATAACACCTCCACTTTTGCAGAGTTTCCAGAACCACCGAACGCTATTGCTGGCTAGGCTTTGGAGGCGATCGCAAAGTGTCTCCAAAGGAGAACTACCTATACACAAAACACCGAAGTTCTGGCATTTTGTGAGGACTTTGAGCCGCTGCGGATGGGGAAGGCTTTGATCTAGGCGCTGCGCTCTGTCAGCACCGTGACCAAGCGCACGAGAGCGGCGGTGGTGGCTGCCTGCTCTGCGCTGATTCTCGACTGGTTCTCTACGACAGTTGCCAGCCGCTCTAGCTGCAAATCGAACCGCGTCAGGGTTTCGGTCATCACGCCCATCTGGTGAGTGAGCGTGGCGATCGCCTCAGCAATGCGGTCAGGCTTGGCATTTAGCGCGGCATCGCGCTCTGCTGCTGCCTGACTGTTGCTGACGATTAGCTCCGACAGATAGCCGATCTGCTGGGTCGAGGTTTCCAGCAGCCCGGCTACGCGGTCGAGGCGTTCATCAATATTCGGTCGGTTGTCACTCATGGTGATTCTCCTTTGGAGATGTTGGGCGATCGCCCCTGCTGAGAGTGTCCTAGCACCTGAGCAGCCAATCCACCGACACCGTTACATCAGGGAACACCAGCGGGCTAAGGTCGCCAGACTCTAGCGTGATGGTAGAGCGGTAGTCTCCCTCGAAAGGGTTGCGCTTCACCACTAGCGTCCTTTGTCGCAGGTTTACGACCCAATATTCTGCGATGCCCGAAGCTGCATAGGCGCGGCTCTTTTCTTCCAGGTCTTTCGTCAGGCTGCTGTCGGCAAACTCAATCAGCCAAAAAATGTCGGACGCTTGCGGGTGGCGATTGCGATAGCCGCCTTGCCGCCGTCGCACGATTGCCAGGTCTGGCTCTGGCTCTGAGTTTGTATCTAGCAGCGTGATGGGATGCCCCTCTCTCACCTGGGCGCGATCGCCCAGCAGTGCAATCAAGTAATCTCTGGTCTCGGTGCTGAGATCCCCATGGTCTGTCCCCTCTGAGGGCATCTCGATGATTTCTCCATTCAGTAGCTCGACTGGCAAGCCTTCTAGGATGCCCGCCTCAACCATCCGGTGATATTGGTCAATCGTGAATTTTGCTGTCTTGACCGTCATGGCGATTCTCTACCTCACTAGAGCAACAGTGCGACCGGGATGAGCAGGTCAGGAAACGCTAGGGGTGAAATAGTCCCCTGTGTGAATTCCTGGCGATCGCGATATTGCCCATCCACGGGGTTTCGCAACACAATCAGCACGCCTGTCCGCAGGTTGATGATCCAGTATTCAGGGATATTGGCGGCGGCGTAGATTTCTGCTTTGATACCCAGGTCTTTTTCTAAGCTGGCGTTGCTGTATTCCACAACCCAGTAAAGGTCTTCTGGATAGGGATGGTGCTGGTCATAGCGCTCCTCTGGCATTTGCGCGATCGCCAGATCAGGTTCTGGCTCTGAACCATCCCTCAGCGTGATTGGGGCTGCGGGGCGAACCTGGGCGCGATCGCCCAACAGCTTTTGCAAGCGCCCGCCCGCTTTGATGCGCTTGTTGACATGGGGAATCCCTTCAGGCGACATCAGAACGATCTCTCCTCTCAATAGTTCAACCTGCTCATCTTCCAGTACGCCTGCATCAACCATCCGGTGGTACTGGTCAAGCGTCCATCTGGTCTTTGTAGTGGTCATGGTGCTACTCCGCTCCAAACAGTTGAACCGGGGCGATCGCCAGCGTACCGAGGGCAGGCGAGATGATCGGGGTGTTGCCCCGATAGACCGCAAACACCTCATACTCATCACCCTCTAGCAGCAGCACCGTCACGGTCTTGTCTTCCGGGTCGATCAGCCAATATTCAGGAATGCCGCGATCCGCATATTGCGACCGCTTGCGTTCAAAATCGCGATTGCGGTTGCCAGAGCTGATCACTTCGGCGACCAGGCGCGGCGGCGGCATGTCGATCGTGACGGTTAAGCGGCGCTGCATCAGCTCTAAATGTTCGGGTCGCAATACCGCTAAGTCGGGATAGCGGCTGGCTGGGTCGCCTGGCTCCAAAACCGACACCTGAATCTGAAGCGTGTGGATCGTGACGAGTGCCAGGGGCGCGATACCGCTAGTCGCCAGATTGAGCAGTAGCAACCGGGCGATGAAGTCGTTTTCTGGCGATTCTGGCGGCAACTCAATTGGCTCCCCATTGACCAACGTGTAGCGCCCTTCCAGCCCGTCGCTGTAGGCGAGATACTCTGCAAAGCTCGAAAATCTTGGTTTCGCTTGCGTCATGGCGATTCTCCTGATCCATTGGGATAGGCAGCCGCGAACACCTGATCCGCCGTTAGCTCTAGCGTTGGGAAGACCGCAGACACTAGGCGATCGCACGCCCGAAAAGTTGCGACCTCATATTCCTCATCCACCATGCTGTAGATGCTGATGGTTGGGGCTTTGGGCAAGCCAATATAGCGCCCAGCGCCCAAGGCTTCATAATCCACAATCCAGTATTCCTGGATGCCTTTCGCCTCATACTCTCGCAGCTTGTCGGTATAGTCTTCACGCGCCGAACTGGGGCTAACGATCTCGACAACCAACCGGGCGGCATTTTCCAGCAGCGCCACCTCATTGAGATAGGGGGCGATCGCCCGCAACGACACCACCATCACGTCAGGCAACCGGGCGGAGTTTTCTTCTGTCCGTTGCCTGCCTTCGCGAATCGCGCGATCGCCATTTTGCAAGCGGGCGCATTCGGCGTTGAAAATCCCTACCAGAAAATCCGCAATGAAGATGTGGGCCCAGGTCGGTGGGGTCAATTTCGCTAGTCTCCCTCGCACCAATTCATAGCGCTCGTCAGACTGAGCGCAAAATTCTCGATATTCCGCAATCGTTAGGGTCTTGTTTTGGGTCTGCGTCATGGCTCTCCCTACTTGCCTACAAGTGCGATCGCCCTGGACTGCCGTTCATCGGTCTGGCGATCGCGGCGCTGCTGTGACTGAACCAACATCCTGAAGTTGAACGGATACAGGTAGACCTGGCTAGGCCCCAGGCGATCGCCCTGAAGTTCAAACCTATCCAGGTGTTGACAGAACTCGCCAGCCAACAGGTCTTGCAACCATGCCCGCGAGGAAGGTGGTGCTGACCCTAGCAGCCACTTGCCCGTTAGCCAGAGCCGGATCAGTTGCCCCTGAGATGCCCAGCCCAGAAATGCCTGATAGAGGCACTGCTCAAATTCCGGTACACCCCAGGCGGTTTCGCCATTCTCTAGAAGCTCAAGGGTGGCGATCGCCAGGTCTGGATACTCTGAGTGTGTGTCACCAAAGAACACATCCTCAGCAGAGAAGCGCCGCGCATAGGCGACTTGAGCTAAAAACTCAGCTTTGTTCATCTGGATCGACCTCCCCACCAAAGCCAAAGTCTACGGTTTTGATTGCCCACCGGGATGGGTTTCGCAGTTGGTCAGGTGCTTTTCTGCATCCCAACGCCTCAGAGTTGAGGGCACCATACAGCGCTGTCGTGACGGTTTCGGTGTCTCGCAAGGTTCTGATCTGGCTGGGGTGATAGCCCGTGTGCTGCTGAATGATTGAGCAAGCCAGCGCGATCTGATCATTGCTGCAACCATACTCACGCAGGAACACAAAAAGGTTCCTCGCAGCCCGGTCATAGGCGGCGTTGAGGTCTTCGGCTTGCAGGGATGTGACGTACTGCTCAATCAACATTAGAGCTTGCTGATGGTAGCGGGGCGGTGAAGGGCTTCCCCGCTGGGGGTTAATTCGATTCTAGATGTTTGTGATGATGATGATTTTTAGATCAAAACGGAGTGCAACAAGCGACTTGTCCTGTTACACCCTTGTTACGGGTCTTGTTACACCCCAGAACCCTTAAATCTCAAGGCTTTTGGGTAAATCTGTAACAACGTAACAACGTAACAAGGAAAATTTCTAACTCAGAGCTTAAAACTTCCCCAACCCTCAGTAGTGGGTAATATTTGGGGAAATTTTCTACTCTATATTCCTGAAACCTATGGGCGGTACTGGACTCGAACCAGTGACATCCTGCTTGTAAGGCAGGCGCTCTACCAACTGAGCTAACCGCCCGACGAAAGCGCTGCAATGCAGCATTGCTTCATCAACTATGAGAATCAATTATAGCAGAATTGGCAACACCTGCTAGGATTCATAACAGTATTTCTGTTCTGAAACTCTGGCAAACACCATGCCGTCGGGCCGCACCCACGATCGCATTACCCTCTGGACGCTGCCTGTAGTGGGCGGGCTGGCGCTGGGACTGACGCGCAGCAGCAGCCTGACACTGATTTTGTGTGCGGGTTTTTTGGTGGGCGGGCTGCTGTTTGGGCCCGATTTGGATATTCACTCGGTGCACTTCAAGCGGTGGGGCTGGTTTCGGTGGATTTGGATTCCCTATCGGGGCAGTCTGAAGCATCGATCGCCCCTCTCGCACGCGCCCATCACGGGAACTGTTGTGCGGATTTTGTACCTGCTGGCATGGGTGGGGTTTGCCAGTTTTTTCGGACTGGCGCTGCTGAATCAAATCTGGCAGATGGGCTGGACATGGGGCGATATTGGTGGTGTGATGGGGCGATCGCTCCAAAAACATGCCTGGGCCTGGCTGGCGTTTTGCGGCGGGCTGGAGTTGGGGGCGCTGAGCCACTACGCCGCCGACTATTTCGTTTCTAGCAGCAAGCGGTTCAAGACGCAGGGCTGGCGGGCGTTTTTGCCCAAGACATCGAAATCCAGAAAAGCGCGACGACGCACGACTCCATCTCGAAAGCGGCGCTCCTGAAACTATGACGCTACACAGAGAAGCTTGCGATAAGCCGCCACATGCAGGTGGGCAGATCGCTCCCAGGTATAGTGCTGGAGAATGGGCTGACTGGCCTGGACGAGGCGCTGGGCAACGGCGGGTTGGCTGAGTTCTAGCATCCCCTGGGCGATCGCCCCCGCATCCTCTGGGTCAACCAGCACCGCCTGTCCAGCGGTGAGAAATTCGGTAAAGGGCGGACGGTTGGACGTGAGGACGGGCAGCCCAGCGGCGATCGCCTCCAGCACGACTAAACCCCAGCCTTCTTTGGTGGAAGGAAACACAAACGCATCGGCGCTGCGATAGAGGGCGGGTAGGTCTGCATCTGAAACCACACCGGGCAAGACGAGCGATCGCCCGATTTCGATTTCCAACGCCTGCACCCACGCAAAGAACTCATCTCGATAGGACTGATAGTCAAACAGCGTCGCACCGCCCGCAATCACGAGTTGCGCCTGGGGCTGATCAGATAAAACCTGCGCGAAGGCATGGAGTAAGGTAATCGAATTCTTGCGGGGTTCGATGCCGCCGACAGTTAGGTAAATCGGGGAGCCGTGTAGCCCAAAGGTGTGTTTAATCTCGGTTTTACGAATCGTGGAAATGGGAGAAAAGCGATCGCCCTTCACGCCATTGATCACGCGATCGGGAATAATCTGGTACTGCTGCCGAACTTCATTCTGCCAGTATTGACTCACACACAGGCACAGATCCGGCTGATAGATGGATCGATCCTGGCATTCCCGCAGGTATGGACTGTTGTATGCCTCGACATGGTGAATGGTTCGCACAACGGACGAGATTTTGCCTTGATCTCGCAGCAAAATCAGCGCATTTGCTGTCATGCAATCTTGTGCATGATAAATCTCGCAATGATGATCCTGAAGATGCTCATCATCCAAGAAATTCACAACTTCTTGAATGCGCTGACGAATCAGATTATCCACATCTCCCTGCACAGGTAGAGATGGAATTCGATAATGCAAACAGGATAGATCTCGATCAAATCCCTGTCCATCCTTATCCAGCGCATACACACAAACAAAATACCCCTGCTGATGCAACGCCTCCGCTAGCTCTAGCGTGTGGATGACGCTGCCTCTGGGCTTGGTGGAATAGGTGAAGAGGGCAATGCGTAGCGGACGATCTAGACTCATGGCGCAGGCGAAAATCCGGTGAGGGGCTGCTGGGCAAAATCCCAGAATGCGACGGATTCTCCTTGAGAATGCAGAACGAGTTGAGTCGTGGGCTGGATTTCGCCAATGATTTGACACGTTAGATGGCGATCGCCAAACTGTCGCTGCACGGTTTCGACTTGCTCCGGCCGCACGCTGAGTAAGAAACCGTAGCTGGGAAAGCAGGTCAGCCACCAGGCCAGCGCAATCTTACAGGGCGGCACAATCGCATCCAAATCAATCACTGCACCACAGCCGGAGGTTTCCAGCAGCATCAGCGCAGTGCCGATCACGCCGCCGTTGCTAATGTCTTTGGCGGTGTCGCAGAGGCCCGCTTCGGCAAGCTGGGGCAGCAGTTCTAGGTCGGCGCGGAGGCGGGCAGGGTCGGCATCGGTGCTGGCGTTCCAGAAGGGATAGCGGGGATGGGCCCTGCCGCGCTGATCCACGACCATTAGCAGGCGATCGCCCGGCGTTGCCGAAAAGCTGGTCAGCAGCCGCTTAGCCCGTCCTAAAATCGCCACACTCAGCGCCTCATAAACGCTGTGGCAGTTGGTGTGTCCGCCGACGATGGGAATCTGATACGCGGCAGCGGCGGCTTTCATGCCGTCGATCAGCGGCTGACTGCGTTCGACAGACTGGCTCCAGAGCGTGTCCACCACGGCGATCGGGCGACCGCCCATTGAGTACACATCGCTAACGTTCACCATGACCGCAGACCAGCCCGCAAACCAGGGGTCATTTTCCACAAAAAACGGCATCATGCCCTCCGCCGCCAGCAGCAGGTAGCCGTCGCCATCGGGAATCGCGGCGCAGTCGTCACCCAGGAGAATATCGGACGCATCCAGACGAAACGAATGGGCGATCGCCTGGATGTCTTGCTTGTGCAAAATACCCAGCGATGCTCGAAGTTTTTTGATCAGCGTTTGAAACTGTCCTGCCTCGCTCACGCGCCTAGCTCGCCCGCTCGTACTGCACCGTGCTGTAGAGATTGTAGGGCATTGCAGGCCGCACCTCGGTTCCCGCTGGGTAATGGTGCAAATCAGCCTCCATGAGATGGTGGGGGCGATCGCACAGGGTCAGTTCCTCCAGGGTTTGCCAGTGCAGCCGCTGAAAGAAGCGCACGTTTTGCAGTTGCACCGTCGCCAAAAACCGATGGCAGCCCCAGGTGTTGGCGGTGGTGACTGCTTTGTAAATCAGCCCTTTGCCAATCTGCCAGCCGCGCCGATGGTCGGGGTGTGTGCCCAGCCGTCCGCCATACCACAGCCCCGGTTCGGGTTCGTAGATGCGGACAATACCGACGACTCGATCCGTTGCATTTTCAATTGCAATGATGGGATAGGCGATGTCGTCAATGCTGTCCACATCACTATCTTGAAACAAGCCCTGCTCTGTGCAAAAGATCATGCGGCGCAGGTTAAAATATTCGTTCAATTCATAGGGCGATCGCGCCAGTTCAAAATGGTATCGATTACTGTCCATAATGCGTTCCTGATAGCTTTGATTTTGGATTTTAGATTTTGGATTTTGGGTGTTCGTTTGATGTGTGAATTCTGTTTACTCGAAGGTGGTTACTCGAAGGTAGACAGCGCTGAGCAAGCGCCACACTTTCCACATCCGGCTTTCATGTCGCGGGAAGACAGTCCGGCTTGCCGCAGCAATGCCCCGACCTGCTGATAGACCGCCATCATGAATTCGCTGCTGGGTGCAGGATGTTGAGCCAGCGGCGTTCCCGTGATCGGCACAAACGGCACAACAAACGGGTATACGCCAAGCTGGATGAGGCGATCGCACCCCTGCACCAACGCTTCTACTGTGTCGCCCAGTCCCGCCAGCAGGTAGGTGCTAACCTGCCCGCGCCCAAATACTTTCACCGCCGCTTCAAACGCCCGGAAGTAATAGTCCACGGGCACGTCTGCTTTTCCGGGCATGATGCGGGCGCGAACCTCCGGCGTAATTGCCTCCAGGTGCATTCCCAGGCTGTCTACGCCCGCCGCGTGCAGCTTGGCAAACCAGGCAAAGTCGTCTGGCGGTTCGCACTGGGCTTGAATGGGTAAGTCAACTCGCTGTTTGACGGCCCGCGCACACTCCGCCAGGTATGCCGCCCCGCGATCGCCCGTGTTGGGTGTACCAGTGGTCATCACCATATGCTTCACGCCATCCAGTCGCACCGCTGCTTCCGCCACTTCGGCAAGCTGGGCGGGCGTTTTGCGGGCGATGGTGCGGCCAGCTTCTAGCGACTTCTCAATGGCGCAAAACTGGCAAACGGTGGAGTCGTCTCGATAGCGGCGGCAGGTTTGCAGCACCGTCGTCGCCAGCACGTCGTGACTGTGCAGCAGGGCAATTTTCCAGTAGGGAATGCCGTCGGCGGTGGATAGCCCATAAAACTTGGGCTGTTGGGGAAAGTGCAGCGGGGCGATCGCCTCGTCATCCACGCGCAGCAGGGGCAAGTCGGCGGGGTCGTCCAGGGACACCGAGAAGGGCGATCGCGCCGCCGTGTCCGTAAACACAGGCACCATTACGGTCGTGCCGTCCACGGTCACCGCTTTGTGATCCGACGGGCCCGCGCCGCCCCTGCGCCCCGATGCCCCCACGCGGTCTTCAACCAGCTTCAGACCCTGAGACTGAAGCGCCGTAATCAACTGCTGTTTGTTCATGAATCCTATGGTTCGTCGTGAAAGAGCCAGCCTCAGCAGACAGCGGATCGGGCAGCGCCGATGCCGCGCCGTGATTGTCCTGCATCACCGACCAAGCGCTGGCGTTGAGATGGAGTTGCAGCAGGTCGGGGCGAGCATAATGGCCCACCGAGTCCATCATTCGCTTGCGCTTGGTAATCAGGGAGAAATCCAGATCGGCGATCGCCATGCCTTCGCCTTCAGTAACTGGTGGGCACAGCGGTACGCCTTCGGGACTGATAATTGCTGTATGGCAGCCGCCCGTCAGCACCTTTTGCAGCTTTTCGTCAGGCGTGATTTGGACGATTTGCTCCGGCGACAGCCAGCCCGTTGCGTTCACCACAAAGCAGCCCGCCTCCAGCGCATGGTGGCGAATCGTTACCTCCATCTGGTCGGCAAAGATCTGCCCCACCATCGAGCCGGGAAACTGGGCACAGTGGATCTGCTCGTGCTGCGCCATCAGGGCATACCGCGCCAGGGGATTGTAATGCTCCCAGCAGGCCAGCGCCCCTAGGCGACCTACCGCTGTTTCCAGCACCGTCAGCCCTGCGCCGTCGCCCTGGCCCCACACCATCCGCTCGTGATAGGTCGGCGTAATTTTGCGGCGCTTCAGCAGCAAGGTTCCGTCTGCATCAAACATTAACTGCGTGTTGTAAAGCGAACCGCCGTCGCGCTCGTTTACCCCCAGCACCACCACCATGCTGTAGGAGCGGGCGGCCCGGCTGACGGCATCGGTCACAGGGCCGGGCACCTCCACTGCTTCTTCGTACAGCCGCATGTGTTCCTTGCCCATCAGTACGGGCGGCTGCACAAAGGAAAAGTAGGGATAATACGGAACGAAGGTTTCAGGAAACACGACCAGTTGGGCCCCCGCCTGAGCGGCCTGGGCGATCGCCTGCAATACCTTCTCTGTCGTGCCTTCCCGACTGAATAAAACCGGACTGATTTGAACCGCTGCTGCTCGAACCGTACGGGAATATTCCATCACTGTTTCCCTCGTTTAATTGCTGCAAGAAGGCAGGAGCGCTGCAAAACACTCAATCAGCGCCACGAAACGTCCCAGGTAAAAACCTGGCGCAACCAGGCAGTGCCCTGCGCCGCTTCTAAAACCAATCGGCAAGCCCCGCTCCGGGCTGTGTGGGTGCAAACTTCAGATTCTAGGCAAAGAATCGCCCGCAAGAAAGAGCAGTCGGGCGATCGCCCCCCTCACACATCCACAGCAGGAAGCTGCCGGAAGATGAAACGCCGCCTTGAGGGCGATCGCCCCAAAGCAGCCAATCTGGTTCCCGCTTGCCCCCCTTTGAGAAGAGGGAACCAGAAAGCTTGAAGAAGCCTGCGGAAGTTAGTAGGTCAGGCGTTAGAGAGTAGGGCGACCTTAAGTTACCCAATCCGACCTGGCCCCTAACCTCTAATCCTGAATCTTCCCGAATCCTATAGCGTCCAGGTGTCCAGAATGAACGCGCCGTCCTTGCGGTGCAGCAGGATTAGATCCAGCACGTCGAGCGGGCTAATGGGGCGAATGCCGGGAATCAGCGACGGCTCGCCATGTCCATAGAGCGCTTGGAGAGCAAAGCGGCAGGCGTAGACTTTGCCGCCCTCGGCCATGAACTTGCTGAGCTGGTTGTTGAAATTCTGATGACCGGGAAAGGCTTCATCGCCAATCTTGGGAAAGCCGCGCTGCACGCCCAGCGTTACGCCCGGCCCATAGAGCAGCACAGAGGTTTCAAACCCTTTCCGCAGAAGCCGCAGTGCTTGCAGCAGGTTCACCAAACCGATCGAGCCTTCAAAGGCGACCGTGTGGAACGTGACCAGTGCTTTTTCCCCTGGATCAGCTTTGACATCGGGAAACACTTTTTCTTCAAAATCAACAAAATAGTCGCCTGGCTGATGGGCAGGGGTAGTAACTTCGGGCATACGATCCTCCTTGAAAACAGTGAAAAGCTGGCTATGGCTGTATGACGCAATCCGAGATAGGTATGAGAGGTAATCTTTAGATGCTCATGAAAGGCTAGGACGCAGTTGAGCAGGCTGTCGAACCTCAGAAAAATCGTGAAGCATCTATACTCGCCTGATACAGGAACCCATTGGCGATCGCCCGCTGTTAAGCTATTTACTCGAAACTTTGCTAGTAACCGGGCGCTTGACTTGCCACGTTACGGGGTTTTGGCCAGATCAGTTTGTATCTCTTCATACCAAGCATCCAGGACTATCCATACAGGTAGTACGAAAAATTTTGTTGTCAGGCTTTATTCGCTTTTGCGACAGCACCTATCGATTTAGACAGGTGATCAGGGACGGGGAACTTCTGCCTGACCCCTAAACTCAGGAGCCGAACGCCGCCACGTTCATGTAGCTTGGCGGGCTGGCCTGCGTCATCTTGTAGCGAGAGAGAATCTGTTCTGCCAGATATTCGGCATCGCGGGCTATGCCGGAAAAACGACCCGACCCCCAGGTGTAGAGCCACGGCAGCCCCAGGAAATATAGCCCCCGCGCCCCCAAGACGATGCCCCGTTCGTGCCCCGGATAGCCCTTGCCGTCGAAGATGGGAATCTCGATCCAGCTAAAGTCGGAAAGATAGCCCGTACACCAGATGACGGACGTGATGTTTGCGGTTTTCAGATCGATGACCAGCGGCTCGTCGTTCGGTTCCCAGACGGGGCGAAAGGGTGGGTCAACGGGCGCGTCGATGCCGTTTTTCTCAATGTAGCCGTCGATGGTTTTCTTGATGCTTTCGGCGACTTCATCGGCGTGGTCGAGGTTTTGCTTCAGGTCGTCCCAAAAGGAAAGCTGGCAATTTTCCTGCGGAAACGCTTCGCGAGCGCCGATGTCCTTTAGCCGTCCGTGCAGTTTCATGCCCTCCAGCGCAAACTGGCGCAGGTCGATTTCGCGGCCGCCGTCGCGCCCGGTGACGTAGTGGTTTGCCTTGTGGCGCACGGCTTCTTTTTGCGGGTGCTGATCGACGGGCAGGTCGTAGTAGCCCATCTCGTGCAGCCAGTCCACCACGTCTTTGCCACGATAGCGACGGGGCGATCGCGGCGCACCGCCCACGCAAAGGTGGACTTTTCGCCCTGCCAGGTGCAGGTCTTCGGCAATCTGGCAGCCAGACTGGCCCGTGCCCACCACCAGCACCGCGCCGTCGGGCAGTCGCTCTGGGTTGCGATATTGCGACGAGTGGAGTTGTTGGATGGAGGCGGGAAGGCGCTGGGCGATCGCCGGAATTTTGGGCTTATGGTAGCCGCCCGTGGCCACGACGACCTGATCGGCCGTGTAGTCGCCGCTGGTGGTGCTGAGGGAGAAGCGATCGCCCTCTTTTCGCAGGTGGCGTACCTCCACGCCTTCCAGCACCGGCGGATCAAACGCGGCGGCGTAGGCTTCGATGTATTGCACAATCTCGTCTTTGACCATAAAGCCATGTGGGTCGTCGCCCGCGTAGGGAAACCCCGGTAGCTGGCACTGCCAGTTGGGCGTGACTAGGCAGAACGAATCCCAGCGATATTCCCGCCAGGCGTGCCCGATTTTGTGCTTTTCAAACACCAGATGGGCGATGCTCCGCTGCTTCAGGCAGTAGCTCATGGACAATCCAGCCTGACCGCCCCCCACCACAATGACGGGATAGTGCTGTTCCAAAACGTACCTCCGGTTTGCCGAACCCTGTGATTTCAAGAACCTGCTGATCGTCAGGTTAGGAGGTTGCAAATAGGAAAAATTGTGTGCTGGGCTACGATGCACCCTGGTCTAACCATAAAGGCAGGCGGGGTAGAGGGAAGGGCGATCGCCCCCTAAATTTTCTCCGGTGCTTTTGAAGATTACCTAACAAAATCAATAGGCATTCCGGCTCTGTCAGCATTCGTCCTGCCCCAAAGTCGTTACCTTAATTTAAGGCCCTCCCCCGCTTTGATCCCCAGATCAGACAATAGAAAGATAGCCGTTTCTAAAGCCCCCGACAGAACCTTAAGTTCTTGATGTGTAGCTTTACCTAACTGCCCTCCCCCTAAATCCCTCTCCCAGAGCGAGAGAGGGGCTTCCGAGCCGTCCGGCTCCCCTTTTCCCCGCTTGGGAGAAGGGGCTGGGGGAGGAAGGGTCTCTTAAAGCTGTACGCCGCCTTCACACCAAACTTATTAGGAGTGTTTACCTGTGGTAAGCAATATTGCCCAAACCCAATACGAACCCAAGACCCAGGCGATCGCCCGCCAACTGCTCAGCGCCACGCGAGAAAACCGCTCCTTTTTTGCCCAGATGCGCGACCAGATGAACATGAGCGAAAAACTGCTGGGCTGGACGATGGGCAACCCAGGGCTGCGGGTGCAGTTGTTTCACTTCATCGACGCGCTGCCCGCCCTGCAAAGCAAACCCGAAATTGCCCGCCATCTCCAGGAGTATCTCAGCAAGGAAAATGTGGAACTGCCCGCCGCGCTGAAGGGAATGCTGAACTTTGCCAGCCCGGACTCGATGCCCGGCCAGGTGGCCGCGACAACCGTTTCTACCGCTGTCGAAACCCTCGCCCACAAGTACATTTCTGGCGAAACCATTAAACAGGTGATCAAAACCCTGGAGCAGCTTCGCAAAGAAAAAATGTGCTTTACCGTGGATTTGCTGGGCGAAGCGGTAATCACGGAGGTCGAAGCACAATCGTACCTCGATCGCTACCTGGAACTGATGGAAGAACTCACTGCCGCGTCGAAGTCGTGGCCCACGATTCCACAAATTGACGAAGCCGATGGCGAACCCTTGCCGAAGGTGCAGGTGTCGGTGAAGCTGACGGCGTTTTATTCGCAGTTTGACCCGCTGGACGCGAAGGGCAGCCAGGAGCAAGTGAGCGATCGCGCTCGCACCCTGCTGCGCCGCGCCAAGGAACTCGGAGCCGCCGTCCACTTCGACATGGAGCAATACGCCTACAAAGACCTGACGATTTCCATCCTCAAGCAAATCTTGATGGAAGAGGAGTTTCGCAGCCGCAGCGACATTGGCGTAACGCTCCAGGCATACCTGAAGGACACCGAAGCTGACCTGAAGGGGCTGATCGACTGGGCAAAAGAACGCGGCACACCGATCACCATTCGCCTGGTGAAAGGAGCCTACTGGGATCAGGAAACCATCAAAGCCGCCCAGCACCATTGGGATGTACCCGTATTTCAGCATAAGGAATCGACCGATGCCAACTTCGAGAAGCTGACGCGCCTGCTGCTGGAAAATCACGAGTATCTCTACGCCGCCATCGGGAGCCACAACGTGCGATCGCAGGCCCATGCAATGGCGATCGCCCAGGAACTCAACATCCCCCGCCGCCGCATCGAGTTTCAGGTGCTTTACGGCATGGGCGACAAGCTGGCCAAGGCAATGGTGAACCAGGGGCATCGCGTCCGGGTCTATTGTCCCTACGGCGACCTGATTCCTGGCATGGCGTACCTGATCCGCCGCCTGCTGGAGAACACCGCCAACACTTCCTTCCTGCGCCAAAACCTGGAGGAGCGTCCGGTGGAGGAACTGCTGGCAATCCCGCAGATGAAGGATGAGTGGGGTCAGAAAGCGCCTCAATCCGCCAGCCCGCCATCTCCCCATGCCTTTACCAATGCCCCCGACACGGATTTTTCGATTGCCGAAAAGCGCGATCGCGCTCTCGCTGCTATCCAAACCGTGCGTCAGCAGTTAGGGCAAACCTATCTGCCGCTGGTGAATGGGCAGCGAGTGAATACGCTGGAGGTGATCGAATCGGTGAACCCGTCGAACCCGTCGGAGGTGGTGGGCAAGGTGGGGCTGCTGAGCATTGAACAGGCGGATGGGGCGATCGCCGCTGCCAAAGCTGCCTTCCCTGCCTGGAAAAACACGCCTGCGACGGAACGCGCCGCCATTCTCCGCCGCGCTGCGGATCTGATGGAACAGCGCCGCGCCGAACTCTGCGCCTGGATGGTGCTGGAAACGGGCAAGGTGCTGGGCCAGGCAGATCCGGAAGTCTCAGAGGCGATCGACTTTTGCCGCTACTATGCCGACGAGATGGAACGGCTGGACGCAGGCGTAAACTTCGACGTAGTGGGCGAAACCAACCGCTACCACTACCAACCGCGCGGCATTTCGCTGATCATTTCGCCGTGGAACTTCCCACTGGCCATTCCCACCGGCATGACGGTTGCCTCCCTCGTCGCGGGCAACTGCACGTTGCTGAAGCCTGCGGAAACCTCATCCGTGATCGCCGCCAAGCTAGCGGAAATTTTGATTGAGGCAGGCGTTCCCGCTGGCGTGTTCCAATATGTTCCCAGCAAGGGATCAACCGTGGGCGCGCACATGGTCAAACATCCCGACGTTCACATGATCACGTTCACGGGTTCGCAAGAGGTCGGCTGTCGCATTTATGCCGATGCCGCGATTCTGCAACCGGGCCAGCGCCATCTCAAGCGCGTGGTGGCGGAGATGGGCGGCAAGAACGCTATCATCGTCGATGAAAGCGCCGATCTGGATCAAGCCGTGCAGGGCGTGGTCTACTCTGCGTTCGGCTATAGCGGTCAGAAGTGTTCCGCCTGCTCTCGCGTCATCGTGCTAGAACCTATCTACGATGCGTTCGTGAATCGACTGATTGAAGCGACTAAATCCTTGCACGTCGGCATCGCCGAATCGCCCGACACCAAGGTCGGCCCGGTGATCGACGCGCAGGCGCAAAACCGCATCAAAGCCTATATCGAAAAGGGCAAGGAGGAAGCCACGCTGGCGCTGGAAATGCCCGCACCCGACCACGGATATTTCGTCGGCCCGACGATCTTTACCAACGTGTCGCCCAACGCCAAGATCGCCCAGGAGGAGATCTTTGGCCCGGTGCTGGCGGTGATCAAGGCGACGACGTTTGATGAAGCGATGGACATTGCTAACGGCACGCTCTACGCGCTGACGGGCGGCATCTACTCGCGCACGCCCTCCCACCTCGATCGCGCCAAAGCCGAGTTTGAAGTGGGCAATCTGTATATCAATCGCCACATCACCGGGGCGATCGTGGCGCGGCAGCCCTTCGGCGGCTTTAAGCTCTCTGGCGTTGGCTCCAAGGCGGGCGGCCCAGACTACCTGCTGCAATTCCTGGAACCGCGCCACATCAGCGAGAACATCCAGCGGCAGGGCTTCGCTCCGATCGAAGGTGCAGAGCAGTAGGTTAAGGGTTGGGAGTCAGGGGTTAGGGGTTGGGCGATCGCCTAACCCTACCCAATCCGCAGATCTCCAGCAGGGCGGGCAGTGCTTGCCCTGCACTAAGCATTCTCACAAGCTGACAAGCGCTATGCAAACCAAATTGCTGACTAACACTTGGGTTTCCGCAAGCTGGGATGAATACCTAAATCTCATCCAAGATCCAGCTTTAGAGAAAGCAAAAGGATACTATTGCGACGGCAGGATGAGGGTTGAGATGACACCAATTGGAAATGACCATGCATGTGATCACACTGTTGTTATCGTCGCTGTAGGGCTGTTTTCAGCGCTTCGAAATATCACCCTCACTGGCAGAGACAACTGCACCTATCGCAAAACAGGATATAGCGAAGCGCAGCCCGATGTGTCCTATTACATCGGCGATGCTGCAAATGCGATTCCCTGGGGAACCACGATTATTGACCTCGGCCAATATCCCGCGCCAACCCTAGTGATTGAAATTGCCAACACGTCTCTAGCCGATGATAAGGGCGAGAAACGATTGCTCTACGAAGCGTTGGGCGTTGGCGAATACTGGGTGGTCGATGTTGCCAACGTGCAAATTCTGGCATTTGCGATCGCCGACGGCGGCAGCAAGCGCATCACCGAATCTCAAGTGCTTCCTGGTCTAAATTTATCCCTACTGGAAGACACCCTCCGCCGTACCCGCGAAACTCCCCAAAGCGAAGTCATCCGCTGGCTACTCACCCAGTTTCAGGACATGTAATGTTAAGAATGTAAAAATATCCTGGCTAATGCGAAGCCTGGCCTAAGGTGCGTGTCACCTTCTGGGCAGAAAAAGTAGGCTGGAGAAGACCCACCTCCATCTACCAGTTGCCAGACACAGATTCCAAACGATGCCTGCGGGCTTACGTCTGAGCCTCAATTTCCAACGTGGTGTGGAGTTCTGAGCTTGCGCCGATGCCGGTTTTCAGTGTGCCGCTAAGAGGGGCTGCATCTCGGTAGCTGGAGCTGGCCACCAGCGCAATGTAGCGATCGCCCACTGCGAGATTCTGCGTTGGGTCATAGCCGCGCCAGCCCGCGCCAGGGAGGTACACTTCTGCCCAGGCGTGCAGTTCGGGATCGTTGCCTGCGTCGGCTTCCTGATAGCCGCTAACGAACCGCGCCGCCAGCCCCACAGCCCGACACACTTCCGTAAATAGCACCGTCAGGTCGCGGCAAGACCCCGCCTCTTTGCCCCAGGTGACGCTCGGCGGAAATGGCTCGCCTGTCTCGCGAATGATGTGGCGACAGTTGGCATGAATTTGCTGGTTCAACTGCCAAAGGAAGGTAACGGGGTTTCCGTCTGTTTGCAGCCACAGGTCGTTGGCCAACTGGAGGGCGATCGGGTCAAGGGCGGGCAGTCCGGCCGTCGAGGTGGCTAGATAGGGCTGAAGCTGTCGATGTAGCGAAATGGGATAGTCGATGGGCAGGCGGCTGGCCCAGGGTTCTAGCAAAAAGTCAAAGGGATTGGTGCGAAAGGTTTCTACTTTTGAAATCGTTGCGAGCTGGAACTGCTCTAGCGGTTCATCGCCAAACGTCAGCTTGAGGACGCTGTTTCCCTCTAAATCTAAATTCTCAGCAATACGCTCTGGCGCTGGATCTACCGTCAGGGAGAAATCATGTAAGATTTGTGTGACATCGCTGCGGGGCCGCAGCCGGACCCAGTGCGGAGCAAGCGTCACGGGGCGATCGTATCGATAAGTTGTTGTGTGGCGAATCCAATAGCGCATGGCGGCGAGCGAGGAGTTAGGACTGGCGGAATGCTGTTATCGAAGCCTGGATGATTGGGACATTGCTGTGACTTTGATGACGCTTTGGCTGTGGGTTCGGCTGGATTTTTCCAGATTGGTCGGGGGGATACGGCAATTTCGCCTCCACTGCTCCCGATCTCCGATCGTTGCGATGGGCAGAATCGTCCAAAATATAACTGAAGAATTTCTTTTCTGCTGTGACTCAGTTTCCGCCTCGCGACTCATCTGCTGCGCCGCATGCTGGCTTGATTCCCTTGGGAATGCAAGATACACATTTTCAGCGGGCGCGGGCCAGCCTGCGGCAAGCCATCGGGCGCTATACCCAAAAGGCGCGATCGCCCCGACGAGGCGCAGGAGATGTGGAGCTTCAGGCCTCTCTCAAAACTGATTTGAACCAACTTTCAGCGGCGCTGGACAAGCTGAATTGCAGCCTGCTGAGGATTGCAGTGTTTGGTCTGGTGAGCCGTGGCAAGTCAGCGGTGATTAACGGACTCATCGGGCAAAAGCTATTGCCGACCGGGCCGATCAACGGCGTGACGCAGTATCCCCGATCGGTCTATTGGGCGCTGCCGGAGAGTGACCTGCGGGTGGAACTCATCGACACGCCTGGGCTGGATGAAGTGGGCGGACAGACGCGGGCTGAGATGGCGCGGGATGTCGCCAATCAAGCTGACCTGATTCTGTTTGTCATTGCAGGCGATATTACGCGCACCGAGTATCAGGCATTGGCAGAGTTGCAGGCAGCCCATAAGCCCATGCTGCTGGTGTTTAACAAGGCAGATTTGTATCCTGACCAGGATCGGGACGCAATTTACCAGAAGTTGAAAATTCTGTTTGCAGAGGGGGGCGATCGCGGTCGGCCGTTTCTCATGCCGGAGGACGTGGTGCGCGTGTCGGCGGAGCCTGCGCCCGTGCAAGTGCGCGTGGAGTGGCCCGACGGCAGCGTGACGCACGAATGGGAATCGCCGCCGCCACAGATGGAGGAACTGCGGACGCTGCTGGTGGACATTATCCAAAAGGAAGGCAAGTCGCTGCTGGCGCTGAATGCGCTGCGGCAGGCACGAGAAACGGAACAGGGCATCGCCCGCAAAGCCCTGAAGCTGAATCAAGAGCAAGCCGAGGAACTGATCTGGAAGTTTGCCAAGTGGAAGGCGATCGCCGTTGGCGTGAACCCGATTGCCATTCTCGACTTGGCGGGCGGCGCAATCACCGATCTGGTGATGATTCGCAACCTGGCAAAGCTCTATGGCTTGCCCATGACCAGCTTTGAGGCGGGCAAACTGCTCCAGGCGATTTTGTGGAGTTCGGGCAGTTTGCTGCTGGGTGAAGTGGGCAGCGGCTTGCTCCTGGGAGCGGGAAAGAGTGCATCAGCGGTGGGCGCGATGTTCGACAGCGTCGGGGGTCTAATGGCCTATGGCAGCGCGGCGGTGGCTCAGGGGGCGATCGCCGGATACGGCTCCTACCGCGTCGGCAAGGCCGCCCAAGCTTACCTAGAGCGCGGCTGCACCTGGGGCCCAGACGGGCCAAACACAGTGATTCAGGACATCCTCAGCCAGGTAGACGAAGACACAATTCTGTACCGACTCCAGCGGGAATTGGGCGGCTAACAGAAAACCCAAGAACAAAGAAAGCGCCCCCCGCAATCGCAGAGGGCACCTTCAAAGTCAGCAATTACCTACCAACATCGAGCATCAGATTAGTCAAGATCCGGCATCGCTAGCACTGGCTCCGACTCACGGTCAATGCCCTTCTCAAAGCCGGCCGCAGCAGCACGGGCACGACCCGCATGCCACAGGTGACCAACCAGGAAGAAGAACGCCAGCACAAAGTGAGACGTTGCCAGCCAAGCGCGAGGCGACACAAAGTTCACCGAGTTGATTTCAGTCGCCACACCACCCACAGAGTTCAGAGAGCCCAGGGGCGCATGGGTCATATACTCAGCCGCACGGCGAGCTTGCCAGGGCTGAATATCATTCTTGATTTTGTCCAGATCTAGACCATTGGGGCCACGCAGCGGCTCCAGCCAAGGGCCTTGGAAGTCCCAGAAGCGCATGGTTTCACCACCAAAGATGATTTCACCCGTCGGAGAGCGCATCAGATACTTACCCAGACCCGTGGGGCCCTGAGCAGAACCCACGTTTGCACCCAGGCGCTGGTCACGGATTAGGAAGGTGAGAGCTTGAGCCTGCGACGCTTCGGGGCCGGTGGGACCGAAGAACTCGCTAGGATAGACCGTGTTGTTGTACCAAACCATCGTGGAAGCCACAAAGCCCATCAGCGACAGAGCGCCCAGGCTATAGGACAGGTAAGCTTCGCCCGACCAAATAAAGGCGCGGCGCACCCAGCCGAACGGCTTGGTCAGGATGTGCCACACACCACCTGCGATGCAGATGAAGCCTACCCAGATGTGGCCACCGATTACGTCTTCCATGTTGTTGACGCTGACGATCCAGCCTTCGCCGCCAAAGGGAGACTTCAGAAGGTAGCCAAAAATCGTCACTGGGTTCAGCGTCGGGTTGGTGATAACGCGAACGTCACCACCACCCGGTGCCCAGGTGTCATACACACCGCCGAAGAACATAGCCTTAAACACCAGCAGGAAGGCACCCAGACCCAGCAGGATTAGGTGATACCCAATGATGTTGGTCATCTGGTTCTTGTCTTTCCAGTCGTAGCCAAAGAAGGAAGAGTATTCTTCCAGCGTTTCGGGGCCACGAACGGCATGGTAAATCCCGCCCAGACCCAGAACAGCAGAGGAAATCAGGTGCAGCACACCCACCACAAAGTAGGGGAAGGTATCCAGCACTTCACCGCCAGGGCCCACGCCCCAACCCAGCGTTGCCAGGTGAGGCAGCAGAATTAGCCCTTGCTCATACATGGGCTTTTCGGGCACGAAGTGAGCCACTTCAAACAGGGTCATCGCGCCTGCCCAGAAGACAATCAAACCAGCGTGAGCAACATGAGCGCCCAGCAGCTTTCCAGAAAGGTTAATCAGACGAGCGTTACCGGCCCACCAGGCAAACCCAGAGGATTCCTGGTCGCGGTTTCCGGCAACCATTGAGTTACTAGAGAGCGTTACCACGGGGCAGTACCTCTTCAGGGAATACAAATTGTTCGTGAGGCTGGTCTTGCGGAGCCATCCAAGCGCGGATGCCCTCGTTCAGCAGAATGTTCTTGGTGTAGAACGTCTCAAACTCCGGGTCTTCCGCCGCGCGAATCTCCTGCGACACAAAGTCGTAAGCCCGCAGGTTCAGCGCCAACCCCGCAATCCCAATGCTCGCCATCCACAGACCCGTCACCGGCACAAACAGCATGAAAAAGTGCAGCCAGCGCTTGTTGGAAAACGCAATCCCGAAAATCTGGGACCAGAAGCGGTTGGCCGTCACCATCGAGTAGGTCTCTTCTGACTGCGTCGGGTTGAAGGCGCGGAAGGTGTTCGCTTTGTCACCGTCTTCGTACAGGGTGTTCTCCACCGTCGCACCATGAATGGCGCACAGCAGCGCACCCCCCAGGATGCCTGCTACTCCCATCATATGGAACGGGTTGAGGGTAAAGTTGTGGAACCCTTGCACGAATAGGATGAATCGGAAGATGGCAGCAACCCCAAAGCTGGGGGCAAAAAACCAGCCCGATTGTCCTAGCGGGTACAGCAGAAACACGCTGACAAACACGGCAATCGGACCGGAAAATGCCAGGGCGTTGTAGGGACGGATGCCCACCAGACGGGCAATCTCAAACTGTCGCAGCATGAAGCCGATCAGTCCAAAAGCCCCGTGCAGGGCGACAAACGTCCACAAGCCGCCGAGTTGACACCAGCGGGTGAAGTTCCACTGGGCTTCGGGACCCCACAAAAACAGCAGGCTGTGTCCCAGGCTGTTGGGCGGGGTGGATACGGCGGCGGTCAAAAAGTTGCAGCCCTCTAGGTAGGAACTGGCGATGCCGTGGGTGTACCAGGAGGTGACGAAGGTGGTGCCGGTCAGCCAGCCGCCCAGCGCCAGGTAGGCGCAGGGGAATAGCAGAATGCCTGACCACCCTACAAAGACAAATCGGTCGCGCTTTAGCCAGTCGTCGAGAACGTCAAACCATCCTCGCTGGGCTTGCGCTCTTCCCATTGCTATGGTCATTTCATAACCTCTTAATATGGCGCAAAATCCAATCCTCTCACGGTGCGACCCTGTTTGACCAGAATCGGCAGCCCGATTGAAGTGGTGTGACTCAGCTTGGCTTTGGGGAAACAGAACCCAAGCAGGTAGTTATACCTAGTCCTTGATTCGCCAAGCCAGTTTAGATTTGTCTATATGATAAGTACATACGAAAATTTTTACAATCCGACACGTACCTCTCATTTCAGATTGTGCATCCTTGGCTGAACCCGAAATGGCTTAATTTCTCTGGATGTTGGGTTTCGGAGAAGCTCCAAGAACGCTGTAAAAACCTGAGAGAGACTGGAAGGAAATTAAGCAGGTCGTAAACTGAGCTAGTGCTGAACCTGAGCTTTGAGAGTTATTCGCTGGATTTAGACAAGGCTAGTGCGAATGTTGTTGAGGAGAGGCCTGTTCCGGCTGAGGGGCCAGATGTGCAGCATAATCGAGATTGAGGTGCTTTGCTTCTCAGCCAGATATCCAGTAGATATCAAAATCAATCTGAAAACATTAAAAACAACCTGGGAAATTTAGAGTATGACCGCATCCAGTGTGTCCACCGAGAGCCGCGTGCTGCGGAAGACGGTTGTGGGGTCTCGCCGCCTGAGCAACTATTGGTGGGCGACGGTAATTTTGGGCGGAGGACTGGGCTTCTTGCTGTCCAGCATTTCCAGCTATTTGAAAGTGAATCTGCTGCCGTTTTCTGATCCGACGCAGCTCGTCTTCATTCCGCAGGGATTGGTGATGGGATTTTATGGCGTGGCGGCACTGCTGCTGGCGACCTATCTGTGGCTGGTGATTTTGTGGGACGTAGGCGGTGGCTACAACGAATTCAACCGGGACACGGGGATGCTGACAATTTTCCGATGGGGCTTTCCGGGTAAAAACCGCAAGATTGAGGTCACCCATAGGCTAGAGGACGTGCAGGCGATTCGAGTGCAGATTAAAGAGGGACTCAACCCGAAGCGATCGCTCTATTTGCGGATTAAGGGTAGAGGCGACATTCCCCTGACGCGGGTGGGGCAGCCAATGGCGCTGGCAGAGTTGGAAACTGAAGGTGCTGAACTGGCGCGGTTTCTGGGTGTGCCGCTGGAAGGGCTATAGCAAGTTTAGTGAGCTAGGAGACGCGCAATGAGACAGAAAATGGGGCGGTGGTTCGCCCTGATTGGACTGGTTGGCCTGATGCTAATTGGAGGCTGTTCGGGGGCAAATACGGACAGCGCCAATTCTGGTACTGTATCTAGCGACTCGGCGATCGCCCAGTCACCCGTCCTCACGCCCGCTCCCAGCCCATCTACGCCCTACGCAAACCTGGCACGACTGGACGGCGAAGCGACCGTCGAAATTCGGGTCAAGGGGTCGCCCATTGAAATCCAGGTGAATGGCCAGGACGCGCCGATTACCGCCGGAAATTTCGTCGATTTGGTGAATCGCGGGGTCTATGACGGGCTGATGTTTCATCGGGTGGTGCGTGAGCCGGAACCATTTGTGGTGCAGGGCGGCGACCCCCAGAGCAAGGATGCCAGCGTGCCCTTGGGGATGCTGGGGACGGGCAGCTTTATTGACCCTGCCACCTCTAGCCCGCGCTACATTCCGCTAGAAATCAAGCCGGAGGGTGCGGCAGAACCCGTTTATGGAAAAACGCTGGAACCTGGAACTTCCCCGGTCTTGAAACACATGCGGGGAGCTGTGGCGATGGCGCGATCGCAGTTTCCGGACTCGGCTTCGTCGCAGTTTTATTTCACCCTGGCGGATCTGGGCTTTTTGGATGGGCAGTATGCTGTGTTTGGCTATGTAACCCGCGGGATGGACGTGGTGGACGAAATTCAGCAGGGCGATCGCATCGAGACGGCCCGCGTTACCGCAGGGCTAGAAAACCTGAAAACGGGTGGCTAAGGGCACACGGTTTTTTCCCTGCGAACTTTAATTCTGTGAGCAACCGATGGGACTTGCCGAAACCCTCCTGTCTGCCTTGCCTGATAATCCGCTAGCGGGGCTGCGCCGAGCCGATGCCCTGTGGCAAGCCTATCGAGAGGGTCAGATTCCCTGTCCCACTGTCATAACTGAATCCTCAGAGCCACTGGGCGAAACCGAGTGGGACGTGGTGATTTGCGGCGGCACGCTGGGGCTGCTGATGGGCTGTGCGCTCGTACGGCGGGGCTGGCGGGTGGCGCTGCTGGAGCGGGGAATTTTGCAGGGGCGCGACCAGGAGTGGAATATTTCGCGGCGAGAGCTGGCGGTGCTGGTCAACCGGCATCTGCTGAGTCCGGCAGAACTGGAGGGGGCGATCGCCAGTGAATATAACCCTGCCCGCATTGCCTTTCACGGCGGCACTGAACTCTGGGTGCGAGATGTGCTGAATGTGGGCGTGAGTCCCCGACAGTTGCTTGAAACGCTGAAAGCAAAATTCCTGGCAGCGGGCGGGGAGTTGTTCGAGCAAACCGGGTTTGAGGCGGCGACGGTTCATCCGGATGGCGTGGCAGTGCAGGCAGGCGATGGGTTCAAAACGCGCCTGCTGCTAGACGCGATGGGGCACTTTTCGCCCATTAGTCAGCAGGCGAGAGGCGGGCAGAAGCCGGATGCGGTCTGCATGGTGGTGGGCACCTGCGCCCAGGGCTTTCCGCATAACCAAACGGGCGACCTGTTTGCTTCGATTACGCCGATTGAAAATCAGTGCCAGTATTTTTGGGAGGCCTTTCCCGCCCGCGATGGCAGAACGACGTATCTCTTTACCTATCTGGATGCACACCCCAGCCGCCCCAGCCTGGAGCAGTTGTTTGACGAGTATTTTCGGCTATTGCCACAGTATCAGGGGGTGGCGCTGGAGGCGCTAAACATTGGGCGATCGCTCTATGGCTTTTTTCCCTGCTATCGCCAGAGTCCGCTCCAGCCCAAGTGGAGCCGGATTTTGCCCATCGGCGACAGCAGCGGCGGCCAATCTCCCCTCAGCTTTGGCGGCTTTGGAGCGATGTTGCGCCACCTGCCCCGTCTGACAGACGGCATTCACCAGGCCTTGGCAACCGACCAACTCCACCGCTCCGCCCTAGCACTGCTGCAACCCTACCAGCCCAACATCTCCGTGACTTGGCTGTTCCAACGCGCCATGAGCGTTGGGGTCAACCAGACCGTGCCCCCCGATCAGATTAACCAGCTACTCTCGGCTGTCTTTGCCGATATGGCAGCCCTGGGCGACCCCGTGCTGAAGCCTTTTTTGCAAGACGTGGTGCAGTTTCCCGCGCTGGCCCAAGCCATGCTGCGAACCTCGGTGGTGCATCCCCGTGTGGTGCTGCAAATTATCCCGCAGGTGGGGCTGGGCACTCTTGCGGGCTGGCTCTGGCATTATGCCAACCTAGGGCTATACGCGGGCCTAAACCAAATCGGGCAGTTGCAAAAGCGTTTTGGAGGCATATCGCGCTGGCCCTGGAGCAAGTCGCTGCCGCCCCCCTGGAGCTATCGCATCTCACGCTGGCTAGATGCCTGGAAGTATGGGTCGGGAGGGGATTATGAGCGGGAAGATCAGGGAGAATAGGCAGCCCCCAGAACGTCGCTCTCCCTTCTATGCTCCCATTCCCATCCCCCCACCCTCCCATGCCCCCCTCTCGTTTCCTTTTCTACATCGCCCGCCAATACCCCGGCTGGATCGGGCTGACGGTGCTGCTAGGGCTGTTGGGCGGCGTGTTTAATGGCGTAAGTACGGCGCTGATTGCGCCCGTGCTGCTGAATTTTTTGGGACAGCCCGTGCCGCTGCGGGGGCTGCCGGAGGCGATTCAGCGGTTGCTGAGTCCGTTTGAAAATCTACCGGAAGGGCAGCGGCTGTGGGTGATGACGGTGGCAGTGGTGCTGCTAATCGGGCTGAAAAATCTGGCGGCCTATGGCAATGCACTGGTGGCGGGGGCGTTGAAGCGAGTGCTGGTGACGGATTGGCGCGAGGCGGGGCTGCGGCTGCTGCTGTCGGTGGATCTGAGTTTTTTTGCAGGCAGCAGTCTGGGCGACGTGATGAACCAACTCAACGTGGAGGTGAATCGCTCGGCGACGGCCGTGGCGACGGCGGTGCGCGGCCTGACTACGGGTATCACGATTCTGGTCTTTCTGGGGCTGCTGCTGGCGCTGTCGTGGCCGCTGACACTGGTGGCGGCGGGGCTGCTGGCGGGGGTGACGCTGGTAAATCAGATGAGCGTCGCGCGATCGCGCCAGTATGGAGAAGCCCTGTCGGAAGCCTCAAAGCATTACTCCATCGCTCTGCTGGACGTGCTGACCGGGATGCGGCTGGTGCGGGCATCGGCGACGGAAGACCAAGAATATGCCCGACTGCGGCGGCGGGTGCGCGATCGCGAACGGGCC
The DNA here is from genome assembly GCF_015272455.1 of Thermoleptolyngbya sp. C42_A2020_037. Classification (NCBI taxonomy): domain Bacteria; kingdom Bacillati; phylum Cyanobacteriota; class Cyanophyceae; order Oculatellales; family Oculatellaceae; genus Thermoleptolyngbya; species Thermoleptolyngbya sp. C42_A2020_037. Next base: position 61,514 of record NZ_JACYLP010000008.1, read on the forward strand.
GAGTATCAATCCTTGGCTAGCTCAGCGGCGATCGCCCCCCTCAGCGAAGTCGTCGGCGTGGTAGCGCTGATTTTAATCGTGTGGATTGGGCGCACGTTTTTGGCTACAGAAATGCAGACGCTTTCCACCGTGCTACTGACCTTTTTGCTGCTGCTGTTTCGGATGCTGCCGCTGCTAGGTCAGCTCAACACCGCCCGCAACCAATTCGCCAATGCCCTGCCCAGCATTCAGCAGACCCAGACCTTTTTGGATCGCCGCGACAAGCCGTTTATGCAAAATGGCACGATTCCCTTTACCGGACTGCGGCAGGGCATTCGGTTTCGGGATGTGTCTTTTAGCTATGCGGCGAGCGATCGTATTAGCATTGCACAGCCAGAACGCAACAGCATCGCAGAACCCGATCGCTTCGTGCTGGAACACATCTCGCTGGAACTGCCCAAGGGCACGACGCTGGCGCTGGTGGGCGCATCTGGCGCGGGCAAATCGACCCTGGCGGATCTGCTGCCCCGCTTTTATGACCCGACGCTGGGCACCGTGGAGCTAGACGGCATCGACCTGCGGCAGTTTGACCTGAAAACCGTGCGGCGGGCGATGGGCATCATCAGCCAGGACACAATTTTGTTTAATGCTTCGGTGCGCGACAACATTGCCTATGGCTGTCCCGATGCGACCGAAGCGCAGGTATGGCAGGCGGCAAAACTCGCCTATGCCGATGAGTTTATCCGGCAGTTGCCAGACGGCTTGGATACCCGGATTGGCGATCGCGGCGTGTTGCTCTCTGGGGGGCAGCGCCAGCGGCTGGCGATCGCCCGCGCCCTGCTGAAAAATCCCGAAATCCTCATCCTCGACGAAGCCACCAGCGCCCTCGACACCGTATCCGAACGGCTCGTGCAGGCGGCCATCGAAGCCCTTAGCCGCGATCGCACGACCCTGGTCATCGCCCATCGCCTCTCCACCGTGCAGCGGGCCGACCAAATCGCCGTCCTCGACCAGGGCCGCGTGGTGGAGTTGGGCACCCACGAAGACTTGCTGCGGCAAAACGGCTACTACGCCCGCCTCTGCGCCCTCCAGTTTGCCGACGAAATGGCCCCCAGTGCCAGCGCCGTACCCACCCAGCTAGCCCGCCGCTCCTACGAAATCCGCAATCGGCTCAACGCCATGATCGGCTCTCTGCGGCTGTTGGTCGATGGCATTGTGACAGACCCCGACGAGCAGATTGAACTCACCGAAGAAGCCTACTACTCCACGCTCAACGTGCTTCGTAGTCTGGAGGCGCTGGAACGCGGCTATGAAGGCAAGTCGGATTGAGCAATTTTCAGCAATTTTCAGAGGGATAGGACTTACGCAGTTGGACGATTTCTCGCGGGCTGCGTCCGTGAGAAATCGTCCAAAACCCAGAAACCTTATCGCAAGTGCGTAATTCCTGAAGGAATCTTTCAGAGAACCAGGGATTAGGTCTAAACACTGGCTAAATCTGGGCTTCCAGAGCTTTTGGGGCTTCCAGAGCTTTTGGGGCTTCCAGAGCTTCCAGGCTTCCCAGCCCGCCGTTTGGCTGCGCGTAGAATAGGACGAAAACTTTGCGGGTAGTGCCTTTTAGTAAAGGACGGAGGAAAAGCCAGCCTCTTCCCGCTCTGCTA
>NZ_JACYLP010000057.1:0-305796 GCF_015272455.1 Thermoleptolyngbya sp. C42_A2020_037
TGTGCTTACCTCAACAACCTGCTCTAATTTCCTCTCAAGAAGGTGACATGCACCCTCCTGTCGAGTCTTGCAGGCTTTAGAAAAGGTGGAAATGTCAACCTTGATTCCTGATTTGTTGAGACGATAGAACAAGCTCCTCATGCTCGTTAAGCTCTGGTCTAAAACGAAGGTTAACCAGATTTCAAAGAACAAGCGAGAGTTCAAAATAGGGTAGTTGTGGGGGCACAACTGCTTGAGTATCGATTTGACAAGTGCAGGAAATGACAGTAGCATCTTACGTATTGTTTTTGTTTGTTGGGGGCTAGAATACTACATTCTGCCCCCATTTTTTGTATGTTGAGCTATCTTTCAACACCTCTGAGTTGGAACATGAGCGCTATCGAGTCGTTTGGTTTTGCGACCTGGAGAGTCAAACGGAGTTTCGGTTGGCAACGAATGTAGACCTGATGACGAATGAAGAGATTAGTGAAGTCTATCGACATCGGTGGCAGATAGAAGTGCTGTGGAAGTTTCTAAAGATGCACTTGAAGCTAGATAAACTAATCTCTAAGAGTGTCAATGGAGTCACCATACAAATCTACATGGTATTGATTGCCTACTTGATTCTTCAATTGATAGAAATTCCAGCGTTTTATGGTCATCAGTTACTCGATAAGTTGCGCTATTTGCAACTTGAATTGAGTCGCCGCTGTTCAATCGTCCATTGGAGCCACGATCTGCTGCCTGAGACACTCGTAGGAGCTTCATAGGGTCAAATGTAAAGTTTTATGTCTCAATTCAACACTTCTGGTACATGACCAATCTCGAATGAGATTTACTTCAGCCATGTCAGCTTCGCTAGTTCCTTCGAAAACTAAATCATGCTTTGCTTGTAGCTCTTGTGAAAAATATCCATCAACCGAGGCGCGTGATAACTCAGGATCACTGTACTCTGACTCAAAACTATAGAGCGCAAGCATCTCATACCCGCCTTCTATAGTTTCTGGTGTGTAATAGCCTGGGAAGATACTGGTGGTTTGTAAAAGAGTTTCTACTTCAAGATTTAGAAACCAATCCTTTAGCTCGTCAAGAGATTTACAAGAGCTATTTAAATCAGTCCCAAAAACTTCGGCGGAGTAGGTTGCGTCTTCGTTATAGAGTTCATCTGATTTTGAGATAGATAGAATGAATACCCTATCTTTTTCGTCCCTAAAAATTGACAATTCAACCAAGTTTTCATCAAGGAACTTTCCATACTTGTCTACAAGCTCTGAAAAGATTGAAATGTGATGTAGTGCTTTTTTCATAGAAGTCGCTGAAAAGTTTCAAGTGAATAAACCCTCGATGCATAAACAATCGGCTTGTGGAGCTTCTAGAGCGTTGCATCATTGACCACCTGATTCTCCTGCCGCAGGCTGGCTTCAATGAAGGCATCCAGGTCGCCATTCATCACGTCGGTCACGGCAGTAGTTTCGACATTTGTGCGAACGTCCTTCACCATCTGGTACGGATGAAACACATAGTTGCGAATCTGGTTGCCCCAGGCGGCTTCTACCATGTCGCCCCGGATGTCGGCGATTTCTTTGGCACGTTGCTCTTTGGCAATCACCAGCAGCTTGGCCTTCAGGCGGGCCAGGGCTTTTTCTTTGTTCTGAAGCTGCGATCGCTCTTCGGTGCAGCGCACCAAGATCCCCGTCGGCAGGTGGCGCACCAGCACCCCCGTTTCCACCTTGTTCACGTTTTGTCCGCCCTTGCCACCAGAGCGCATGGTGGTAATTTCCAGATCCTTTTCGGGAATGTCGAGGGTTACTGAGTCGTCGAGAATTGGCATCACCTCCACGCCTGCAAAGCTGGTTTGCCGCTTGTCGTTGGCGTTGAAGGGCGAAATCCGCACCAGGCGATGGGTTCCCTTTTCGTTTTTCAAATAGCCGTAGGCGTAGCGCCCGTCAATTTCTAGCGTGGCAGATTTGATGCCCGCTTCGTCGCCCTCCGACAGTTCCGACAGCGATACTTTATAGCCGTGGCTTTCGCCCCAGCGGGTATACATCCGCAGCAGCATCTCAGCCCAGTCTTGCGCGTCGGTGCCGCCTGCGCCCGCGTTAATCGTCAGCACGGCACCCCGGTCGTCGTATTCGCCAGAGAGCAACTGCTGAAGCTCCCACTGGTCGAGTTCGCGGCTCATCTGGCTGAGGCTGTCCTGCGCTTCTTGCAGCAGCGATTCGTCGGATTCCAGTTCCAACAGTTCCAGCACTGCCTGGGCATCGTCTAGGGTGGTTTTCCAGCGCTGCACCTGCTCGACGTGGGATTTCAGGTCGTTGAGTTCTTGCAGCACTCGCTGGGCCTGGGTCTGGTTGTCCCAAAAGTCGGGCTGCGAGGCGACCTGCTCTAGGTCTTGGATTTTGGCGTTTAGAGCAGGCAGGTCAAAGATAGTCCTGGGTATGACCCAGGCGATCAGACAACTGTTCGATGCTGCGCTTGATGTCGGACGAATCGATCATTGGGATTTAGCGTAAAGGGTTCGGTTGAGTCTTGGGACGGGCGGTGAAGAGGCGCTGGATTGGGGTATTGCCTCACCTTCAAACCCCCCAATCCCTGGAACCCTTATTTTACCTCTGCGGCTGGAGCTTTGGGGGCGGCGATCGCCTTCGGGTAGGCAATCCGCTGGTGGTTAAACTGTTGCCACACCTGCACAAAGACTTCGGCAATCCGAGGCATTTCCGCTCGCTCTAAGCCCGAATCGACCAACTGATTGTCTTGCCAGCGGGCGTAGAGGATGCGGTTGACCATCGCCAGCGCGTCTTTGGGTGTGGCATCTTTGAGCGATCGCAGCGCGGCTTCGCAGGAATCGGCCAGCATGACAATGCCCGTCTCGCGGGATTGAGGAATCGGCCCATCGTAGCGAAAATCTGCCTCGCGCAGGATGAGCGACGGATTGGCTTTGACGCGCTGCTGGGCTTCGTGGAAAAAGTAGCCGACCAGCATCGTGCCCTGGTGTTCAGGAATAAAGGCGCGGATGGCGCGAGGCAGGCGATAGCGGCGGGCCATGGCCTCGCCTTCGGTGACGTGCTTTTTAATAATGCTGGCGCTCACCCAGGGGTCGTCAATGCTGTCGTGCTTGTTGGGGCCGCCCATCTGGTTTTCGATAAAGCCCTTCGGGTCATGCATCTTGCCAATGTCGTGATACAGCGTTCCTGCTCGCACCAGTTCCACGTTGCAGCCCAGCTCACGGGCCGCTGCCTCCGCCAGGGTAGACACAAACAGCGTGTGCTGAAAGGTGCCGGGGGCTTCTTCGGCCAGTCGCTTGAGTAGCGGCCGGTTGGGGTTCGACAGTTCCACCAGCCGAATCGGGGTCACTAGGTCAAAGGCTTGCTCCAGGTAGGGACTGATGCCCAGCGCGACGATGCTCCAGGCAACGCCCAGCAAGCCCTGCGTCACCGAGGCCATGAGGATGGTATACCAGACAATGCCGCTGCCGCCGCTGACGATCAGGCTCAGCAGCAGGTAGACCAGCCCTTGCGTCAGCCCGACGGCTCCCCCCAGCAGGGCAAGTTCTTCGCGCGATCGCAGTCGGCCCGCCATCACCGCCCCCAGCAGGCTGCTGACGGAACTGGCAAACAGGTGGCGACTGCCGACATTCATCCCCAGCGGCAGGGCCAAGCTGAGAAATGCTGCAACCGTCGCGCCCAGTGGCGATCCATAGAACGTGCTGACCAGCAGCCCCACGGCGGGGAGCGTCGTGGTCGATGCGCCCAGCGCTAGCAGCACCGGGGTACTCAGCACCAGCAGCATCACCAGCACATAGTCGCGCCGTCGAAAACCGGGGTGAAAGCGTCTTTCCAGCAGGAGAAATGCCGCCACGCCGCCGCTCACTAGGGCCGCAAAGCTGGTCAGCCCAAACCAGTTGATCCCGCGCTGGCTCAGCCCAAAGTGGTCGAGCAGCACAAAGTCTTCCTGGGTAATGACATCTCCCTGCTCAACAATGACTTCACCCCGTCGAATGGACACCATAACTGGCTCAACTGCCTGGGCAGCCTGCTCTGCCTGGAGCCGAGTTTGGGTTGGGTCTTGGATCAGGTTTGGCTCGATGGCAGAAATCAGCAGGGTGCTAGCCAGGGGCAACGTGTTGGCGGGCAGGTCGGTTCCCATCTGAATGCGAATGGCATCTTTCAAGATGCTATTGGGCAGACCGGGCGCAACTCCCTGAGTAAGGATTCGTTCGAGAGCGCGGCGGGTTTTGACTTTGGTATCTAGCCATTCGGTATCAGAGAGTTGCAGCACAGCAGGAGAATAGAGGCTGGCTCCTGCTTCCGGCGTGTTTGATAACTCCGCCAGGGCGATCGCATAGTTTTGGCGGGCCCGCACGATGACTCGCTTCAGCGCCGAAAAATCTTCTTCTGACATGGAGCGTCGCTGATTTTGCAGTTCCAGAATGGCAAGCTGCTGAGCCGATCGCGATGGTGGCTCTCGTCCGCTTAAGGCAGATGGAGTCGAGGGCAATGGCAGGCGACTGGCGGTCGATTCGACTGCCGCAATGATGGATTCCCACTCTGCCTTGGAGGTTTGCCGCAGGTGGGATTGCGTTGCAGTAGACAGAGTGCCTGTAGAAACGTAAGGAAAGGGGCCGGCCATCTGGCGCAGTGCGTCCCCTTCATCCAAGAGGCGCTGAATATTTTGATAAACGCGCTGGTTGACCGCTGGATCGATCATCAGCACAGGCAGCGCACCCAGGCGGGCAGCCATCCGCTTTTCTTCGGTTGACTTGCTATCCAGCACCGTTGCATTCTCTACGGCCCGCAGCGTTTGGGGAGCAACGGTGCCCACGGCAAGCTGAGGCTCGTTATAGAACCGATAGCCAATCACGCTTGTCAGCGTCAGCACTGCCAGCAGCGCGTAGGCCCGGGGATAGGCACAGGTCGAAGAAAAGGAAGACTTGCGACGGCGAGCCGGGGGACAGAGCCAGTCTTGCCCCAGCCGCGCCGCCTGGGAAACCTGGAGCCACAGACGGTTGGCATGTTCGCTAGAAAAACGAGCCGGCGGAGTACCAGGTTGCTTGCCAGGGCGCAGACTGCCTGGTTTAGAGCGATGTCTTTGCCGCCCCGGTTCAAACTGTTTGGAAAATCCTCGGAACAGTTTCATCAGCGCACCAAGTGGCACTTAATTAAAGGGCTATGGCGATCGCACCAAATTCGAGACGATCCTTTTTCTACAAGCGTTCTTAACCAGCCAGTCAAAAACTTAAATCCATCTCACCAGCCACAGATCTCTAGTATAAGCAGTATAGGCGAGGGGTCACTTTACAAAAGGATAGAGCAGGGTTGATTCGTGGAGCAACGGGGAAACACACCCTGGAGGATGGGGTTCAGGAGGATGGGGTTCACTCGCAGGATTGCAGCTGAGCGATTCGCAGCACCAGATTGTCTATCGTTGGGCGGACGGTTCGCACAGGCTGGTCAAAATGATTGACCAAGATGCTGATCGCTAGGGGCGGATGCTGGGGTGGCTCCAGATAGCCCGACAGTGAGGCGATGCCGCTGATGGCTCCAGTCTTGCCCCAGAGCCTTCCCTGCACGGGCGTATTGCGGAAGCGGCTTTGCAGGGTGCCACTGCTGCCGGCCACGGCCAGCGAGTCGCGAAACACGCGGGCATTGGGGGTGCGGGCGATCGCCCTCAGGGTTTCCACCAGCGATTCTGGGCTAGCCAGGTTTTTGCGAGCCAGCCCAGAACCATCGACGGGGGCGTAGCTGTCGGCGGATACGCCCAGTTGGGTCAGCGTCGCCTTGAGAGCCGTGATTCCGGCAGAGAGGCTATTGGCGGACTGGTCAGGCAATTGCTCTGCGCCCAAAATTCTCAGCATTGCCTCGGCGTAGAGGTTTTCGCTGTTGGCGTTGGTGGGTTTGAGCAATTCCGACAGTGGTGCAGAGGCGATGCTGGCGATTTCGGGTTCCGTGAGGCGAGTGGGTGTGGTGGCGATCGCCACAGGGCCGAGCGCAATGCCCTGGCTACGGAGCGATCGCCGCAGTCGGTTGATGAAGTGGCGGATTGGATCGGTGACGGGGATGATTTCTAGCTCTGCGGCGCTGCCGACCCGCAGTTGGCCGCTCACCCGCAGCAGCAGTCGGTCAAAGGCGCGGCGGACGGCTGTAAATTCGGCTTCGCTGGCGGCGACGGTGCGAGAGCGATTGTCGATGGCCCAGCCCGCGCCATCGGCCGGGTCGCGCCACACGACGCGGAGGGGCTGCCCCAGCGCCTGGGGAACCAACTGAAGGGCGATCGTATTGCCATCCACCATCACACTGCTGATGGGTGCGCCGTAGCCCGCCTGGGCATCTTCCCAGTCCCAGTTGGGGTTCACCTCGTCGCCCTGGAAATAGGAGGCATCGACCGTCAGGTGATCGATGCGGGTGATGCCCTGTGCCTTGAGTTGTGTGGTCAGCATATCAAGTTGGGCAGTGGTGAGCGTAGGGTCGCCGCGCCCCACCAGCCGCAGCCGAACTTGCCCTGTCTCTGCTGTCTCACGGTCGCTTGCGTCTCGGTAGATAGAGGTGCGAATGCGAAAGGCGGGGCCGAGGGCCGTCAGCGTGGCTGCTGTGGTGAAGACTTTGGCATTGGAAGCAGGAATGAAAAACTGGTCTGCTTCGCGGGTATAGAGCGTGTCGCCCGTGTCGAGCGATCGCACCAATACGCCCCAGCGCGATCGCGGCACAGGCTCTGCATTCAGCAGCGCGTCCAGTTGCCCTGGCAAATCTGCCGCGCAGAAACTGCCGGGAGATTGGGCAATTTGGGGATTTTGGATTTTGGATTTTGGATTTTGGTTGGGGTCTGGGTTAGGAACTTGGCTTTGGGCGATCGCCGTGGACGGGTTCCCACTGCCCAACAGCGCTAGGAGCGCGGCGAAGACGATCGGGGCTTTCTGGCTGCGGTGCCAGCCCTGCCAGCCGCCCTGCCAGCCGACGCTCAAAGCCGCTCCTCTAGGGGCTTGCAGAAAGTCTCCACGCCCGTTTTTTGTACGTAAATGGCAACCAACGTCGCCAGATCAACGGGCAGCACCATTTCGGCTGCTAGAAGCTGGATGCCCAGGGCGATCGCCCCTGTTTCCAGGTGACCTCGAACACCAGACTGGCAAACGTAGACCCGCCAGCGCTTGGCAAAACCATCGAGCCAGCCTTCTGACTGATCGGGTTCCTGTCCTTCCCGCAGCGCCAGGGCGATCGCCGCATCTTCCAAATCTCCTTCGCAATCTTCCAGCATGGTCAATGCTGCCAGGGCCTCAGGATTTTCGGCTAGTTCGGCGCGATAACGAACCAATTCATCAGGCGAGACAATCATGCAGGATTTGGGCAAACGTAAAAGGGTGACGACTCTGGTACATCATAGAGCAGCGTTGAGCAGCATTGGGAAAGACGCGCCGTGAGTCTTCAGGAACCCAATGATTAACGCGGCTTGCTGCAAGCCTGCGACACTCTTGCGAAGCACCAAAGTCGTCAACTATGAAACACTGCCAGACGAAACACTGCCAGACCCTGCCTACAGAGATCTTGGCGGCTTCTGCCAGCTTCTTGGGGCTATAGTGCGCCCATGCTGGCTAGTCCCAAAATCACTCCCGCGCCAAGGATATGTCCTAGAGAGGTCGTTCCCAGCAGCGCTCCCAAGCCCATGCCGCCAAACATGTTAGAGGAGGGTAGCTCTGGCCCAACGCTGGGCTGTTGAATTGTGAATTTGCCAATGGCGATCGCCAGAATGTTGCACAGGATCATGACAATTGCCGTTTTGGGGCCCCATTCCAGGGTGGTGGGCACGGCAGCAAGTAACGGGGAAATGAACAAGGCTCGATCTCCTAAGTCATGAAAAGAGGAATGAATTCAGAATGCTGATCTTTCCCACGCTCCGCAGGCCCCCGGCCAGCAAACCTGCCTTCCCGAAACCTCCGGCGGGCGAAAGATTAGCTTAAGGGCACTAGTATCAAAAAACGGACAACCTCTGGCATAGTTTGCATCAATAGTTAACGTTTGCCGCAACAAAATTCTACAAAGGGCAATCGTCCCCCGTTGCGCTGGTTGTGGGTTGCGCCCCGTGCGTTTTGCTAACAAAGCCTGGAAAGATCGGTCATGATCGAGAGTGATATTCTTAGTTTCTCCTTTATCCCCTCGCCCCTGACCCCTCTCACCCCCGGAGGGCCAACATGTCCAACCGACTGCCGCTGCGCGATCGCCTGGATGCCGGACAACAGCTTGCACCGCTGGTTGCCGCCGAGGTGAGCCTGCTGCGGTTTCGCTATCCCGATGCCCAACCACTGGTCTACGCGCTGCCCAGGGGGGGCATTCCGGTGGCAGCGCCGATTGCCCAGAGCTTGCGCTGTCCGTTGGACGTAATGGTAGCTAAAAAAGTGACGCGCCCCGACAATCCAGAGTTTGCGATTGGGGCGGTGACGGCCGATGGCCAGGTGATGCGATCGCGCCATGCCGGGATGATGGAAACGCGAACATTGCTATGGCGGAGCGCAGTGCAAACCGCACAGGCGAGCGCTCGTATCCAGCAAGACTTGTTTTCGGGAGGCATGAAGCCGAATGATCCCCGTGGGGCGATCGCCATTCTGGTCGATGACGGCATTGCCACCGGGCTGACGATGGCCGCTGCCGCTCGTGCCCTGCAAGCCAAGCATCCAGCGGCAGTGATCATTTGTGCGCCCGTTGCGCCCTCGCGGGTTGTGCCGTTTCTCAAGCATTGGAGCGATCGCATCGTCCTGTTGGCGGCTCCGCGCTCTTTTCTCAGCGTCAGCCGCTTCTATGTCGAGTTTCCCCAGGTCGAAACCGAAGAAGCCCTGGACATCCTCAAGCGCCATCATCAAATGCTTCAGGAGTCAGGGCTTCATTAGGCTGGATGCATTAACGCTGTGAAACCTGAAGTAAAATCTAGACGAGAACCCTTAGATTCAGGCTCCTGGGTGGATATGACGGTCGTGAACTGTGTTCAGGACTCGTCGTAGGCTTCCATGTCTAGCAGGTAGTAGTAGGGTTCTGCCAGTTCGGGGCGCTGGAAGGCGATCGCCCTCAGCAGGTGCCAGTCGCGCAGCCCTTCAAAGACGTTTGCATAGTCGTCTTGTTCGAGCCGCTTCGCCAGGTTTTCCACCTCGCCCTCGGTCATTTGGGCGACATCTTGCTCGCAAAAGTCCAGTGTACGCATGGCTCGCCCTCCAAATTCCGACTAGTCAGAAAGCAATCCTTTAGAAAGCAATTCCCCAGAGTAGACCCCCATCCATACCTCCGCGGGCTTCGCTGCCTGCGTAGGCTTCGCTGAGAGCCATAGACCTCTACATCTCCTATCCTATTCGCTCCGGCTCGCTGACAACCGTATTTCTTCTGTAAAGTTTTGCGCCAATTTCAGCACCTCTGGGGTAATTTCGTGACCCGTTGATAGCTCGTGATACCGCACCGATAGCCCCGCCGATTGCAGGACATCGCGCGATCGCCGGGCCGCACCAATCGGCACCACCAAATCTTGCTGACCATGCACCATCAGCACGGGTGGGGGCAGCGCGATCCCCAGTTGGGGTGGCCCGTGCAAATAGCCGCTCAGCACCAGCAGCCCCGCCAGCGGCAGACTCAGACCGACCTCCAAAGCCATCGCGCCGCCCTGCGAAAAGCCCGCCAGCAGCGTTTTTTCTAGCGGCACACCCGTGATCGAAACGAGCGATCGCAGCCATTCTGTTAGTCGGACAGCGCTCTCCCGCAGCTTGGGCTGATTCACGAATTCTGGATCGCTCTCGAAGGAATAGCCATCGGGCAAGTCGTACCAAACGCAACCTGTGGGCCCGTAGGGATAGGGAAACGGTGCATCAGGAAACAGCAGTTGCATCGTCGGCAAATCCAGCATCAGCGCCAGCGAAGCCACATCCTGGGCATTGGCTCCCCAGCCATGCAGCATGACCAGCAGCGCTTCCGGCGGTTTTCCGCTGCGGGGCGGGATGGAAATCGCTCTCAGAGACACAGTCTTCCTCTTGGTAGAAATTCAGCAGGAGTGTAAAAAGGATTGATGCGTGTGGACTCTGGATAGTGGTTATTAGGGGTAATTTTGGGCGGCGACTCTAGAGGTTAGGGGAGCTTGGCGCTGACTCTGCCTTGGCGGAGCCATTCAGCCAGAGTGCGAATTTAGCGAACCCAGGTTTAGACCTCCAGACGGCGATCGCCCTGAACGCAGTTCCATCAAAATCAAACGCGGTTCGATCAAATCATTCGATCAAATCATAAGTTTCCCAGCCCATTGTTTCCATATACTCTGAGTATTCTGAGGAAGCGTCAACCGCAGCTTGTTAGCAGTCCTTTAGTCCTTTCACGCAAGTGCGTCAGCCAGACGAACTAGTTAAGTGTTTTCATGAAGTGGTGAGGCGCTTGCGTGAAGTGTTTCAGCCGTTATGCCGCCATCATTCGGGTTCGAGTCGGTTTAGAGTCGTTTTTGAGTTAGTAGAGTGCCATGACCCGTTTAGCTCTTCTGAGCGTTTCTGACAAAACCGGACTGGTGGCGTTTGCCCGCCAGCTTGTAGAAACGTTCAATTTTTCGATTATCAGTAGCGGTGGCACTGCCGAAGCGCTGAAGGCGGCAGGCATCCCAGTTACCAAAGTTTCTGACTACACGGGTTCCCCTGAAATCCTCGGTGGGCGCGTAAAGACGCTGCATCCCCGGATTCACGGCGGCATTCTGGCCCGACGGGACGTTCCTCAAGACCTGACCGATCTAGAGGCAAACCAGATTCAGCCGATTGACCTGGTGGTGGTGAATCTCTATCCCTTTGAGCAGACCATTGCCCAACCGGGTGTGTCGCTGGCAGAAGCGGTGGAGCAGATCGATATCGGCGGCCCGGCAATGCTGCGGGCTTCGGCCAAAAACTTTGCCCATGTCACCGTGCTGTGCAATCCGGCGCAGTATGACGAATATCTGACGGAATTGCGGCAGGGGGATGGTCAGGTGTCGTTTGAGTTTCGCCGAGCCTGCGCCTTGGCAGGATTTTCGCACACGGCGAAGTATGACGCGGCGATCGCCACCTACCTGGCCGCGCAATCGGCAACCCGCGAACCCATTGCCGCAGAATCGACCAGCGAGCATCCAGCTTCGATTGCCCTTACGGGTCGCCTGCTGCAACCGCTGCGCTATGGCGAAAACCCCCATCAGCCTGCCGCCTGGTATCAAACTGGGGAATCGCCCAGGGGCTGGGCAGCAGCAACCCAGCTCCAGGGCAAGGAGTTGAGCTATAACAACTTGGTCGATCTGGAGGCGGCGCGGCAGATTGTGGCGGAGTTTGACGATGCGCCTGGTGCGCCTGCCGCTGCTGTGATTATCAAACACACCAATCCCTGCGGCGTGGCGCTAGGCAATACCCTGCTGGAGGCCTATACCAAAGCCTATGAAGCCGACTCGACCTCGGCCTTCGGCGGCATTGTGGCGCTGAATCGACCCATCGATGGGCAAACGGCGGCAGCATTGACCCAGACCTTTTTGGAATGCGTAGTTGCGCCGGGGTGTGATGCGGCGGCGGCAGAAATCCTGGCGGCAAAGTCCAAAGTGCGCGTGCTAACGCTGCCCGACCTGCACACGGGCCCAGCGCAGACGGTGAGGGCGATCGCCGGAGGACTGCTGGTTCAAGCCGCTGACGACCTCCCCATTGACATCAGCCAGTGGAAAGTGGCGACCGAAAAAGCGCCGACCGACGACCAGTGGGCAGAACTGCGCTTTGCCTGGGCGGTCTGCAAGCACGTCAAATCCAACGCCATTGTGGTCACAAACCACCGCACCACGCTGGGCATTGGCGCAGGACAGATGAACCGGGTCGGCTCTGTGAAGCTGGCGCTGGAGCAGGCGGGCGATCGCGCTAGGGGCGCAATTTTAGCCAGTGACGGCTTTTTCCCGTTTGACGATTCGGTGCGGCAGGCGGCGGCAGCGGGGATCGTGGCGATCGCCCAGCCCGGCGGCAGTCTGCGCGATGCCGAGTCGATTCAGGCCGCAAACGAGCTGGGATTGGCTATGATTTTCACGGGCGTTCGCCATTTCTTGCATTAGGTTTTCCTGATTGCACTTCGTCGCCCAGATGTTCAAGTCGTAAAAACTGCATAACAACTAGCAGCCCATCGCTCGACTTTCCAGTAATTTCCCGATTTCCGTCTTATTTCGCGGGAAACGTACAACAGGACTCGTCAAGATTCAGCCATTGGGCTGCTGTTCTGCGCGAACTCCCTGTTTTAAGTTTTCACTCAAGCTGTTGTTCAGCATTCACTTTATATCTAGGTAATCGCATGGTTTCTGATGCACCCCTGCCCCAAGAAGTCGCTGTCACCATCCTGCTCGATGGCGGCACGCAGCAAACGGTCACAATTCAGTCCAACAACATGCTCCTGCAAGAGTTGTTTGAGACACTGGTCGCACCCCCTGAAAACCGCCCCCAGCGCCTTTTCCAGATTCCAATTACCGAAGGCAAAGCGATTCTCTGCTTTCCGAGCGATCGCCTCGTGGGCCTGGTTACCGAGCCGCCCATCATTCTGCGCCAACAGCCCCAGAACGAACCCAGCAACGCTACTGACTCGCTCTTGCCAGGGATGTAGCGCGATCGCCCCCTGAGAGAAGGGTTACTAGCCCTACGCCCAGGCTTTCATCCGCAAACAAGTCTCCGAGCAAGTTCTCGCTGGGAGGCTTGTTTTTTTGGAGGTGATCCTTTTCGGAACTGATTCGGAACTGAACTGATTCGGAACTGATCTGATTCGGAACCGATCTGACCGCCTCCGCCTCCCGTCCATCCTGCTAGTCTCTTCCCAGTGACGCTAATTGTGCTAATTTTTATTACAGTGCAGTTAGATTTTTTTAAGATTTGAGGCGCAGAGAGGGAGAGCGTAATGAGTCCTGAGCTTTTGCAGTCGCTCAAGGTTTACAGCCAGTTTGTTCACCCGATCCTGATGTGGGTTTTGTTTGGGCTAACGATCTACGCCATGTATCTGGGCGTTCAGCTTCGGCGCACGCGCTCCGCCGAGGGCGAGGTCAAAAAAGCATTGCTCAAAGGGCGTTTCAATATCCGCCATCACCAGATTGGCTCGATCTTGCTGGCGACGATGGTGCTGGGCACGCTGGGCGGCATGGCTGCCACCTATATCAACAGCGGCAAGCTGTTTGTCAATCCCCACCTGCTGGTGGGCCTGGGCATGACGGGCATAATTGCCACCTCTGCTGCACTGACCCCGTTTATGCAGAAGGGCAACGATGCGGCCCGCTATGCCCACATCACGCTGAACGTGATCCTGCTGGTTCTATTTGGCTGGCAGGCTATCACCGGAATGCAGATTGTGCAAAACGTCGTGAACCGCATGACGGGTAACGCCTGAGGGCTAAGGGTTGCTGGGTTGGCGTTTCGTGCTGGGGCGATCGCCAACTCAAGTTATGATGAAAAACGACGCTTTTTCCCAGTTTTTGATTTTGACGGTCGCTTTCCAATTGCCGATTTTTAGTTGCCGAGGTTCTATGAAGACTTTTCTAACTCGTCTGTTTGCCCTGGTGCTGGTGTGTGTCATTGGATTGACGGGCTGCTCCAGTGCGTCGGGAAATCTCAGTGGCAACTATCGGCAAGATACGCTGGCGCTGATTGGCAGCCTGCGGAACGCACTAGAACTGCCCGATGGCACGCCTGAAAAGGCCGCCGCCCAATCCGAAGCCCGCCAGCTAATTAACGACTTCTCAGCCCGATATCGTCGAGACAACTCGCTGCTCAAGCTGGGTTCCTTCACTACCATGCGGACAGCGCTGAATTCTCTGGCGGGGCACTATAGCTCCTATCCAAATCGCCCTGTTCCTGCCAAGCTGAAGGAGCGTTTGGAACTGGAATTCAAGCAGGTCGAGTCTGCACTAAAGCGCGAAGCGTAGGGGCGTTGAGCAACGGGTTTACATCAGAGAAATTACGAGCAGAGGGAAGTCAGAGCGTCTTCCCTCTTTTGCTATCTATGAACTGCTCACAATCACATTTATGGCTCAGGTTTCGGCCCAAGTCGTGCCTCGTATCATGACTCAGGCAACTGCAACCCTGAAACCGCGCTCTCTTTTCTAGAATCAGTCTGTGCTTCGGAGCCGTTCGGCGGGTCAGAGTCTGCTCGCAAAATCGTATTCAGGATCAGCTCCGGACGCTGCGGGTGCTTCCAAGCAAAGGCGTGACGGAAAGCCGCATCCTGACAGGCTCGCAACTGCTTGAATCCGATGATGTCGTGAGTCAGCAGCGTTTCATATTCAAACGGCAACCGCACGTTATGCAGTCCAGCGTTGTCGGTGCAGATGGCGATATCCACGCCCGCCTCAAAGCAGCGGTCGAAGACGACCTTAAGCTGATGCAGGTCTTGCAGTGTGCCGGTTTTTAAGTACGTGGTGGGGCAGACCTCCAGGCATTGCCCCTGGGCCGCCACCTGGGGCAGCAGTTCGGGGTGCTTTAGCGGAATCTGGATGCCGTGGCCAATCCGCATCAGGTAGGGCAAGAGTTCGGGATAGCAGCCTTCTTCGGTTTCATACAAGTGCCCGGTGGTGTTGAGGTCGAGCGATCGCGCGTAGTCATATAGCCGGATGAATTCATCGAGGCGATCGCCATACAGCCCGTCTCCACCTGCCAAATCCACGCCACACACCACATCGCGCCGTGCCGCCGCCAGATCGACGATCGCCCGGTTTACTTCGTAGGGTAGCCGTGAGTGCATACAGAGGATTTGGCTAGTGACGATGGGATACTCGACAATCTGGCTGGCGCGGCCCACCACCTCCACAATCTGGCTCATTAATGAGATGCGATCGCCCTGGCTGAGATGCTCCGGCGTTCTCAAATACGGCGTATAGCGCAATTCCAAATAGGCCAAATTCTCAAACACGTATGCCCCGCGCATCAGGCGATAGATAAAGTAGGGCAGGGTATCTTCCGTCTGCACGCTTTCCACCAGCGTATGCAACTCTAGATATTCCGCCAGCGTATTGCGCGGGCGCGTATAAAAATCCTCAAACTCGGCATAGTCGGCAAATCGTCCTGCCAAGTCTGCCTGGTTGCGCTGAAAATAGCGCCAGAGAATCCGAGGGACGACGGAACCACCCAGATGGCGGTGCAATTCGGCATATAGCGTCACAAGATACCTCTCAATCTAGTTGTTAACTCGCCTGCATTTCACTCAAAGCCACGCACTGCATTTTTCTCAAGTTGAGCTTTAGAAATGGGCATTTCCACTCAGACTAGCAGCGTCTTGCTCCTAAGCATTGACACCAGGAACACGCGCTGTTGATAATGGGAGTTTGCGTATTTCTGAAAATTCTAGCAACTTAAACCCTTGGCAAACGTTGTAGTAATCGGGGCCCAGTGGGGCGACGAAGGAAAAGGGAAGATTACCGACCTGTTGAGCAAGTCCGCCGATGTGGTGGTGCGCTATCAGGGCGGGGTCAACGCGGGTCATACGGTCGTGGTGCAGGGGCAAACCTTCAAGCTGCACCTGATTCCATCGGGTATTTTGTATCCCGCAACAGAGTGCATCATCGGCTCTGGTACGGTGATTGATCCCAAGGTGCTGCTGAGCGAACTGGATCAGCTCGAAAAGCTGGGCGTTTCCAGCAAGAACCTGCTGATTTCTGAGACGGCCCACGTCACCATGCCCTATCACCGCATGATCGATGCCGCCGCCGAAGAGCAGCGCGGCAGCCACAAAATCGGCACAACCAAGCGTGGCATCGGCCCCACCTACGCCGATAAGTCCGAGCGCACGGGCATTCGCGTGGTGGATTTGATGGATGCAGAGGGACTGCGCGACCAGTTGACCTGGACGATCGAATACAAAAACGTCATTTTAGAGAAGCTGTATAACCTGCCGCCGCTCGACCCCGACGCCGTGATCGATGAATACCTGGGCTATGCCGAGCGGCTGCGGCCCCATGTGGTCGATAGCTCCCTGCGAATTAGCCAGGCTGTGCGCCAGCGCCGCAATATCCTGTTTGAGGGCGCACAGGGCACGCTGCTGGATCTCGATCATGGCACTTATCCCTATGTCACCTCGTCGAACCCGGTGTCGGGTGGTGCGTGCGTGGGGGCGGGTGTGGGGCCGACGATCATCGACCGGGTGATCGGCGTGGCCAAGGCCTATACCACTCGCGTCGGCGAAGGGCCGTTTCCGACGGAACTGCTGGGCGATGTGGGCGAAGCGTTGTGCGATCGCGGCGCGGAATTTGGCACCACCACCGGACGCAAGCGGCGCTGCGGCTGGTTTGATGCGGTGATCGGTCGCTATGCCGTCCGCATCAACGGGTTAGACTGCCTGGCCATCACCAAGCTCGACGTGCTGGATGACCTCGACGAAATCAAAGTCTGCACCGCCTATGAAATCGACGGTCAGCAAATTCGCGATTTTCCATCCAACGCGCGGCTGTTTGCTCGCTGTCAGCCCGTTTACAAAACCCTACCGGGCTGGAAGCAAGACACTTCCCACTGTCGATCGCTCGATGACTTGCCGCGTCAAGCGCTGGACTATCTCAAGTTTCTGGCAGAACTGATGGAAGTGCCGATCGCCATCGTTTCCCTCGGAGCCAGCCGCGACCAGACCATTATTGTGGAAGACCCCATCCACGGGCCCAAGCGGGCGCTGCTGTATACCAACGGCGCAGTCGAAACGGCGCAGTAGACTTGGATGGGCGCACGCAGTTCATGATTCGTTTCAGAATACGGTTACAAATGCGCTTGGAAACCTTCCAGGCGCATTTATTCTAGTGAGAAGCTGAAAGTCAAAAAAGCAGCCCTAACCCCCAACCCCCAACCTCTCATGTCCGACTCTGCCCTACCGCCTGTCATCCAGCATATGCTCCAGCCGGGGTTTTACCCGCATCCGGTGCCGCCCGACCCGCTGAAAACTGGGGCAGGCGATCCGCCAGAATATCCTGAAGACTTCTATCCGTCGGATGCGTCGCCCGTGCAGTTGATTCAGACACATATTTCCTATGTGCTGCTGACGGGCGAATATGCCTACAAGGTCAAAAAGCCGCTGAACTTTGGATTTCTGGACTATTCCACGCTGGAAAAGCGGAAACATTTTTGCGAAGAGGAACTGCGGCTGAATCAGCGGGCGGCGGCGGCGATTTATCTGGACGTGCTGCCAATTACCCAAACGGTGGAAAACGGCGTGCCGACCTTTCATCTGGACGGGCCAGGCGAGGTGGTGGAGTATGCGGTGAAGATGCGGCAGTTTCCGCAATCGACCCTCCTGACCAACTTGTATGAGCGGGGCGAACTGACGGAGGACTTGCTAAAAGACCTAGCAGGGGCGATCGCCACGTTCCACCTAAAAACCGAAACCAGCGACTACATCCGAGAATTCGGCCGCGTTGGGCGCGTGCGGCAGGCATTTGACGAAAACTGGGCGCAGACCGCGCAATACATCGGCGGGCCCCAAACCCAGACGCAATTTGACGAGACGAGAGCTTATTGCGATCGCTTCTTTGCCGAAAAAGCCGACTTATTCGACGAGCGCATTCAGCAAAACTGGATTCGTGAGTGCCACGGCGACCTACACCTGCGAAATATCGCCTACTGGAACCAGCAGTTTTTGCTATTCGACTGCATCGAGTTCAACGAGCCGTTTCGATTTGTCGATGTCATGTTCGACATTGCCTACATCGTGATGGACTTGGACGCGCGGCAGCGACCTGACCTGCGGACGGTGTTTTTGAACGAATACGTGGAGCAGACGGGCGATTGGGAAGGGCTGCGGGTGCTGCCGATCTACGTCAACCGCCAGACCTACGTGCGGGCAAAGGTGACGTCCTTTTTGCTAAATGACCCCGGTGTGCCAGAGGAGGAAAAGCGCAAAGCCCACGACACCGCCGCGCTCTATTATCGACTGGCGTGGGACTATACCCAGCCCAAAGCCGGGCGGCTGATGCTGATGAGCGGGCTATCGGGATCGGGGAAGAGTACCACGGCGCGGGCGATCGCCCAAAAGCTGGGTGCCGTCTACATCCGCTCCGATGCAGTCCGCAAACACCTGGGCGGCGTGCCCCTGACAGAGCGTGGCGGCGACGACCTCTACACCCCAGAGATGACCCAAAAGACCTACGATCGCCTGCTGCACCTGGGCACAACGCTGGCCGCCGATGGATACACCGTAATTTTGGATGCCAAATACGATCGGCAGGCACTGCGAGAAGGGGCGATCGCCCAGGCCAGCGCCCACGGCATCCCGCTCCATATTCTCTTCTGCACGGCTCCCCTGGAAATCCTCGCTAAGCGGCTCAGCCAGCGCACAGGCGACATCGCCGATGCTACACCGGAAATTTTGGCAAAGCAGACCTTTGAACCCTTCACGCCTACCGAAGCAGAATACGTTAGAACAATAGACACCACCCAGCCCCTCGACGCGCTCCTGGATTCGCTTTGACAGAGACTCACTATGACCCACGAACTGATTGTTGAAAGGCTAGACACCCTCGATTCCCACGTTGCAGCGGTAGATACCCGCATCGAAGTGCTGGATCAGCGCCTCACCCGACGGCTGGAGACCCTGGCAGAAAGCGTGCAGATTTTATCCGAGCAGGTCGGGCGGATGACCGAGGAATTAACTCGGCTGGAAATTTCTATGCGAGACGGGTTTAGCGAGATCAAAGAGGGTTTTCGGGAAATGCGCGAACAGTCCAAAAAGCGCGACGAGCAAATCGATCGCTTGCTGACGCTTTTGGAGCGGCTGATTCCCGCGAGAGAGTAGCTTTGCGGGGGCAAGGGGTCAGGGGTTAGGGGTCAGGGGTCAGCGCTGAGCGTGAGAGAGGTTGTGGCTTGTAGGCTTTCTCGTGGTTTACACGCTCTTGTTTACTGCGGCTCACGGCATTGGAAGGAATTGCACTGGAGGGATTGCGATGGGCAACAATGATCCGGTGATTGTTGGCATTAAGCTCTGGATTGTGTTTCTCATCGGCTTTGCGCTGTTGGGCTACTGGGTGCCGCTGAGCATTGGGCTGGGGGCGATCGCCGGACTGTCGGGCGCACTCATTGCTAGCTACCGCAAACAGGCACAACCGCTGCCTCCAGAGCAAAAAAGCCAGCGCGATCTGATTCCCCGGCTCAGCCTAGGGCGCAAATCTGAAGAAGAGCCAGATGAAAGGGCGATCGCCCGTCCCCGTCGTGGATTTTTTAGCCGCCCACCGGGGCCCAGCTTTAAATCGCGTCGTCGCTGAGCCATGCCTGTCAAAAAACGCTCGCCTGGAAATATTTTATTTTCATAAAATTAGGGCAACGGTCACCGAGAATTTACGGTTGTAGCTACCAAACGGTCAGGGCTACAACTAAAGCGTTGCGGTCTCTATCGAGAGGCTGCCATCAGGGTTCCAGGATAAATTGCTAGATTCTATAGAAGTTTGCGGATTTCCGTAAAACCACGCGAAAAGCGTATATTTTTTTACTAAGTTTCCACCAGTCAAAATGCAGGCTTCACACTGAACCCAGCAATCTCGAAATTCCGAATGCATCTTACGCGAGAACGAACCATGATACCGACTGTTGTCAATGAGCGCTCTGTCCGCTCGTTCTGGTTCTATAGGGACGGCTACCTGTGTGAAGGCATCCGCTACGGCAATACGCTGTATCGCCTAGTTCAGACCTTTGGAAAGCATGAGGAAGACAGCGCCTATTCGTGTTGCAGTCATTTGCTCCTCTACCCCAGCGCAGATCACCCATCTGCCATCCTCACAATCTCCCCGCAGCAGTATCGACTTTGGGCAGAGTTGCGAATCAAACTGCCCGTAGAGGCTGAAGTTGTGGTGCAATATGCGTAGCCAAAGCATTTGGGCAGGGGGCGCGAGACGCTCGGCTACGATAGGAATGCGATGAGCTAGGTGCCAGAGCGCCTGGGGGACTTCGTCGTCAAATCAATGCTTGGCAACAGCGCTACATTTGAAGCCGCTGGAAGCCCCTACAGACCTTAGACTAGCAATCTAAAATCGCCAAATCTAAAATCCAGAATCAATGTCAGCCATTGATATGGGTTGTTTAGCCTAAGCCGGATTCGCCCAAATCACCCAATCCTACTGTGCGATCGCCCTTCTGCTAGATGCACCCTCTGCTTGCCCTCTACCTGCCCCGTGCTGAAAACAAAGCCCAAGTCCAAAGCCCAGCCCAGCTCGGTTCTAGCGGTTGAATCGCCCCAACCCACCCTGCGTCAGCGTCTTGCTCAGCGCCGCAAAGCCAATCGCCTGCGGCAAGAGCTGGTTACCTTCACGATTTTTGCTGCGTTATTTGCCACAGTGGTTGGTTTTGTTATGGGTCTGGCTGCCGGGGTTCGCCCAGGCATTGGCACCTTCATTGGTACGCTCTGCACCGCGCTGTCGTTTAAGTATCCCCGCCACGCGCTGTGGGCCTTTTTGATTTATATGCCCCTGAGCGGATCGGTGACCTATGCGCTGGGCAGCAGTCCGCTGCTTCAGCTTGCCAAAGACGGATTCTATATTCCTGCCCTCTTCGGCGTGATTCAATATTGCCGCCGCGAAAAGCTGCCCGTGCTGATTCCCCGGCAAATGATTGCACCTGTAGGCATTTTGCTGGGGCTGTGTCTGATGACGCTGCTGGTGGTGAACGGAGGGCAGCAGCTTAGCCCTGCGCCAGGGGAACAGCCGATTTTGATGGGCATTTTGGGACTGAAGGTGCTGATGGGCTACATGCCGCTGGTGGTGTGCGCGTATTATTTGCTACGCGATCGCCGCGATTTGCTGTTCCTGATGCGGCTCACGGTCATTATTATCCTCACCTGCTGCGCCCTGGCGTTTATCCAGTATGTCCTGCTCAAAACCGGGTCCTGCCCTGGCACCCGCTTTGCCCAGGGGCCAGACCTCTACCGCGCTTCCCTCAATGCCCGCTGTTTTGTAGGTGGAGCGTTGCTCTATACGCCCCAACACAACCAGATTCGCTTGCCTGGAACCTTTGTTGCGCCCTGGCAATGGGGCTGGTTCCTGATTTCTGCCGCATTTCTGGCGTTTGCAACGGCATTTAGCGACCCCAGAGCGCAATGGCGCACGACAGGGCTGATTTCTCTCGCATCGGTTTTCATTATGGCGGTGCTATCGGGGCAGCGAGTAGCGCTGATTTTGGTGCCCGGTGTGTTTCTGACGCTGCTGGTGTTGACGGGGCAGGTGGTGAACCTAAAGCGCTTTATCCCTGGTGCAGTCATTCTCGGCGCTGTGCTGGGCTACGCCGCCCTGCGGAACCCCGACATCCTATCCCGACGCTTTGAGAGTCTGCAAAGCCGCTGGGAAGCCTCGCCGCCACACCTGTTTATTCTGGAACAGTTTCAGTGGTCACTGAATAATCAGAACTTCTTGGGTAAAGGGCTGGGACGAGCCACCAACGCCGCCCGCACGCTGGGCGACACTGAGCTAATCGAAACGTACTATCCCAAGCTGCTGTATGAAATTGGAATGCTGGGGACGCTGGCGTTTTTGGCGCTGGTAACCATGCTGACGGTGCTGACCTTTTTGGCCTACCGCTCCATGCGCGATCGCACGTTACGGGGCTATGGCGCAGCACTATGGCTATTCGTGCTGTTCATTAGCTACAACACGTATTACTATCCTCTCGATGTAGACCCCGTTGCGGTTTACTACTGGTTTTTTGCCGGGGTCGTGCTGAAATTGCCAGAACTGGAGCGCCAAGAACGCCTGGAAGCCACTGCTGCCCAGCCCCAGGCTCAACGCCGACGGTTCAAGCGACTAGGCTTTGCTTAGGTGAGGCATGAGGCAGGGTCTTAAAAAAATCAGGGAGGCATCGGTGTCGATACCTCCCTGACCGAGCGGAGCAAAAGGGTGGATTGGGCGATCGCCCAAGGTTTCAAACCAGGTCTTCCAAACCAGGTCTAAAATCGAATTCCTGTTTAACGGGATTGCGGAGCCAGTCCCCTGGCAACCTAGCTCATGGTCGAGCCGCTGCGGTCATAGCTCTGCACAAAAGACGGATGGGGCTTGCCCTGAACATGATTCCAGAGGGTGGGCGTTTCAGCAGGTAGGCCGATTTCGGCTGCGGCACGGCTGAGCATCGATTGCTGGCGATTCTTGATGTTGTGGTGGTGGCGCATCATCAGGGCGCGAGCTTGATCTTGGGTAGACATAGTGAAATCCTTCTGGTGGTGTTAAGTGATGGAACTTTGACGCTTCTTGTTTAATCATAGCAGTAAATTCTGTATCTAAAAATACAGAATGACGCTTTATTGGAAAAATTAATGCTTCTTCATGGCGTGTGTTGCCATGCTAAGTGGCTACGCCAGATTGCCACACTAAATACAGAGCAGCATACAGAGCAGCTTGGTGGGCGATCGCGCTCTCAGGGCAGCGTATTGAGCAGCGTATTGAACGGCTTAAACCGCAACGCGGGAACAATCAGGGTCGCTTAGGACGGTGATGACGCACCCGGCTAGCCTTATCCCGCTCGTAGGCGATCAGGCGGCCGTAAATTTCGTGCTTGCTCAGGTTCATCGACAGATAAACATGGCGACGGGGGTTGCCAAACCCCTTGCGCCGAAAGAACTTGATCGCAGGTTCATTAGCCGGATCGGTGTCCACCAGCATGAACCGAGCGCCCTCCTCGATCATGCGCTCAACGATTTTGTCCACCAGCTTATCCGCCACGCCGCGCCGCTGAAACTTGGGACTGACTCCTAGCCAGATAATGTAGCCGTAGACCCAGGATGCCTTGCTGATAATCGTGCCCAGCACAAAGCCTGCCAGTTCGCCTTCGATTTCTGCAACCAGGCAATATTCTGGGTCGGTGTTGTATTGCCCAATCACTTCCCACTCGTCCCAGGTGCGATACAGGTAGGGATAGAGGTCGCTAGTAAACAGGCTTTCCCCCAGATGAAACACCGGGGCGAGGTCGTCGATGTCCATGTCCCGAATCTCGACGGGCAGGGTATTGGCGATCGCCCGTTCCCGCTCAGCCTTATTACTTTCGGAATCAGAAGCCATAGTTAGACGTCAGGAGGTCAGAAATAGAGGTTGAGAAATAGGGATTAGGGCAAAAAGCGAGCTTCGGGAAAGACATTCGGAATGCCTTGCGGAAACGTCGAGATCACCAGTTGAGACAGCGGATCGAGATGACGGGTCGGGGCAATGGAGCATGTCTGATAATTCTGATAATTCTGACCCGCTTCGATGGCAACACCACTCATCCCACTCAACCTTATCGCGATTCCGGTGGGGGATTGGGCCGGTTTCCCCCGCGATTGATCCTGCAAAAGCCTCGCTTTTTGGGCGGAAACCCGCCTTTTGAAAAACCCGTCTGCGATCGGACAGTGTAGAATAGCCTCTCAGACCCAATCGGGGATCGCTAGACCGAAGAATTAGGTTAGACCGCATGGATCGATTGAACAATGCGCTGACGCTGTTTTTCAGCCTGCTCGTGGAGGCGATGCCCTTTTTGCTGCTGGGCGTGCTGTTTTCGAGTGTGCTGCTGCTATTCGTGGATGAGCGGCGGCTGATTGCGGCAGTGCCCAAACATCCGCTGTTGGCGGCGATGATTGGCGGCGGCATTGGCTTCTTGTTTCCCGTGTGCGAGTGCGGCAACGTGCCTGTAGCGCGGCGGCTGATTGTGCAGGGTGCGCCCGCGTCGATGGCGGTGGGCTTCTTGCTGGCGGCTCCCACCGTGAATCCGGTGGTGTTTTGGGCAACGTGGATTGCCTTTCGGGATCAGCCGGAGATCGTGTTTTTGCGGGTGGGGCTGTCGCTGCTGGTGGCAGTAATTGTGGGCTGGGTGTTTAGCGCTCAGGCAGACCTGCGGCCGCTGATGCAGCCGGGAGTGGCGCGGGCCATGCCAGCAGTGCGCGGGGCGGCTGCAAAGCCAGCGGGTGAGTCGTCCCTGTTGCAGTCAGGAACCTATTGGCTGGGACAGGCGGATCAGCCCATTCGCCCGGATGGGTCGCTGTCTTCGTCGGCGATCGCCATCAATCCCGTCCTCACCAAGCCGCTATCGGACAAGCTGTGGCTGTTGGTGAACAACATTGTGCAGGAAATGCGCGAGTTGGGCGGTGTGCTGATTTTGGGAACGGCGATCGCCGCAATCGTTCAAGTCTTTGTGCCGCGCGAGTGGGTGATTGGGTTGGGGCAGGGCCCGGTCACGTCGATTTTGGCGATGATGCTGCTGGCGTGGATTGTGTCGATTTGCTCAACGGTGGATTCGTTTTTTGCCCTGTCCTTTGCCTCTACTTTTACCAGCGGCGCATTGCTGGCGTTTCTGGTGTTTGGCCCGATGATTGACCTGAAAAACATCGCGCTGCTGCTGTCGATGTTTCGCGGCCGGGCGATCGCCTATCTGTTTATCCTGGCGGGTCAGCTCACGTTTTTGTTTTGCTTGCTGATTAATCTGTATATCAGCTAGAACAGGAGGGCTGGAGGGCTGGGATAACAGGGGGACGGAGTAACAGGTTGGCTGGGTGACGGAGCAACGGAGTGATGGTGTGACCGAATGATGGTTGTGACGGAGTGACGGAGTGACGGAGTGATGGTAAGCAGGAGCAGTAATCGGCCTCGGAAAAATCGGACAGGGCTTTGGCTAATCTGGCTAGATGCAGGGATGCTGCTGGCTTGGGGCGGGCTGATGCTGCGCTTTTGGCTGACTGGGCGGATTAATATCCTGCTGCATCCAGATTACGTCTGGCTGGCGATCGCCGCTGGGTTTGCGCTACTGGGGCTGGGCGTGGCCAAACTGT
Source organism: Thermoleptolyngbya sp. C42_A2020_037 (assembly GCF_015272455.1). Lineage (NCBI taxonomy): Bacteria > Bacillati > Cyanobacteriota > Cyanophyceae > Oculatellales > Oculatellaceae > Thermoleptolyngbya > Thermoleptolyngbya sp. C42_A2020_037. The sequence continues at coordinate 24,690 of NZ_JACYLP010000057.1, forward strand.
GGGAGGGGCTGCGGCTGCTGCGACGCGGCATTGCCATTACCCAGCCCTCAGAGTCCCACGCAAACCTGCTGCCGCCCGGATGGAGTAGCGCCCTGCTGCTGGCGATCGCCCTGTTTGGCCTCCAGTTTACGCCCCGCGCCTTTGCCAGCCAGGTCGCCATCGAGCGCGGCGTAGCGGATACGCTCACCCTGACGCGATCGCAGCCTCAGTCCTTCCGCACCAACACCCGCCCCGAAGATCGCTCGCTGATCGACTGGGTGCGCCTGCTGAACGTCTACCCCGAACCCGATGCCTACACGGGTCAAAAAGCCTCGGTCGAAGGGTTTGTCATCCATTCACCCAACCTGCCCAGCAACTATTTCACCATTACCCGCTTTGTGATTACCTGCTGCGCCGCAGACGTATACCCGGTTGGGCTGCCCGTGCGAATTGAGGGCGATCGCACCGCCTACGAACAAGACCAGTGGCTCCGTGTAGAAGGCGACATGGCGACGGAAATCCTCGACGGCCAACGCCAACTGGTCATCCAGGCCACGTCCTTGACCCCGATTGAGGAACCCCAGAATCCGTATGATTATTAGTGATTATTGGGCGCTGTGGGCCGACCATCAAATTCTTGCAGCTAGTCCATCTTCCATCTCTACTGGCGGCAACTCTAAGAACTCGCGAATCGCCTCAGCTACCGCTTGTTTGCCGGGTACACCAGCACTGTAGGTACGCATGAGCGGAAGGCGATCGCCCGACTGCATCACCCTAGTCTCTAAACTTCCTTGATTTCCACAGGCGGCAATCCCAAGAATGCTCGAATCGCTTCGGCCGCTTCCTGTTTGCTTTCCAGATTGCTGCTATAAGTCTCAGTCAGGGGATGGCGATCGCCCCGCTGCGTCAGCAGCACTACGCCATACCCCGTTAAATCTTCACTGCTACACTGCTCAATGACCACAGCCTGAATCTCTCGCAGCCATAGCTCCTGCTTAAGGCGGCCATTTGCTCCAAACACCTGCATTTTGCCCATCAAGCGATCAAACTCGAAGCGATGGGGTTTGCGCCGCAGGAGGGCGATCGCCAGACCGGCCAGCCCCAGTGGGCCCCATATAAAGCTCCAGATAGACCGGGTTTGTAGGGCGATCGCAGGGCGACCAGGATTGACCAGAAACCGTTGAACCGCTTCAGCCATCTGCTGAGCGCGAGCTTGATCCATCGTATTCAGCCCCAGTTGCGTCACCGCCTCAGTTCCACTCAGCTTTAGGTCATAGACCAGATAGTCCCCGTCATCTGAACGACGGGTTTCACTAATAACCTGAACTGTGGTCAGGGAGCCGAGCCGAACCGTCTCACGAGGAATTAGGCCCACTCCAAGGGTGCGAACCACTTGGCAGTGGGTAGTAGATAGGTCGGGGCGATCGCACGTCAGGCGATTATTGCTGAAAACCCCAAGCCACAGACAGGAGATTATCAGTAGGACAAATGCAGAAGGACGCTCCCAGGATGGACATTTCAGCACCAAATGTCCGCCTTCTTGATGGGTGGGTTTGGGCCCCAAATCAAAGCTGACTATTCCGCCCATACCGCTTGTTTGCCTCCATGTAGCCTGCCATCCAGCGTTGACGTAATCTGGTTGGATGCTACGGTGCTAACAAAAAGATCCACCTTCTGACAAGTGCAAAAACCCCACCTGTGGGTAAGGTGGGGCAAGCTAAACTCCGGCAGGAGCATTAGCGAATAACCCGGTACACGCTAACGATCAAAGCCTTTCGCGCTTAATTGGCTCTTAAAAACTATAGATGCTTTTCAAGCGTGCTGGCGAGGGTCGTCTTGGGAACTGCGCCGACTACCATGTCCACGCGCTGACCGCCTTTGAAAATCATCAGCGTAGGGATGCTGCGGATGCCATACTGAGTGGCAACGCTGGGGTTCTCGTCGGTATTCACTTTTACGACCTTTACCTGTCCCGCGTATTGCTCAGCAATCTCATCGACTACAGGAGCAACCATCCGGCAGGGGCCACACCAAGGGGCCCAGAAATCTACCAGAACGGGGACATCGCTATCAAGAACTTCTTGCTTAAAAGTGGAATCTGTAACTTGTGCGGCTGCTGACATGCCTATAAGTCCTTCGCCTTCAATATCAATGGAAATCTTACCATAGCGAACTCACCCGCTTCAGCAGCCAGAGTCTTAATAGTGAGTTACATTTGGGTCGCCTGTCGCCTTGCGGGGATCGCCTGGGTCGTCTGGGTTGCTACACAATCCCATGAAGGAATTTCTCTAACCGATCCATGCCGCGCTTGATGGTGTCTAAATCGGTCGCGTAGGACAAGCGAATGCAGTCGTCTGCGCCAAAAGCCGCGCCCGGAACTGTGGCAACCTGATACTGATCTAGCAGTTCGCTGCAAAAATCGAGGGAAGATCGTCCCGTTTTGGCGATGCTGGGGAACATATAGAATGCGCCATCGGGTTTGGGACACTCTAGCCCTGGCATGGCGTTGAGGGCATCCAGCATGTAGCGGCGGCGCTCGGCAAAGGCGGCTAGCATTTCCTGCACGCAGTCTTGGGAATTTTCATAGGCGGCGATCGCCCCATATTGGGCAAAGGTGCAGACATTGGAGGTGCTGTGGCCCTGGATTTTTGTTGCCGCTTTTACCAGGGGCACTGGCCCTGCTAAAAAGCCAACGCGCCAGCCCGTCATAGCGTAGGTTTTGGCAAACCCGCTGCACACGACAGAGCGTTCGTAGGCTTCTGGGCTGGCTGCGCCGATGCTGAGATGCTGAGCGCCGTCGTAAAGAATTTTTTCGTAGATTTCGTCCGACAGTATCCAAAGGTCGGACTCGACGGCCACCTGGGCGATCGCCCGCACTTCGTCTGGCGTGTAGACCATGCCCGTCGGGTTGGAGGGCGTGTTAAAAACCAGTAGCTTGGTCTTGGGCGTAATCGCCTGCCGGATCTGCTCTGGCGAGACTTTGAACTGGGTTTCGACCGTCGTGGGCAGGATGACAGGTACGCCCTCTGCCAGCTTCACCATTTCGGGATAGCTGACCCAAAAGGGCGCGGGGATAATCACCTCATCCCCGGGTTCAATCATCGCCAGCATCAGGTTAAAGATCGACTGCTTGCCGCCGTTGGTGACCAGAATATTGTCTGCCCCGTAGCATAGCCCGTTGTCGCGCTGGAGCTTTTGGGCGATCGCCTCTCGCAGTCTGGGTTCTCCCGCAGCCGGGCCATAGCGCGTCTTGCCTTCATCCAGCGCGGCTTTGGCAGCTTCTACAATATGCTTGGGCGTGTTGAAATCTGGCTCTCCGGCGCTAAAGCTGCATACGTCAATGCCCTCTGCCTTCATGGCTTTGGCCTTTGCGTCAATAATCAGCGTCATCGACGGCGATACGTTCTCTACCCGTGCTGCCAGTTTCATGCCTACCCCAAATGCTTGACCGTTCAAGACGTTTTAGCTGAATGTAGCTCACTTCAGCCTACTGTGAATGCTGGCGTGGGTTGGAAAATGTCAGGCGTTTTTTACAAACCGGGGGATGGACTGGGGTGGGGAGACGTAGGGTGTGGGCGATCGCCGCCAAACCGGTTTAGGAGTGATAAGGTGACGAAATATTAGCCGAAAGAGAGTATCGCAGCACCCTCAGATTGCAGTAAGTTACACATCAGCTAGACAGCTAGACCGCTCATTACCCCAATCCCTATTTACGTCAGTCCCATTACGCCAATCCCCATTACGCCAATCCCCATTACGCCAAGACCCTAACCCCCTCTTCCAAAAAAATATGCCCAACCACAGTCACAACGGTCTGTATATTGCGCTGATCAGTGTGCATGGCTTGATTCGGGGTCAGAATATGGAGCTAGGGCGCGATTCTGACACAGGCGGCCAGGTGAAGTACGTGGTGGAGCTGGCCCGCGCCCTGGCCCAGCAACCTGGCGTGGCAGCGGTCGATTTGTTTACCCGGCTGATTGCCTCGCCCGATGTGGATCAAGACTATAGCGAGGATCTTGAGCCGCTGGGCGGCAAGGCCCGGATTGTGCGAATTGTGGCGGGCCCGCCGGAAGAATACATCCCCAAGGAGCAACTGTGGGATTACTTGGACAGCTTTGTGGACAATATGCTGGCGTTTTTTCGCACGAGCGATCGCGTGCCAGACCTGATCCACAGCCACTATGCCGATGCAGGCTACGTGGGCAGCCGCCTGGCTAACTTTCTGAACGTGCCGCTCGTGCATACGGGGCACTCGCTAGGACGGGTCAAGCGGACGCGGCTGCTGGCAAATGGACTGTCGTCGCAGGATATTGACCAGCGCTATAACATGCTGCGCCGGATCGAGGCAGAAGAGCTAACCCTGGCAAGCGCTGAGTTAATTATCACCAGCACGCGCCAGGAGGTGGAAGAACAGTACGAACTGTATGACTGCTACCAGCCGGAGCGGATGCGCGTGATTCCCCCTGGCACAGACCTGACGCTGTTTTACCCGCCCCAAGGGGATGAGTGGGAAACGGCGATCGCCCAGGATATTTGCCGCTTCTTGCGCGAACCGAAGAAGCCACTGATCCTGGCGCTGTCTCGTCCCGATGCCCGCAAAAACATTGGGGCACTGGTGAAGGCCTACGGCAGTTCCGAGCAACTCCAGGAATTGGCCAATCTGCTGATTGTGGCGGGCAGCCGGAACAATATTAAGGATATGGACGCAGGCGCTCAGGAAGTGCTGACGGAGCTATTCCTGGCGTTCGATTACTATGACCTCTACGGTCGCGTTGCCTATCCCAAGCGCCACAAAGCCGACGAAGTGCCCTATATCTATCGACTGGCGGCCCTATCTGGCGGTGTGTTTGTCAATCCAGCCCTGACAGAACCCTTTGGGCTGACGCTCATCGAGGCAGCGGCCAGCGGCTTGCCGATTGTGGCAACGGAGGACGGCGGCCCGCGCGACATCATTGGCAACTGCAACAACGGCATCCTGATCGATCCGCTGGACAGTGATACGATTGTTGCCGCGTTGCTGACGCTGCTAGAAAACCCAGAAAAACGGCAGCTTGCTGTTGAAAACGGGCTGCGGGGCGTGCGCGAACATTATTCCTGGGAAGCCCACGCATCCAGCTACCTGGAGGTGATTCGACCGCTGCTCGACAAGACCCAGGTAGTGGAGCGAGTGCCGCTGTCACGCCGCGCTATGGTCTACAACGATCGGGCGATCGTTACCAGCCTCGATCAAAACCTGCTGGGCAACCCGGTTGATATTCCCTACTTTGTCGAAGTACTGCGCGAGAATCGCAAGTCTACGGCTTTCGCTGTGGCCACCGGGCGGACACTAGAGTCTGCCCTGAAAGTGATGCGCCAGTATCATATTCCCGAACCCGATGTGCTAATCAGCAGCAGCGGCACGGTGATTCACTATCGTCCGGATTTTACAGAAGATACCTGGTGGAAGCGGCATATCGACCACCGCTGGACACCCGGAGAAGTGCGGCGTGTTTTAGCCGATCTGCCAGGTCTAGAGTTGCAGCCCGGCATCCACCAGAGCCAATTCAAAATCAGCTACTTCTATGATGCGGAGGTCGCGCCCGCGATTCAAGAAATCAAGAGCCTGCTCTATCAGGAAGATTTGGCAGTGAATGTGATCTTCTCCTTTGGGCAATATCTGGATATCTTACCCATCCGCGCCTCTAAGGGGCAGGCGTTGCGCTACGTGGCTGACCGCTGGGGCATCCCGCTAGAGCATATTCTGGTGGCGGGTGGCTCTGGAGCCGATGAAGACATGATGCGCGGCAATACGCTGGCAGTCGTGGTGGCTAATCGACACCATGAGGAACTGTCGCACCTGATGGATGGGGAGCGGATTTATTACGCCAAGCAGGCCCACGCGCTGGGCATTGTGGAGGCGATCGCCCATTTTGACTTTTTCAACACCATGACGGAAGTCTGAGCGACCCAAGCTTCTGCAATTTCTGGTGTCCTAACCCCTCACTGCGCCGGCCATCATCCGCTGCTTTAGCCGCTGCGGATCGCCCGACTCCACAATCCGACCCGCCTCCATAAAAAAGGCTCCATCGGCGTAGTTCAGTTCGTCTAGGCGATGCGTCACCCAGAGCGCCGTCATGCCGCGTGTTTTCACCAGTTGCCGGACTTGATCGACCAGATCAAGCTGGCTATCGGGGTCGAGCAGGGCGGTGGGTTCGTCTAGCAGCAGCACCTCGCAATGGCGGGCGATCGCCCCTGCAATGGCCACCCGCTGCTTTTGTCCACCGCTCAGCGCGTAAATGGGCCGACGCTGCAAATGCAGCAGGTTCACTGCCGCCAGCGCCTCTTGCACCCGCTGTCGAGTTTCAGCCGTAGACAGGTTTTCTGCCACCAGCCCAAAGGCCACATCTGCCCCCACCGTTGGCATCACCAGTTGATGATCGGGATTTTGAAACACAAACCCGACGGGCTGCACCAAGTTGACTTGCCCCGACTGGGGAGCCAGTAACCCTGTCATCAGCTTTAGCAGCGTAGACTTGCCGCTGCCGTTCGTCCCCAGCAGCATCCAAAATTGCCCCTTGGGGACATGCAGCGAACAGTTCTGCAACACTGGCGATTGTGCCGACCAGGCAAAGCTTACAGACTCAATGGCGATCGCCCACTCACTCATCTAACCCACCTTCAATCACAGGAGCAGCCCCCAAGAGCATTCAGGAAATTCGCCTACAGTCAGGACGGCTCCGTCAGCGCAAAAAATCCCGGCGGACGAGCCGTGCCGCTGGCTCCAGCCTTCTCCGACACCTGAACCGCCGAAATCTCGCTAACCAACACGCCCAGTTTCTTGTCCGGCTGTTTTTCGCAGGTCAACTCCAACGCCACCGGGCTGCCCGACCGAATCGCGTTCAAAATCTCTTGATACACCGCCTCCGCATCTTCTGCGGTCTTCCGCTGAATCGACAGCATCGACGGCGTATTTTTCAGCACAATGTCAACAATAAACATCTAAATCCAGACCTTTATGCACAGAAACAAACGCTACCTCTTCAGTATCTCAGACAGACCTGATTTCAGGGGAAAGGACACAAACCCGTTCTCACGCCTAAATCTCCAAAATCCAAAACCCAAAATCCAACCCCTCCTCACTCAATCCTTAAGCTAATCCGATCTCACCGATAGCTTTCCCAGAAACTATCTGTATAATGAGGGGGAAAGTAAAGAAACGTAAACTCTGCTCATACTCCGTTGTCGATTTGTGCAGCTTTGTTGCACGATCACTCACAGGTATAGGCAGAGCCTTTCAGTACTCGTACTTAATTCATTGGAGATCCGCGCTATGACCATAGCAATGGGAAGAGCGCAAGCCCAGCGAGGATGGTTTGACGTTCTCGACGACTGGCTAAAGCGCGACCGATTTGTCTTTGTAGGGTGGTCAGGCATTCTGCTATTCCCCTGCGCCTACCTGGCGCTGGGCGGCTGGCTGACCGGCACCACCTTCGTCACCTCCTGGTACACCCACGGCATCGCCAGTTCCTACCTAGAGGGCTGCAACTTTTTGACCGCCGCCGTATCCACCCCGCCCAACAGCCTGGGACACAGCCTGCTGTTTTTGTGGGGTCCCGAAGCCCAGTGGAACTTCACCCGCTGGTGTCAACTCGGCGGCTTGTGGACGTTTGTCGCCCTGCACGGGGCTTTTGGACTGATCGGCTTCATGCTGCGACAGTTTGAGATTGCCCGTCTGGTGGGCATCCGTCCCTACAACGCCCTGGCATTTTCCGGTCCGATTGCCGTGTTTGTCAGCGTGTTTCTGCTGTACCCGCTAGGACAATCGGGCTGGTTTTTTGCCCCCAGCTTTGGGGTTGCTGCCATCTTCCGATTCATCCTATTCGTGCAAGGGTTCCACAACTTTACCCTCAACCCGTTCCATATGATGGGAGTAGCAGGCATCCTGGGGGGTGCGCTGCTGTGCGCCATTCATGGTGCGACGGTGGAGAACACCCTGTACGAAGACGGTGACAAAGCGAACACCTTCCGCGCCTTCAACCCGACGCAGTCAGAAGAGACCTACTCGATGGTGACGGCCAACCGCTTCTGGTCCCAGATTTTCGGGATTGCGTTTTCCAACAAGCGCTGGCTGCACTTTTTCATGCTGTTTGTGCCGGTGACGGGTCTGTGGATGGCGAGCATTGGGATTGCGGGGTTGGCGCTGAACCTGCGGGCTTACGACTTTGTGTCGCAGGAGATTCGCGCGGCGGAAGACCCGGAGTTTGAGACGTTCTACACCAAGAACATTCTGCTGAACGAGGGCATCCGCGCTTGGATGGCTCCGCAAGACCAGCCTCACGAACAATTTGTATTCCCTGAAGAGGTGCTACCTCGCGGTAACGCGCTGTAAGGGGCTTCAGCAAAGATTTGCAGCTTTGACTGAGTTTTTATTGACAGTGATTACTGCTGTTCTCTCCGCCTTCACAGTTTTGTGGAGGCGTTTTTTTGCCCAATGCCGTATTTCTTCCTCAAAAAATCTCCTGAAGCCCCCGTCATCTGAGACACTCAGCCGTTAGCTGTGCTATATTCTGGAGTAAGCCACGGAGAAAAGCCTAGCTTTTCACAGCGGCGCTAATGCAGTCAATACTATTAAAAGAACAGGAGGTGTTGCCCATGCAGGACAGCAGTAAACGTATGGGTCGTCAGGTTGAGATGTACTGGCTGTGCGCCGGGGCTGTTCTCTTGTAGCTTGACCCAGCTTCAATCAGAATCAAGTTTTCTGGGAGATCTTGAGATAGTTCAGAGATCCTCCCGGCAGTCTAGGTCAATTTGAAGACCCGCTAGACCGCCCTTGCTACCGGTGTTTTGGTTTCGACGGTTGGTTTCGACCCAAGGCACTCCCAGCAAGGGCGGATAGTTTTTTGGATAGTTTTTGGGGCAGTTTCAGGGCAATTTCCAGGTCATTTTTTGGGTTGGTTTTCGATGGTTTTTCGGCAGGGGTTTCAATGTGGCGATCGCCTCAACCCCTGCTAAACCGTCCTACTGTGGAGTTAGATCAAGGAGTTAGATCAACCTATCAAGCGTACTCCCGGAGGAAGTTCACCATGTCTCAACCGCTAACCGACGCAGAGATTCAGGCGCAGATGGCGCAAGTGCCTGGCTGGATTTTGGAGGGCGATCGCCTCCAGCGCACCTATCGGTTCAAAGATTTCCTAGAGGCGATCGCCTTTGTGAACAAACTGGTCGAACCTGCCGAAGCCGCTGGACACCACCCCGACATCGCCATTTCCTACAACCGTGTCACCGTCACCCTCACCACCCACGACGCCGGCGGACTGACTCAACAAGACTTTGACCTTGCTGCTACAGTGTCCAAACTGTAGGATTGGCTCAAGGTTGAGCTGGGTAGAGCAGCGCTGCATCAAGGCTCTAGACTCTCAGACGCTCATCCCGCACTTCTCGACCCCATAGCGTCACAATACAAGCCTCCGTGAAGTTCGATTCCTAAATCAAGCTTCAGCAGGACGCGCTATTGTAGCCCCCAAAACCAGCCCCCAAGACCCTGGAGTCTTTTGGGGGCTTATTTGTGTGGGCTGCGTCCAGACCAATCAGCTCTGTTATCAGGCTCATAGCAGCCGACAAGCACCTAGAGAACCATCTAGACGAATCGAGATGGCGGCTATAGAGATCAAAAATCCCGCAAACCTTGACTGCTCCGATTGGCAGCCCTTTACAGGTTAGATCTTGCACTCTCGTTGACAATCTGCTATTTTTATTTTGCTACCTAATTGAAATATATTCTCAACTAGAAGCACTTTTCGAGATGCGTATAGCCGGCATTTCATTGCTTCGGCAGACAGCTTTGGCTGCCAAAAATAGATGCTGTTGCAACTAGTGAGATGCTAATTATTCCTAGCTATCTCAGACGATAACGTTTGGACAATCAAGGTGTGAGGACAAAAGCAATGCTGTCAAAGGTTCTTTGGAACTCTTTGCTGGTTACTCCAGCAGTTTTGGGAGCTGCACTGGTCTCTGCGATCGCCCCTGCCAGCGCACAGGTTCAGTCTGAGCCTTCCGTGGCAACCCTCGATCAAGTGATGCAGTACAGCAACGAAGGTCGTAGCAGTGGCTCTCTGGCCCAGGTGACCTCGGTGACCGAGTTTTCTGATGTCAGCCCCGGAGATTGGGCCTACGAAGCGCTCGCCTACCTAGCCAACTCGGAAGCGCAAGGCGGTCTAGACTGCTTGGAAGGATATCCCGACGGCACCTATCGCGGTGGTCGGGCGATGACTCGTTTCGAGTTTGCTGCTGGTCTGGCTTCCTGCTTGGACGCGGTGGTGGGTCGTCTGGAAAGCCTTGATCCTGAAGCCCTAGCTCGCATTGAAGCGCTCCAGCGTGAATTTGCGGCTGAGCTAGCAGTGCTGCGCGGTCGCGTGGATGCTCTGGAAGCAGCCGTTGAAGAACTGCAAGCCAACCAGTTCTCGACCACCACCCGCCTGAGCGGAACTGCTATCTTTGCCTTCTCGGATGCTTTCGGTGACAGCGTATTCGAAGATGCCAACAACACGGTGTTCCAAAGCCGCGTTCGCCTGGCCTTCAATACCAGCTTTACGGGACAGGATCGATTGCTGACTCGTTTGCAAGCTGGCAACTTCAGGGACTTTGTGAACGTTCCGGGTATCTTTATCACCCCGGCTACTGAGGAATCCAATACGCGCTTCTTCGACGAGTATGGCGACTTCTCCTTTGACAGTGGTGGCGATTTTGCAGTTACAGTAGACCGACTTGAGTATCGCTTCCCCATTGGCATCGGGCAGCTCTATCTGGGAGCGCAAGGGCAGCGAATTTCAGATATCGTTCCCACCATCAGTTCCTTTGATAGTGGTGAGCAGGGAGCTTTGTCATCCTTCAACCGCAATCCCATCTACGATCTAGGGAAGAACGAGCAGCGTATTGGCTTTGGACTCACCTTCGACCTATCCGATGACCTCCAGTTTGGTCTGGGCTATCTCACAGGGCGGGGAAATGATCCTTCTGACCGAGCCGGGCTGTTCGATGGCGGATACACGGCCTTCGGTCAGTTGACCTTTACCCCTGGCACCTTGAAACTCGGTTTGACCTATACGAATGTTTATAGCTCTCATCCGGTTGCAAGTGGTATCTTTTCGCCATCAGTCTATAACAGCTACGGAATTAGCTTTGAACTGGGGTTGACCGATGCTATCTTCATCGGCGGTTGGGGGATGTATACGGACACTCGCACCTTTGCTGGCCCGCTTGCCTTTAGAGGTGACGGAGAAGCCTGGTCTTACGCCCTCACGCTAGGCTTCCGCGACTTGGGCGCACAGGGTAGCTTGTTGGGAGTGATTGCTGGTGTATTGCCTTACCAAGGCTCCTTTGGGAACAGCACACTTGGTAATGTAAGTCCCTTCAACACAGGTGGTTCGTTTCACGCAGAAGTGTTTTACCGCTTTAACGTGTCAGATAACATTTCCCTAACTCCCGGAGTCATCTTTGTCAGCAACGTTGCGGATGCAGGCGACGACTTGTTGATTCCTGTACTCCGCACCTCCTTCCGATTCTAATTGTTTCAAACCCTGTAGCTAGCGTGATTCCTAACACAAGCTAGCTACAGGATATCTGTGCTTCATCATTCCTTAACCTGGATTACTCAAGCCAAATCAAGAAGTACCTGCTACACTGATGGGTGTTTGAGTGAGTGCAATCTGTAAAGTTAGCAATCGTCGTTGTAAAAGATTTCTCACTGGCTATGCAGATTTCTCCGTGTTGTTCGGGTAGAAGTCTTGAGCAGTCGATGTTATAACGATTATTGATTGCGAGTTCTTTATTCTAGGTGTGAGGACAAAAGCAATGCTGTCAAAGGTTCTTTGGAACTCTTTGCTGGTTACTCCAGCAGTTTTGGGAGCTGCACTGGTCTCTGCGATCGCCCCTGCCAGCGCACAGGTTCAGTCTGAGCCTTCCGTGGCAACCCTCGATCAAGTGATGCAGTACAGCAACGAAGGTCGTAGCAGTGGCTCTCTGGCCCAGGTGACCTCGGTGACCGAGTTTTCTGATGTCAGCCCCGGAGATTGGGCCTACGAAGCGCTCGCCTACCTAGCCAACTCGGAAGCGCAAGGCGGTCTAGACTGCTTGGAAGGATATCCCGACGGCACCTATCGCGGTGGTCGGGCGATGACTCGTTTCGAGTTTGCTGCTGGTCTGGCTTCCTGCTTGGACGCGGTGGTGGGTCGTCTGGAAAGCCTTGATCCTGAAGCCCTAGCTCGCATTGAAGCGCTCCAGCGTGAATTTGCGGCTGAGCTAGCAGTGCTGCGCGGTCGCGTGGATGCTCTGGAAGCAGCCGTTGAAGAACTGCAAGCCAACCAGTTCTCGACCACCACCCGCCTGAACGGTCGCGCTGTCTTTGCCTTCTCCGACATTTTTGGCAGTAGCTCGATTGAAGATGAGAACAACACGGTGTTCCAAAGCCGTGTTCGCTTGAACTTCGACACCAGCTTCACGGGCAGAGATCGTCTGAGAACTCGTCTTCAAGGTGGCAACTTTGTTGACTTCAACGCAGTTCCTTCTGCTCAGATCTCTCCGGTCAGCCAAGACTTTACCGAGCAGACTGATTTCTCCTTTGACAGTGGTGGTAATTTTGCTGTATCTGTCAACCGTTTGGAGTATTACTTCCCCCTTGGCCCTGCGACTGTCTACCTGGGTGCTCGCAATCAGGGCATCTCTGATATCGTGACCTCAGTCAGTTCCTTTGATGATGGGGAGCAAGGTTCGCTGTCCTACTTCGGTTACAATCCGATTTACGACTTGGGTGGTGCTGCTCAGAACATCGGCTTTGGTCTGACTTTTGATCTGAGCGATGCCTTCCAGTTGGGTCTGGGCTATCTGACTGGCGAAGGTAATAATCCTTCAAACGGTGCAGGTCTGTTCAATGGCGACTACACTGCTTTTGGTCAGTTGACCTTCTCGCCTGGCGACCTGACGGTGGCGCTGACCTACGTCAACAGCTACATCTCTGAGCCAAACAGCCTAGGTGACTTCTCGCCTTCTGTTTACAATGGCTATGGCGTTAGCTTTGAATTTGCTCTGTCGGATGCCTTCACCATCGGCGGTTGGGGTATGTATGTCGATACCCGCACCTTCGCTGGGCCTCTAGCGTTCCGGGGTGATGGCGAGGCTTGGTCCTACGCTCTCACGCTGGGTATTAGTGACTTGGGTGTAGAGGGTAGCCTGCTGGGTATCATTGCTGGTGTGCCTCCTTACCAGGGTTCCTTCGGCAACTCTACTCTGGGCAACTTCTCTCCTTTCAATACCGGTACCTCGTTCCACGCTGAAGTGTTCTATCGCTTCCCGGTATCTGACAACATCTCTCTGACGCCTGGCGTGATCTTTGTGAGCAACATTGCTGACACTGGCGACGATGCCATCATCCCAGTTCTGCGGACTTCCTTCCGCTTCTAAAGCCTGAGTTTCGCCAGAGAATAGTTTCTGAAGCTTGACTTGTATGGCTATCTAAGAGGCTCCACCAAGGTGGAGCCTCTTATTTTGCGTAATTGAACCTGGAACAGCCAAAACCCCGGTGGAGAACCGGGGTATACTGAGGAAGGTACTGATTCTTGATGAGATTGTGGAACTTTCCTGTAAGACTGAGTATGCCCTACTGGCACTTCTAGAATTGACGAACCACTACAGCAGTGGAGAACCACTGCAAATTCGCCAAATCGCTGCGGAGCAGAACATTCCAGACCGCTATCTAGAGCAACTGCTGGCCACTCTGAGGCGTGGGGGCTTGGTGCGGAGCCAGCGGGGAGCGAAAGGCGGTTATGTACTGGCACGAGAACCCTGGAAGATCAGCTTACTGGAAGTCGTGAACTGTATTGAGGGACAGGACGCACAGACTACCGACACGAGACGTGATACCAAAACCGTTGAGGGAATGGTGATTTGGGAGGTGTGGCAGGAGGCGGGGCAGGCAGCCGATGCAGTTTTGCAAAAACAGACTTTGCAGGATCTGTCTGATAAGCGCGAAGCTCGCCGCCGTTTAGACATCATGTACTACATCTGATACATCATAAAGTTGGACTGAATCTAACCATGCGAATTGCTCAAAATATTACTCAGTTGATTGGCGGCACGCCGCTCGTGCAGTTGAACCGGATTCCCCAAGCGGAGGGCTGTGTTGCTCAGATTGTGGTGAAGCTAGAGGGTATGAATCCTTCTGCCTCAGTCAAAGACCGCATCGGGATCAGCATGATTGAGGCGGCGGAACAGGCGGGCAAGATTGAGCCGGGCAAGACCGTTCTAGTAGAGCCGACTTCTGGGAATACGGGCATTGCGCTGGCGATGGCGGCGGCGGCAAAGGGCTATCGGCTGATTCTGACGATGCCAGACACGATGAGCTCAGAGCGGCGGGCGATGTTGCGGGCGTTTGGGGCAGAGTTGGAGCTAACGCCCGGAATCGAGGGTATGAGTGGCTGCATTCAGCGGGCGCAGCAGATCGTTGCTCTGTTGCCGGATGCCTATATGCTGCAACAGTTTAGCAACCCGGCGAATCCTCAAATCCATCGAGCCACAACGGCGCTGGAAATCTGGCAAGACACCGACGGCGCGGTGGATATTTTAGTTTCGGGTGTTGGGACGGGTGGCACGCTGACGGGCGTGGCCGAAGTGCTGAAAGAGAAGAAGCCAGGATTTCGGGCGATCGCCGTTGAACCCGCCAACAGTCCGGTGCTGTCGGGCGGTCGCCCCGGCCCCCACAAGATCCAGGGCATTGGCGCGGGCTTTATTCCCCAAGTATTGAACACAGAAATCATCGACGAAGTGGTGACCGTGACCGATGAAGAGGCGATCGCCTTTGGTCGTCGGCTGGCCCGCGAAGAAGGCTTGCTCTCTGGGATTTCCAGCGGCGCGGCATTGGCGGCTGCGATCAAAGTGGGTCAGCGCCCCGAAAACGCCAACAAGCTGATTGTGATGATTCAACCCAGCTTTGGTGAGCGCTACCTCAGCACTCCCCTCTTCCAAGATCCAGAACTGGTTGCGTCTGGTTCGCTGAGCGCCTGAGTCTTTGAAAGACGCGCTTTACACACGCCTTACAATAGGCGTATGCAGCAGCAAGACCACTATAAAACTCTGGACGTTCACCAGACGGCGACCCAGGCTGAGATCAAGCAGTCCTATCGCCGCCTGGTGAAGCAGTTTCATCCCGATCACAATCCCGAACTGGACGGGCATGACCAGATTGCAACCATTAACGCTGCCTACGAAGTGCTAGGCGATCCCCAGCGTCGCCGCACCTACGATCAGCAGTTGCATGATGCAGAACGGCTGAAAGCGGCCGGTTTTGACGTTTACGAAGAGTCTGCAAGCAGCCGCCAGCAGCGCACGGCCGAAGCGCAGCGCCGCTATCAGCAGCGCCAGACCGGGCAAGACGACGACCAGCAGCTCAAGCTATGGCTGACGCGAGTTTATCAGCCGGTCAACCGACTGATTTCCAAAATTCTGAATCCGCTTAAAGAGCAGCTTGATGATCTTGCCTATGATCCATTTGATGACGAATTGCTAGAGGCATTTCAGGCGTATCTAGACGAATCCCGCGAATTGCTGCACAAGGCCCAGACTACGTTTAAATCGATGTCAAACCCGCCCAGCACGGCAAAGGCCGCTGCCGATTTGTTCTATTGCCTGAGCCAAGTGGGAGATGGCATCGATGAGCTAGAGCGATTTGTCACCAGCTACAACGAGCAGTATTTGCACACAGGTAAGGAATTATTTCGGATTGCCAAAGGGCTGAAGCGGGAGGCGCAGGCAGCAGTGAAGCGAATTGGGTAAGAGCAAAAATCAGGAACCCCCAGAGTTCCCCCTTGATTCTGGTTTCGGGGCAATCGGTTTCAAGTCCATAAGTCCTGACCCCTGATCCCCCGGTTGTGCGTCACAATAGAAAAGCTGTGTCAATTTGGGTTGCGGGATCAAGGCTGAACCAGTCCCTAACTGCCAACCCTCAGTCCTCCCATGTCCCTTCCGATTGTTGCCGTTATTGGTCGCCCCAACGTAGGCAAGTCTACCTTTGTCAACCGACTGGCAGAGGTGCGGGATGCGATTGTGCATGATGAGCCGGGGGTGACGCGCGATCGCACGTACAAGCCTGCCTTTTGGAATGACCGCGACTTTTTGGTGGTGGATACCGGCGGGCTAGTGTTCGATGACGACACCGAATTTTTGCCGCTGATTCGAGAGCAGGCAATGGCGGCGCTGGCGGAGGCGAGCGTGGCAGTGATGGTGGTAGACGGACAGGCAGGCGTGACGGCGGCCGACGAGGCGATCGCCACCTGGCTTCGGCAACAGTCTGTCCCTGTGCTGCTGGCGGTTAACAAATGCGAGTCGGTAGAGCAAGGGCTGATTCAGGCGGCGGAATTTTGGAGCCTAGGGCTGGGGGAACCTTATCCTGTGTCGGCGATTCATGGCAGCGGCACAGGCGACCTGCTGGACAAACTCATTACTTTTTTGCCACCGACGGATCAGGTCGAAGAAACCGATGAGATTCGGGTCGCGATCGTGGGACGGCCAAATGTCGGCAAGTCTAGCCTGCTGAATGCATTTGTGGGAGAAAAGCGGGCGATCGTCAGCCCCATTTCAGGCACCACTCGCGACGCGATCGACATGCAGGTCGAGCGCAACGGCCAGCGCTATCGGCTGATCGACACCGCAGGCATCCGCAAGAAAAAGCAGGTGGAATACGGCCCAGAATTCTTTGGGATCAACCGAGCCTTTAAGGCAATTCGGCGGGCGGATGTGGTGCTGCTGGTGATCGACGCAATCGATGGCGTGACGGAGCAGGATCAGAAGCTGGCTGGACGCATTGCCGATGACGGGCGGGCGTGCGTTGTGGTGATCAACAAGTGGGACGCGATTGAAAAAGATTCCCACACGATTTATGAATACGAGCGACATCTGGAAGATCGCCTTCACTTTACCAACTGGGCAGAGACCATCTTTGTTAGCGCCATGACCGGGCAGCGGGTGGAAAAGATTTTGGAACTGGTGAACCGGGCTGCCGAGCAGCATCGCCGCCGCGTTTCGACCTCGGTGATTAACGAAGTGCTGGAGGAAGCAGGCAACTGGCACTCGCCGCCGACCACGCGCCAGGGTCGCCAGGGCAAGATTTACTACGGTACGCAGGTGAGTACGCAACCTCCGGCGATCGCCCTATTTGTCAACGATCCCAACCTGTTTAACGACAACTATCGCCGCTATATCGAGCGCCAGTTTCGCCAGTCGCTCGGCTTTGTGGGTACGCCAGTTCGCTTCTTTTGGCGAGGCAAAAAGCTTCGAGAGGTGGAGCGTGGCTCTGCAAACCGAGCGACGAAGGTGTAAGCGGAACGGCTATGGATCTGCTGCGATCGCTCCCCATCGGGCTATATCTGGAGCAACCCGTTACCTGGCTCCATCGGCTTGATCCCCGCGTCAAGGCGGCCTGGCTGATGGCGTTTGTGCTAACCCCGATCGCCGCAACCCCCTACTGGCGATTGTCGCTGGTAGGCTGGCTGCTGGCGCTCATGGTGAGTACGCTGCTGCCGCTGCGCGTCTGGAAGCGGCAGGTCGGGCTGGCGGCGGGATTTAGCCTGCTGCTGTTTTTGGTGACGCTGGTCGTGCCTGACGGGTTGACGGTTACTCACCAGCCGCGCATCCCTGCGGACGAGCTAAGCATCACCGTGCCTCCGTCGTCCTCATCTGCAACTCCGTCCGTCGGGGAGGATGCGCCCATAACGCTGAACCTGGGCAATGGCTATCAGTATGTGCTGCTTCAGGCAGGGCCGCTGCGCGTCACGCGGCGATCGCTCAATCTGGGCATCCGAGTCGGCACGCTGGTTTTCACGCTGCTGGTCAGTACGAACCTGTTCTTGCTGACCACCGCGCCAGAAGAAATCACCGCTGGGCTGGAGAGCTTACTGAAACCGCTAGGACGGTTTGGCATTCCCGTCACCGAAATCGTGCTGACGCTGACGCTCTCGCTGCGCTTCATTCCGCTGGTGCTAGAGGAAATTCAAAACCTAATCCGCTCCGTGCGAACCCGCGCCATCAACTGGCGAAAGCTGGGGTTTCGAGGCAGTTCCCAAGTCGCCCTCACCGTCGCAGAACGCCTGGTCGATAACCTGCTGGTTCGCGCCACCCAGATTGCCAGCGCCATGCAGGTGCGAGGCTTTACCAGTCCCAACCGCCATCAGGTGAAGTGGCATCAGTTTCGCGTGTTTTGGCTCGACTGGCTGGCGATCGCCACACTAGTGCTATTCATCCTTGCCCGCATCCACTGGGGCAGCTAACGGGGGCAGAGCGCCGGAGCGTTGAGACAAGTCGCCAAGCTCTTGCAATCCCGTGTGCTAACTCCGTGAGAAATGTCTTAACCTGCCGATAAAAACTTAAAGAAAACTTGTTTTTGTAGCCCTGCTATACAAACTAGCATACAGTATTACTGTGAATGCATTTTGAGGCACGATTGAACATCTCTCCAAACATCTCTCTAGGGACGGATATTGTCCATATTCCTCGAATCAGGGCGTTGATTGACCGTTTTGGCGATCGCTTTTTGAAAAAAGTCTACACTGCTATCGAGCAGCAAGACTATTGGCAAGCCTGTGCCCAGGCCATCGAAAATCAGGTTGGTATTGCCAGACTGGCAGGCCGATGGGCGGCAAAAGAGGCAGTCGTCAAAGCAATGGGCACGGGCTGGCGAGGAATTCGCTATACCGATGTCGAAATTCAGCGGCAGGGAAACGGTGCGCCAACAGTTTGTCTACACGGCACGGCAGCCCAGTGGGCGACTCAAGCGGGTGGTGGAAACTGGCGGCTCAGCCTCAGCCATGACGGAGAGTATGCGATCGCCACGGCACTGTTTCTGGGCCCCGGAGCCGAATAAGAGTCACCTGGGCAAAGTGAGCTGGTCGAAATCACCTGGGCAGGTTCACTGAGTCAAGGTCGTATCGTTGATAAACATGCAGTCGGGCTGTCTGCATGAACTGCTCAGTCAAAACGCTTGATGAGGAGCTTTTTCCAATAGGCCTCTTCGGGTGAGAGTTTTGGTTAGGTTTTTTACCGAACTCGTTAGACCAAACGGTTTAGCCAAAGCTCTTAGCCCGCCTCCAAAACATCCTGAACGTTGCGCTTCTCTGTCGTTCCACACTCTGCTACTCTGCTGTCATCATTTAACAATTTATGAAATTTGCTCAATCGCTATCTGCCCCACCATCAGGAGCTAATGCAACTCGAATGAGTCGCGAATCCTACCTGAACCACCCAACCTTTGGGCTGCTCTATCAGGTTTGCGAAGTTACCGCAAATCAAGATTTGTTTGCGACACTCTACGCGCAGCGGCTGTTCTTTTTGGTGACGGCCTCCTCAGAAGGCTTGCAGTTTGAGCCGATCGGTCGCTCAGATGCCCGCATTTTGCTGGAGAATCGTCTGCGGGGTCTGCGACGCAGCGGCAGTGAAGCGGAGTATGCGGCGTTGCAACTGGTTTATAAACAGACCTTTCAGTAATTCGCTCGGTTAACCCTGTGCGGAACCTCTGCAAATTTGCAGATTTAATGATTCCTCGAGTCCACGTCAGAAAAGATGGGCATGAGTGCTGCTGCGCCTGAGGCGATCGCCCAAACGATTCATCAAATTCGTCAAACGCTGCCCGATACGGTGCGGCTGATGGCAGTCACCAAGCAAGTGTCTCCTGCCGCAATGCGGGCCGCCTATGCCGCAGGCATCCGCGACTTTGGTGAAAGTCGGCTACAAGAGGCGATCGCCAAACAAGCTGAACTGAACGACCTGAGCGATGTAACCTGGCACCTGATCGGGCATTTGCAAAGCAACAAGGCCGCCAAAGTCCTCGACCATTTTCACTGGATTCACTCCGTAGACAGCCTCAAGCTGGCCCAGCGCCTCAACCAGCTTGCGGGCGATCGCCCCACCCGCCCGCGCGTCTGCCTCCAGGTTAAAATTCTTCCTGACCCCAATAAATTTGGCTGGACAGTTTCAGAACTGTTGGCTGACTTGCCCCTGCTCGACGACTGTCAGCATTTGGACATCGTAGGGCTGATGACGATTCCGCCCTACGGACTCGATCCAGACGTGACAAAATCGGTGTTTTTGCAAACTCGCGAACTGGCTGAAAAAATTCGTCATCAAACCCTCAAAACGATCCGAATGGAAGAACTGTCAATGGGAATGTCAGAAGATTATCCCCTGGCCATCGAAGCCGGAGCTACCATCATCCGGCTAGGTCGGGTCTTGTTTGGCGAACGAACCGTAACCTGATTATCGGTCAGGTAACCGACCAGTGATCATATTTCGTTTTTCATGAAGATGCCAGTGGAAGGGCGATCGCATGGCACACTAGCTAATGCAAAAGCCGCATTCCATTCAGCATGACGCGACCGATTGATTCCCTTTCTCCTGCCACTGCCCAAGCCCTTAGTGCCCCTTCCGAGCAGGCGATCGCCACCCAAGCCCGCAAAGCCGAACACATCCGCGTCTGCCTGGAAGAAAACGTCCAGTCGCACCTCACCACAGGTCTAGAGCGCTATCGGTTTACCCACTGCTGTTTGCCGGAACTGGCTCCGGCTGATTTGAACTTGCATACAACCTTTTTGGGCAAGGCGCTGACGGCTCCGCTGCTGATTTCTTCTATGACAGGCGGCACAGATTTGGCGCGAGTGATCAACCTACGGCTGGCGGCGGCGGCGCAGCGACACGGGCTGGCGATGGGCGTGGGGTCGCAGCGCGTCGCCATCGAAAATCCAGAGGTGGTGTCTACCTTTGCCGTGCGCTCCGCTGCGCCAGATATTCTGCTCTTTGCCAACCTGGGCGCGGTGCAGTTGAACTATACCTACGGCGTGGAGGAGTGTCTGCGGGTGGTGGACTGGCTCCAGGCGGACGCGCTGGTGTTGCACCTAAACCCGCTGCAAGAGTGTGTGCAAACGCGGGGCGATCGCAACTTTCGCGGCCTGTTCGACAAAATCGCGGCGCTGTGCAACGCCCTGCCCGTGCCCGTGATTGCCAAAGAAGTCGGCAACGGCATTTCTGCGCGAATGGCGCAGCGGCTGATTGATTGTGGGGTGGGGGCAATCGACGTGGCGGGTGCTGGCGGCACGTCCTGGGCCCGAGTAGAAAGCGAACGCGCCCAAGATCCGCTCCAGCGCCGCCTGGGCAATACCTTTGCCGACTGGGGCATTCCGACGGCGGAATGCATCACCTCGATCCGAGCGATCGCCCCCCAGATTCCCCTAATTGCCTCTGGCGGTCTGCGAAATGGGCTGGATGTGGCCAAGGCGATCGCCCTGGGTGCAGACCTGGGCGGACTCGCCCTCCCCTTCCTGCAAGCCGCTGCCGACTCCGATGCCGCCCTAGATGAGCTGATCAAAGCCCTGATCGCAGAACTTAACACCGTCCTGCTTTGCACGGGCAGCGCTGCATTGCGGGACTTGCGGGAGCCGGGGATCTTGGTCAAAGCGGGGGCGGGAATGGAGTGATGCAATCCCCCTCGATTCCACGGTTCTCCATTCTCGCGCTGCGAACCTACTCCGGCTTTTCTTCAAAGGTCAGCGAAGCGGAGTTGATGCAATAGCGCATTCCCGTGGGTGCGGGGCCGTCGTTGAACACATGGCCCAAGTGAGCGCCACAGGTTTCGCAGTGGACTTCGACCCGGCGCATAAAGAAACTGTTGTCTTCCTCGTAGCCCACGTTTTCGGCCGCCAGCGGGGCCCAATAGCTCGGCCAGCCCGTGCCAGAGTCAAACTTGGTTTCGGAGCTAAACAGCGGCGTGCCGCAGCAGACGCACTTGTAAATACCAGGAGCCTTGTGGTTGTGATAGGCCCCGGTGAAGGCGCGTTCGGTGCCCTTTTTGCGGGTGACGTTGTATTGCTCTGGTGTCAACTGCGCTTTCCACTCAGCGTCAGACTTTACAATTTTTTCTGCCATGATGATTCCTTCAATCCTGCTTCTATTGTAAAGCTGTGTAAAGCTTTCGAGGCAGGACTGGTTTGCAAGTCTGGGTCAAGGGTGCAGCAACGCCTCAGGCAGTCGCCACGGGTTCCAGCGCCAGCGCACTCATCAGCCGCTCGAGGTCAAAATGGCTCTGCATCAACTGGCGGATGTGCTGCACTTTGATCGATTCATGCAGGCGCACCTGACCAAAGGTGCGATCGATAATTTCCACCGTGGTCAGCGTGTCTAAATCAACAGAGAGAATGGGCACTTCCAGGTCTTCGGCACGGCTGAGGACGGCGGGTGTTGGCGGAATTTGCCCGGTCAGGATCAGGCAGTGGGTCGAGGTTTCCAGCGCTGCAAGCTGAATATCGGGGCGATCGCCCCCCGTCACCACCGCCATGTTGCGCGATTTGCGAAAATACTTGAGCGCCGAGTTCACATTCATCGCGCCAATTTTCAGGCTTTCCACCATTAGGTCCAGCCGATCCGGGCGACACAGCACCTCTGCATTCAGCTGATGCACCAGTTCCGCCACGCTGACGCTCCGCAGCAAGTCGCTCCGGGGCAACACCGCCAGCACTGGAATCCCCTTGCTTTCCAGAAATGAGCGGACGTTGGCATCCACCGCGTCTACCTGATCCAGCGGCACATCGTTCAGCAGCACCCCCTGGAGGCGATCGCCCAGCACCCGCTTCGAGGCCAGCAGCGAATCCACCACCAAATCAGAGTGATAGCGAGATACCAACAGCACAGGCGCATCCAGCACCTCCGCCATCTGCGGCAGCGTCAGGTCAAACAAAGAGCCTTCGTCCAGGGTTCCTGGCCCCTCCAACAGCACCAAACTGCCGCCCTGCCTTTGCTCATAGGCAGACAGCGCCTGCTGATAGTGGGTAGAGTCTTCGCCCTTGATGCGGCGGGCGATCGTGTTCGGGTCGAGCGAGAGCAGCGTGGGACGCAACCGACTTTCTGGCAGGTTCAGGGTGGCCGCGATGAACCGCACGTCTTCATCTAGCGTGTCTGCTTCCGACTCGCTCAGGCAAGTCCCCATCGGTTTGCCGTAGGCAATATCCACCCCTCTCTCTTGAAACAGGTGCGCCAACCCCAGAATAATTGCAGACTTGCCACTATACGCTTCGGGAGACCCAACGAGTAAATACTGCACAGACTCACCCACCCACCTTTTCTGAAAGACACGCTTTTGCTGCAAGACACGTCCGACGCTGCGGACTTCTCCCCATTGTAGAGGAGGTCTTTGCTTTCACAAGGGGGGCCGGGCGAGTTCAGAAACCCCGCTTATTCATCCAAACGCAGCAGCTTGCGGTAGAAACCCTGCGAAAAGTCTGCTATGCGGTTGGATTTGAAGTAAAAAATCACGTCGATTAAAAAATCGACAAACTCAAAATTTGCCAGCGTGACTTCATAGCTCAGCTCGGCGTTGCCATCAAACTGCATCCGGCAGCGCGTTAGGTCAGCAGGCAGCGACGACACGCTCCAGCTTGCCACGAACGGAATGCTCTCTCCCCCCTCGATCTTGCGAGACCCCTCCAGGCTGCCCTTTTGATAAAGGCTGATGGCGAGGGGCAGGGCGTTGCGCTTGCGGCCCTGATAGTAGGGTGCGTACACGTTCACGTCGCGAGGATTTGCAGGTTGAAGGGTCTCGATGGACATGCTCAAATCGTCCTTGGAGTCTCAATAGTTAGCAGGTGAAGAGTTGCAAACCAGCAGCGTGGGGGTAGCAGGCTGGGCGATCGCCAGGATCTAGCCAAGATTTGCACCCTCCCCAGCGGCTATAGATGGACAACGGGTAATGGATCACGACTAATGATTCACTACTGATTCAGTATGCCCTGTTCCCCCGGTTTGCTAGCACCGCCTGCGAGAAAAATCGCAGAGAGACCACGTCATGACCTGAATCAGTGCTTCTCCAGTTGCAACCTTTTCAACGGTTTCAAGACGGGATCGCTCTCGAGACGTTAATTTAGATGGCGCTCGATGACTTACAAGGCGGAACAAACTTTTGGCAGACTAAAAGAAAGTAAAAATGTATCAGAAATTACAATGAACTCTGGGCGACAACTTTAGCATGAGGGCTTTATGACTTGGTTTAGGACGATGCCTTTTGTGCCAGCATTACTGATTTTGAAGCGTCCCTGTTTGTAGCATAGGGCACGTTCTGTCTGAGCTTGGTTCTGGGCTGAAGATGGGCTGAATGAACGGGTGAAGTGAATGGGCTGAGGGTGGGCGCTTTCTCTCTCGACTCCTTCACTTTTCTATGGGGTTCTATGAGGCGGTTCTACGAGGCGATCGCCTCTAAGTCTCTCCTTCACCCTTGCGCTGTCTAAACCAGTGAAATTGCAACCCACCATCACATCGTTAAAGCGATAGGGAGGATCAACTATGGAGCCTGAGGTTCTCCAGTCGGAACCCGGATCGCCTACGCCGCAATACAGCGGCATATGGGCAAAGCTGGCAAACTTTTTTCGGTTCGACCAACACGGCACAAATTTTCGGACTGAGACGCTGGCGGGGTTCACCATTTTCATGACCATGGCCTACATCCTGGTCGTCAACCCGCTGATTCTGTCGGACGCGATTTTCCTGCAAGAACCGCGAGATCTGTTCGGTGAACAGGTGTTTGCGACGGCAATCTCAGCGGCGATCGCCACCCTAGTCATGGCCCTGATCGCCAACTATCCCTTCGCCCTGGCTCCTGGCATGGGACTCAACGCCTTCTTTGCCTACTCCGTCGTGTTGACGCTGGGCTTTGACTGGCGGCTCGCTCTGGCGGCAGTGCTAGTGGAAGGCATCATCTTTATCCTTCTCACCTTTACCAATGTCCGTAAGCAGATTGTCGATGCCATCCCGATGACGCTGAAAACGGCGACCTCTGTGGGCATCGGCTTTTTCATCGCCTACATTGGGCTGGCGGGCGATCCGGCCACCGGCGGTGCTGGGCTGATTGCTGCCAGCCCAGTCACCAAGACCACGCTGGGCAGCTTGGGCAATCCCAATGCGCTGCTGGCCCTGTTTGGCATTGCCCTAACGACAGCCTTCTTGGTGCGGCGAGTGCGCGGAGCATTGCTCTGGGGAATTTTGGCAACGGCGGTGCTGGGCTGGATTTTGGGCGTGTCGCCCTGGCCTAGGGGCATTGTTGGCGCACCCCAGTTTCCGGTCGATCTGTTTGGTAAGGCGTTTAGCGGACTGGGCATGGTCACGGGAAGCAACTGGATCGATTTCCTGGCGGTGCTGCTGGTGTTTCTATTTGTGGATATGTTTGACACCGTAGGCACGCTGTCGGGCGTAGGCAAGCGGGCCGGCTTCCTGACAGAAACTGGCGAACTGCCCCGCACGAATCAGGCCCTATTGGCCGATGCTGTGGGCACAACGGCCGGGGCGATCGTCGGCACTTCGACCGTCACCAGCTACGTGGAATCGGCAGCAGGCGTGGCCGAAGGCGGCCGCACGGGCTTTACGGCCCTGGTGACAGGTATCCTGTTTGCCCTGGCGATTTTCCTGGTGCCGTTGTTTGAGGCGATTCCTGCCTACGCCACGACTCCAGCCCTGGTAATTACGGGTGTGCTGATGATGGCAGGCGCAGCAGACATTCGCTGGGCCGACCCTGCCGAAGCGGTTCCCGCCTTCCTCACGATCTTCTTCATCCCGCTGTCCTTCTCCATTGCTACGGGCCTTTCCCTGGGCTTCATTGCCTATCCCCTGGCCAAGACCTTCCAGGGCAAAGCCCATGAAGTGAGCCTGGCTACCTGGATTTTGGCGGCGGTTTTCGTAGCACGGTTTATCTTCATGACGCTGCGCTTTGGCTCAGCGGAGTAATCGGGTGATGGAGGCATGGGCGAATGGGGAGTGGGACAGTGGCTCTCTTACACTCCCTAACCCCATGACTCCATGACTCCACCCCTGCTGGTACTGCTCCGATGTCTATCCAATGCTTCTCTCAACTCGCAATCCTTTTGCAACATCATCCAGTTGTCCTGGCGACGGTCATCCAGGTGCGGGGATCGGTGCCGCGGGAGGTGGGGGCGCGGATGCTAGTTTGGGGAGATGGACAGATCTGGGGCACGATTGGCGGCGGGGCAGGTGAGGCCAAGGTCATTCGCGCCGCGCAGGAGGTACTGGCATCGGGCGAAAAGCAGCAGGTGCAAATTGACCTGTCGGGTGCGCCAAACCGCGAGATTCAGGGCGTGTGCGGCGGCTGGATGCAGGTGTGGGTGGAGCGCTGGCAGGGAGAAGGGGCGATCGCCCTGGCCCGGTCTATCTGCGATCGCCTCCAGTCGGGACAGCCCGCCACGCTGGTTACGCCCCTTGCTATTGACCTTGCTCCTGATCGGTCGCCCTACCTGGCCGATGAGTTGGGGAATGGACGGGCGATCGCCCTCAGCGAATCTGCCTTTGTCGAAACGCTACAGCCGCCGCCTGCTTTGCTGATCGTCGGCGCGGGTCACGTTGGCGAACAGTTGGCCAAAATCGCGGCTCTCATTGGCTTTCAGGTGATGGTGCAGGACGATCGTCCAGAGTGGGCCAACGCCGACCGCTATCCCCAGGCGACGCATATCTTTGTCGAACCAATCGCCAATGCTCTGCGCCAGCTAGCACCTCATCCCCAGCTTTATGTCGCCCTGGTGACTCGCGGCTACCAATATGACCTAGAGGCGCTGGACTGTTTGCTAAGCCGCAATTTGCCTTGTTGCTACCTGGGTATGATTGGCAGCGAAAAGCGCGTGCACCAGGTCTATCAGGCGATCGCCCAGCGCGGCATTGATCCTGGCAAATTGCAAACCATCTACGCCCCCATCGGGTTAGACATCGGTGCCCTCACTCCAGAAGAGATTGCCGTCAGCATCGCTGCCGAGCTAATCCTGGTTCGGCGCGGCGGCACAGGGCGATCGCTCTCCGCATCCCTCCGCCAGTCCGTCACCCCTCTTTAGCGTTCGCGTTTACGATTCCATCCCTCTGCCACCCTGTCACCCCCTCGTGTCCTAATGTCTTTCAACCCATCTACGCCCGCCCTCGCCAAATCGCCCATTGTCCTGGTTGCACCCTTCTTCTTTTTGGGGACGGCGATGGTGGTGATGAAGTTTGTCCTGCCGCATACCACGCCGCTGTTTCTGGCAGGATTTCGGCTCCTGCCTGCGGGGCTGCTGGTGCTGCTGGTGGGGGCGATCGCCAAACTGCCGCAACCTCAGGGCTGGAAGGCGTGGAGTTGGATCGCGCTATTTGGTCTGGTCGATGGCGCACTGTTCCAGGGCTTTTTGAGCGAAGGACTGGTGCATACAGGTGCGGGGCTGGGAGCCGTGCTAATCGACGCGCAGCCGATGATTGTGGCAGTGCTGTCGCGGTTCATTCTGAACGATGTGATTGGGCTTTGGGGCTGGATTGGGCTGGCGATTGGGGTGCTGGGCGTAGCGCTGTGCGGTTTGCCGGAGGCAGCGATCCAGTCCACCCTCCAGGGCAACCTCAGCCTGCCGACCGGAGCCTTTAGCTGGGCGACGCTGATGCAAAGCGGCGAACTGCTGATGATTCTGGCGGCGCTGGCCATGTCTTTTGGCACGATCATCGTCACCTATGTCCGCAAACACGCCGACCCCATCGTGGGCACAGGCTGGCACATGATTATTGGCGCGGTTCCCCTGCTGCTACTGTCAGCGCTGACTGAGGCAGGGCAGGTGTCAGGGCTGAGTCTGGGCGACTGGGCCGGGCTGGGCTACACGACGATTTTTGGCACAGCAATTACTTACGGCATGTTTTTCTACCTGGCGGCGACGGGCAATGTCACCAGCGTCAGCGCATTGATTTTCCTGACCCCTGTCTTCGCTCTGCTGTTCAGCAATCTGACGCTGGGGGAACAGTTGACCCAGCAAGAGTGGATTGGCGTGGTGCTGACGCTGGTAAGCGTGTATCTGGTGAATCAGCGCCATGAGTTGGCGGCAAAATTTCCGGGGCCCAGCCCCGTCGTTGTCGCCCCCAAAAAGGGAACTGTAGAAGCTGCAACGGTCAATCCGTCGGTCAATTCTCCGACTCGCTCTGATTCGTGATCTTGCTTCGTTGTTCTGACGAATGAATGGATGCTTATGCCCAAAGAGCGATCGTTTTGTGTCGCTTTACCCGGTCTTAACTTTAGACAGGCTTAAATAGGGGAGGCGATGCCTTGCTATGGCTTCCTGAACGCAACTTCCTGAAACCGTCTCCCTTGCGATAGGTCTGAATTGGTCAATGCTCATTTCACTGTCTGATTTCATCTCTCGGACGACCCCTACAGGGGCGGCGCTGTTTCTGCGATGGGATGGCTATCACGTCTTTTCGATTCCCCGGAGAGAACTGACCCACGGCGGCGATCGCCTGCGGTTTTTTGGAGTGGGCGGCAAGCGGCGCTCGCCCGACGAGTCCTGGACAGACTGCGCCCTGCGAGAAAGCGCTGAAGAAATCGGCGCGGTGGTTTCTGCGATTCACAGCGCTGAGCAGACCTATTTTCTGAGCGCTGAGGGGGAAGTCCTCACGGTGCGTCTGCTGGAATCAGGCCTGCGCCCCCGACTGATTTTAGAAAAGCGAGCGCACTCCAGCTACGGCAGCCTGGCCAGCAGCCAACAGACCTACTACTTGCTTGCCTTTGATGCGTCTCTGCGGGCAAAACCCCAGCCCAGCAGCGAAATCGCAGCAATCCTGTACCTACGCGACGAGCATTTGCAGCAGATGCAGACGGGCGATCGCCCCACCCTCGGACACTTGCTCAGCACGGGTGCAAAAATCGACCTGCAACCGGGCATCCGGCTCAGCCCAGACGTGGTGTGTGTTCCCCACGGCACGGCCGCTTTTTTGACGCATCAGGGCGCGAGGGGTTGGGGCTTGGCAGTTGAGGGTTAAGAGGGTGTTGCGCTACAGCGCCCACAGCAGAACCGGGTGACCGCTCAGGGCTGGCTTGCAACTTTCACAGAAAGCCCTGAGTTCACTGCATAGGCCAACCCAAAGCGCAGACCCAAATCGCAAAGCCAAATGGCAAAGCCAAAATCGAGAAAAGCCAAAATCGAGAATTGAGAGCAATCCGGTTCCCCGATCGCCAATTTCCACCCTTCTCTAGGCGTGCGTCTCTAGGCGTGTGCTTCAAACTTATGGGCGTAGGCTTTGAGCAGCGTACTCACCTGACCCAGCACTTCGTCGCTGGTGCTCTTGCCCAAGGCCTGGCGTTCGGGATAGAAGTCGGGGCGGTTGACGCTGCGGGCGATCGCCTCTGCCACCTGTTCTGCAATCAGCGGTTGCAGATCTTCGCGGGCGCGGCTGCGCTGATAGTCTGCGCCTTCCTCCGTTGTGGCATACATGGGCGGCAGTCGGTTCAGCGCGTAGGCGGCAATGTCGCCCAAGTCGAGAGTGCAATCGCTGGTGGCTTCGATTTCGGCAACGCGGGCGATCGCCTCCGTCAACACCATTTCTTCCATCACGTTGATGAACTGCTTGCGGGGCACTGCGACCACCTCGCCGGTCAATAGCGCCCCCATGAGCCGATCGAGGGCCATGTACTCTTCGATAGACAATTCGGAAGCCGTATCGCAAATGCGCCCAACCTCAGCTTCCATCGCAGGGGTAAGGTAGCCATCTTGAAGCGCTTGCTCGACGATTTTCTCAATGCTCATGTCGCCCTCAAATCTTCACAGCAAAACGGAATGGGTCACTCGAATCCATCAGGCTTATACCCATCAGGCTTAGTGTGCCCCGGAATTCCACAACTGCACCAACCCCATTTAACAATTGTGTGAAGATCTATCCGGATAGTGGCACGGGTCTGGACTGATCAAGAGTGCAATCTCTGGGCTGCGTAATGGGCTTGCAAACGATTCAGGCACTTTAAGAAAAATTACGGAGCCTGCCCGTTCCAGGCTGCCCCTGGCGACAAAAACAGCCTGCTAATGCTTAATCTGGCAGTGCTTAATTTGGCAAGGCTCAATCTGGCAAGGCTCAATCTGGCAAGACTCAATCTGGCTCGACGTAGCCCTGGATATTTTCTGGATCAAATTGTTTCAAGATTTTCGTGGCCTGATTCGTCAGGTTGGGCTGTCCCTTCACCACGACTAGATACTTCCCCGCCTTGAGACGATTCCGATAGGGTAGGGCATCGCCCCCGCCGAAGACCAGCCCCGTGCCGCCGCCGACAAAGAAGCTGCCCATTGCTCCGGCGATCGCCCCCAAAACGCCACCGATGATCTGATTGCCCAGCACACCCGCCGAGGGCACCAGTTGATACGCAGTCGCCAGGTTAAACGCCACCCCTGCAATAAAGCCAAACGGCACCAGCCACGTCGCCATCAGCAGTGCCTGCTTGCGGGCGGGCTTTTTGGGGTCAAGGAAGCCATACTCATCAGCGCTTTTATAGCCGCGCCCCAAAATGCTCACCTGATTCATGGGCAGGTTTGCCGCCTCCAGTGCTGAATAGGCCGCCTCTGCCTGAATGCGGTCAGGAAGGATTGCTACAACATAATTCATGGCGATCGCACTCCGTGCCTTCTTTGCAATGTTGACTTGCAAGGTTTCCAACTGCTGGTTCCATTATCGGCTGAGATGGCGGCGCAAGCGTCGTTCGCAGGGCCAGGTGCAAATCTGCCGATTAGGATGAAGATAGAGAAATTTAGATGCTGGCCCGGAGGACACAGTTCGATGGCATTGCAACAAGATTCACGCCAAGCAGCCCAGGCAGAGCAGGTGAGCGATGAGGGCATGAGCGGGGCAGACACTACCGCTCCCCAGCCCAACGACGGCGAAATCATTACCGTGCGTCCCGATGCAGAAACCCTGACTCGCCAGCGGTTGCCCTATTTCGTTGGCATTTCTGGCAACACCGCAGGGACGCAGGGCATCTCCATGAATCTGGTGATTATTCCACCAGGAGCCTCTGCCGAGCCGCATTTCCACCGCGACTACGAAACCGCCATCTACATCCTGGAGGGGCGCGTCGAAACCCGCTACGGGCTGGGACTTCGGCAGTCGGTCATCAACGAAACAGGCGATTTCCTATTTATTCCCCCCGGCGTGCCCCACCAGCCCCACAACCTCAGCCAGACCGAACCCGCCCGCGCCCTAGTTTCCCGCAACGACCCTAACGAGCAAGAAAACGTCGTCCTCTACAATCCAGCACACCACAATCCAGCAGGTAATGATCCAGCAGGCAATCATCCAGCAGGTGATGATCCGGCAGGCTAGCACATCGCGCTAAAAAAGGTTTTTCGTTCTTCGTTCTTCCCTCTTCGTTCTTCGTTTTCCCTCTTCCCTCTTCCCCCACATCCCCCACCCACTCACCACCCCAACGGCGTTGGCGCAACGGGCGCAATCTCCGGGCGATCGCCCCCCACCTGGCAAGTTTGCAGCACCCAAATCTGTGCGCCCTGATTGAGAAACTGGCGGGCAATGGTTTCGCAGGCGAGGCGGGGCAATAGCGTCCGCCAGCTAATCAGCCCGACAGTGAGGTTATAGAGAATTTCGCTTTCGGGGCTAACGCCGAGGGTGCTGTCGTTCGTTTTCCAGTCGGCGCGGGCCGTGCCCAGCGGCAACATCTCGCGTTTAATAAAGCGCCCCAACTGCACCAGTTGGTCAAACCGGGCTGCTTGGTCGGGCTGTTCATCCAGCCAGTCCTTGAGTTCGGGCATCCGGTTGAGCGCGTCGCCCAGGTTTTTCACCGCCGCGTAGAGGGCCTGATTGGAGTCTTGTGAGCAGTTGTGAGCCGGGCCGACGTAGGTTCCGCCTGTGCCGTCGCCGATGCGGTAGCGGGCGGTCATGATTTCAAGCTGGGTTACGAGTCCGTCTAGCGCCGAGGCTTTTACGCCGCCAAAGTCGAAGGGTCTGGTGAACGGATCGTATTGAATCACCAGGTCACACACTGGTCGCACACCCAGCCAGCCAAACTGGCGATCGCCCAAAAATCGCTGCCAGGAAAGCGTTCCCGCAATCACTCCATCGGTGTTGTGGGTATAGACCTGGTGATAGTGAATGTCGAAGATGAGCTCGTCGGCCAGCGGTTCGCGCACCACGGTCGCCACGCCGTAGGCAAAATGCCCAAAGTATAGCGGGCCCTGCGCCTGGGGTTCTGCCATTGCGCCGCCGATGCCGCCGTAGAGGTGAATCACCAGCGCCCGAGAGCCTTCGGCAAAGGGCGGGGCATTGGCGGGCGCAGGGGCATCCGGGGGAGCATTCGGAGAATCTGCCATGCTCTCGTTTAGGGCGTTTAGGAGCAGCGTCGAGCGGACGTTGCCCTTCAGCGTGGCAATGTCTTCCCAGATGCCGCGCCTGAGGAACTGCCACGCCTCGCGGCGATCGCCAATGGTTTGATCCGGCTGCAAGCGCAGGAGCGCACGGGGGGCGATCGCCTGCACCACAAACCGACCCGCTGCGTCCTTTGCGCCATAGAGATACCAGCCATCGCGTCCCGCAGGAGACTTTTCCAATCCCCGATTCCCAGCAGGCGGCAGGTTGTTTGCATCGGGAATGACCGGGGGAAACCGCACAATTTCCGTGGGCCCGTCAAACTGGCGCGTGGCCCGGTTGAAATGCTGAATGCGGAAAAATTCTGGCTCAGAGGCATCGGAGTTTGGCAGGGGGTGTCCCTGGGCATTGACGGGTTCCAGCACCGTCGCTAGGGCATAATAGCGACCTGTAATCTGCACGGGTTCTCGCGTAATGGCGAGGAGCGATCGCCCTTCGCCGCCGATCTGGACATCTTTCACCTGCGGCTCGTCCAGCATCACCAGCACGTCATCGTAGGGGCGGCTGCCTGCCAGCGACTCTAGCGGATCGACCCGCTGCCAGCGGTCAATTCGCAGCGGATGCACCAAGCCCTGGCAAATGCTGTATTCCGTCTCTTCGCTAAAAAAGACATCGCGGGTGGTCTGCTGCAAAAAGAACTGAATCCCCGGCGTTTGCTGCCAGCGCAGCACCACCACCTGTCCCACCAGATGGGCATATTCTGGCGGCGCGTGATGCACCTCAAACCACACGCCGCGCACCTGCCGCCGCTCGTTCGGTTTTGGCAAAATCAGCCGCCCCATCCAGGGGGCGATTCGCGGAGCGATCCCTGCGGGAATCGCCCGATACAGGTCTGGGTCTGGGGTTTGATCCAGCGGATAATAGTCGGGTCGGTTAAACTCGGCTTGCCAATAGCGCTCGTAGTTGCTGGGTTTGGCGACCTGCGTCTTGCTCACCAGCGCCGACTTGCCCTGCAAAATATCGGACACAGCGCGGACGGTTGCCTCTAGGTGCGTGCGGCCGTCGGGCAGGCGCTCGGTGACGCTGTAGGGGCCGTCGGCTCCGTTGTGCCCCATCGAGCCAAGGGAAGAAATGGTAATCTTGCGGCGCTGGCGGGCGCGATTCCACGGCGACAGCGGAAACAGCCGCCAGCGCTGGGGAAACAGCACTGCGCCTTGTTTTTCTACCCAGTCGCGATCGCCCACCAGATGATAAAGATGCTCTAGCTCTAGCAGGTTATGATTGCCGCTGACCACGCCCGCCAGCGAAATCACGTCGATGGGCGCTTTCAGCAGTTGCTTCAGCGTCAGCGCTGCCCGCAGCGCCACCTGCGCCCCGCCGCTATAGCCCAGCAGCGTCACCGGAACCCCGCTATTGGGCTGATACCCGTAGTGGGTCAGGCTGTTGAAGATGACCTGCGCCGTGCCCTGGCCGTAAATCGGGCCGTAGCGCTGATCAGCGGTCACGGCGACGACCAGCACGTTGCGGATGTTAATCAAAAACGAGAGCAATAGCCCAAAGATGCCGCTGGAGGGCGACATTTGCAGCCGATCGACGATGCGCCAAAAGAACGCCAGCATTCGTCGCTCGGTGAGGGAGCGATTCATCACGGAGTAAGACATGATGCCCTGGATTAGCACGATGTCATCGGGCATGTCGGCCGCCAGCGTCGCCAGGAATTCTTCCACATCGGGCAGGTAAGTATACTTTCCCTGGGCAATGCCATCCAGGTAAACGACGTAGCGAGTGATGGTGCTGGGTTCGGGCAGCGGTTCTGCCAAGATTCCCGGTGCTTCCAGGGTTTGCAGATCCTCACCATACCAGCCCGCCCACCAGCCCAGGGCCTCCAGCGGGGCCAGCAGGCTGGCGATCAGGACTGCAATGCCGCCCACCAGCAGCAGGTCTTTGGTAATGCTGAGGGTGGCCGCCAGCACCAGCAGCGTGTGCGAGAGCCAGCCACTGACCGCCGGAATCAGCGTGGACGATGCTGCTAGAACTGCTGCCAGAACCGTGCCCGCGATACTGGCGGCTTGCCAGGGCGCTTTCCAGGGCGATCGCCCTCGTTTAACAGCACGGGTCGCGGTTGGGCTGGGCTGTTCCATAGACTCTCAGGGCTGAAACTCAGGTTCGGCGTTCGGTCTTATCGTCCAAGATTACGGCCCGGCGAGGTGTCTCAGCAAGCTTGAATCCCTCTGGCGGGATGGCTACGCTAAGGGCAAACAGCGTGGCAGGATGGGCAGATGCAAATCGTCAAGCGGAACGTGGAACTGCGGGTGGATGACAGTTTGATGCGGGTATATGTGGCTGCGCCCAAGCCAGAGGGCCGATATCCCGGCATCGTCTTCTTTTCGGATATTTACCAACTGGGCGGCCCGATTACGCGGCTGGCGGATCGGCTAGCGGGCTATGGATATGTGGTCGCCGCGCCGGAAATCTTCCATCGGCTGGAACCCGTGGGCACGGTGATTGAACCCAGCGACCTGGGACGGATGCAAGGCAATGATGACGCTCGACGAACGGCGATCGCCCACTACGATGCCGACACCCGCGCCGTCCTCGATTTTCTCAAGTCTGAAAGCGGCGTGTTGCCCGACAAACTGGGCAGCATGGGCTTTTGCATCGGCGGACACCTGGCCTATCGCGCCGCCTTCCAGCCAGAGGTGAAAGCCACCGTCAGTTGCTATCCCACGGGCATCCCCATCGGCAAACTGGGCAAAGGCGTGGCCGACACGCTCCAGCGCACGGGCGAAATCCGCGGCGAGCTGCTGCTCGTCTTTGGTACGCTCGATCCGCATATCAAAGAACCCGATCGCCACACCCTCGCCCAAACCCTGGAAAAGACTGGCGTAAGGCATCAAATCTTGATCTACGAGGCTGACCACACCTTCATGCGCGACGATGGTCCCCGCTACGACCCCGCCGCCACTGATGCTGCCTGGAATGAACTCATCCCGTTCCTGAGACGGGTAATTGGTTAGCGCCTCACTGCGACTGGCGGCGCGAGGTGTAGTTGTAGGCAGCGATCGCCAGCAGAATCATGGCAAAGGAAAACAGCGTCGTCAGCGTACCCAAGGCATAGAGCGCAGGCGAGGTAACGTTGGTGGTCATGCCGAAGATTTCCAGCGGCAGCGTGTTCTTTTGCCCCGACACCAGCGACGTGCGCGTAAATTCGTCGTAGGACAGCGTAAAGCCCAATAGCCCAATGCCGATCAGCGCCGGCAGAATCAACGGAAACACAATCTCCCAGAAGGTTTTCGTGTCGTTTGCGCCCAGGTCGCGGGAAGCCTCTTCGTAGGACGGGTTAAATCGGTTGAAAATGCCCAGCATGATTAGAAAGGCAAAGGGAACCGTCCAGGTTAGGTGTGCGCCCAGACCCGACGAGAACCAGTTCGTTTCCAGATCCAGCACCTGAAACACGATGCCGATGCCCAGAGAAATCAGCACGCTGGGCACGATCAGGCTGGCAATCGTCAGATAGAAGAGGGTCCCAGCCCCTTTGAACCGCTGCCGGAAGGCCAAGGCAGACATGACCGTGACAATCACCGACAGCAGGGTCACCAGCAGCCCCAACAGGAGCGATCGCCAGAAGGCATCTGTAAAGTTGCCCACGCGCTGTTCCTGGAAGACCTGCCCCAGCCAGTAGAAGCTAAAGCCTTTCATCGGAAACGTCAGCGTGCCCTCTTCGCCTTGCAGCGACAGGATAAAGATCGCCAGCATGGGGCCGTAGAGAAACAGGACAAATAGCCCAAAGAAGCCCGCCAGCAGGTAGTAAGTCAGGGAGCGTTTCTGTTGCATCACAACTCCTTGCGAATATCGACCACGCGCAAAATTGCCATGACCAGCAGCAGCGTCACCAGCAGCAAAATCACCGCGTTTGCCGCCGCCAGCGGATACTGCAAGCTGCCGATTTGGGTCTGAATCATCTTGCCGACGGAGGCCGCCTGCCCGCCGCCCATCATCCGCACCGTGACGAATTCGCCCATCACCAACGTCACCACAAAAATGGAGCCGATGGCAATCCCCGGAGCCGCCAGCGGCAGGATGATTTCTTTGAGAATTTGAAACCCGGATGCGCCCATGTCTCGTGCGGCGGTGATCAGGCTGCGATCGATCCGCATGAGGCTATTGAAAATAGGCGCAATCATAAAAAAGTTATACAAATGCACCATGCCCAGCACGATGGCAAAATCCGAAAACAGCAGCCACTCCAGCGGTTGATTGATTAGCCCCAGACGCAGCAGCGTGCTGTTTACCAGACCTTCCCGCCCCAGCACGGGCACCCAGGAAATCATCCGGATGATATTTGAAGTCCAGAATGGTACTGTACACACTAAAAAGAGGATGATTTGCCACTTTTGGTCTTCGATGAAGAATGCCAGAAAGTATGCAACGGGAAAGGCGATCGCGAGACAAAAGAACCACACCAGGAACACATACTTGAATGTATTCAGGTAGGTTCTCAGCGTCACGTCGGACGTGAAGATACTTTTGTAGTTATCCAGCGTAAAGCCGGGAATCATCTGAATGCCGTCGAACTGCCAAAAGCTGACCATAAAGATCATGAGAATTGGCAGCACCAAAAATAGCAGCAGCACGAGCGTTTGGGGGGTCACCAGTGCGTAGGGCTGAATGCTTTTCCAGGATTTCAGCATTGCAAGTTACCTGAATAGGCGCGGCTCTTTGAGGGGGTTGGTCGCTCAAAAAGCCGCAATGGTTAGAGAATGAATGGGAACTGGACGAGATTAGGGTGCGATCGCTACGATGCGATAAACTCATTCCACTTTTGCACCAGGTATACGTTCTCCTTCATCGTGGAGTTCCAACACACGATGTTGCCGAAGCGATCCTTGAAGGAGCCGCCATCCCGCACTGCGCCCTTCTTCTCTAGCGTCTTGCCGAAGGGGTCTACCATGTCTTCGGCGGCGGGCTTGCCTTCATACCAAAAGTCCCACTCTGCCTGAGACATGTACTTCTTAGCGTTTTCTGGTGCGGCGCTGTAGTAGCCCTGGCGACCCAGGAAGGAACCGACCCAGCCCTCCAGCATCCAGTTGATGTATTCGTAGGCTGCGTCAAGCTGAATGCCCGACAGATTCTTGGACAGACCGATGCCGCCGCCCCAGCCGCGATAGCCCTCCTTCAGCGGCGCATAGATGCACTGCGTTCCCTTAGACTTCACCGCCGTCACCGCAGGCGACCACATAGATTGCAGCACCACCTCGCCCGCATTCATCAGGTTCACCGATTCATCAAAGGTCTTCCAAAAGGCGCGGAACTGACCCGCCCGCTTCTGTTCTTTGAGAATGTTGGTAATCTGGTCGATTTCTTCGCGGGTCATGTTGCCCTTGTCGGCAAATTTCATCAGCCCCAGCGATTCGGCCACCATCGCCGCGTCCATGATGCCGATTTGGGGGATGTCCAGAATCGAGGTCTTGCCTTTGAATTCGGGATTGAACAGTTCGCCCCAGGTTTCGATCTTGCGGCCCACTAGGTCGGGACGGTAGCCCAGCGTGTCTGCGTTGTACTGGAACGGAATCAGCGTGGCGTAGTCAGTGGGGGTCGATGAAAACTCCTTAGAGTCGGGCCCTGTGACGTATTGCACTCGGTAGGGCGCAGTTCCCTGGGACTGCTCTACCGGCATCCCCTCAAACTTGCCCTGGGTAAAGAATGGCACGATCTTGTCGTAGTCCTTGATCTTGCTGACATCGATGGGCTGGAGATTGCCCGATGGCACCACGAGCGGCAGGCTGAAATATTCCCCGTCAAAGATGTCGTACTGCTTGGGCTGGGTAATGGCGATCTGGTTGTTTTCTTCGGTGCTAAGGGCCCGCATGTCCAGCTTAAAGCCGAGATCTTGCTGCGCTTTGTCGCGGATTTCATTGATTTGCGATACACCGGTGCCAATCAGCCGCAGGGTCACGTCCTTGGTCTGGTTGGTGTTCACCTCCGGGCCCGTAGCCGGATTGTTGGGGGTGCCGACAGGGGCTTCGCTGCGGGCGCAACGGGTCGCAGCCAGCGCGGCTCCGGCAGCGAGTCCAGTACGAATGACTTGACGACGAGAGATTTTAGCCATAGTGCCTAGATGTGTAGAGAATAATGAGGGGTAAACGTTGCGGTGCTGTTTGAGTCGCCCTGCTGGCGTTCATTTTGCAATTTTGCGATTCCTGCGGAGTGGGTGCTGTGGGTGATGGACAAGAGAGAGGGCGATCGCCTCACGCCAGATCACCAGTCACCCATAATCTGCCGCAGACCCACCAGTCGCCAAGCTACTCGGCTCTGAGAGCGCGTCAGGGCTGGTGCGACGTTAATGCGACAAGAACACACAGTCATCAGCCAGCCAGCTTAGCGCCACGACCTGCCCTTCCTGGAGCGCCTGGCTCACCCAATCGGTGCTGCGGACTTTGTACAGCACTTCCTGGCCCGTCTTTTCCAGCGCCAGGGTGACACGAGTCACATAGCCCGTGAATTCGACGGCTACAATTCGCGCTGTCACCTGATTCACCAGAGCGCGGGGTGATGTGTCCGCCGCCGACAGCGGCTCCACCTTCACCCGGTCTGCCCGCACCGAGCAGGCGGCCGCTGCGCCAACTTGGGCATAGTCACCCCGGCAGAGGAGCGTTCCCAGCTTTGGCACCTCCATCTGCACCAGGTAGCCCTCGGCATCCTGGTCGGCGCGGCTGACGGTTCCTTTGAAGATGTTGTTGTCGCCTGTGAATTTTGCGACGAACTGGGAAATTGGCTTGACGAAGATGTCCTGAGGCGTGCCCACCTGGTCGATCCGTCCATGATCCATGACCACAATCATGTCCGATAGCGAATAGGCTTCGTCCTGGTTGTGCGTCACCTGGATGAAGGTCATGCCAAACTGCTTTTGCAGGCGGCGCAGCTCACCCCGCGTTTTTACCCGCAGGTTTTCGTCGAGGGCGCTGAGGGGTTCGTCGAGCATCAGCACTTGGGGACGGGTGACGAGCGATCGCGCTAGGGCCACCCGCTGCTGCTGTCCACCGCTCAACTGGGTGGGTTTGCGGCTGGCAAACTGGCTCAGCCCGACGATTTCCAGAATTTCGCCCACGCGCTGGTCACGTTCGGGTTTGGGAATATCGCGCATCCGCAGCCCAAACTCGACATTCTGCCAGACCGTCTTGTGGGGAAACAGGGCGTAGTTTTGGAACATCATGGCGGTGCTGCGCTGGGCAGGGGGTAGGTCGTTCACCCGCAGGTCGCCAATGTATACGTCGCCCTGAGTAATGTCCTCATGCCCTGCAATCATCCGCATGGTGGTGGTTTTGCCGCAGCCGCTTGGTCCCAGCAGACAGCAATAGGAACCGGGCGGGATGTCTAGGGTGATGTTCTCAACTGCCGTCACGGGGCCATATTTTTTGGTAACCGAGCGGAGCGATACGCCTACGGTCGTGGATGGAATGTCATGGGGAATTGGCGCGACTCCTCCCCCATCGACGGTCGGCGAAGCTGAAGCTGAGACAGATGATTGAGTCATTAAAACATCCCCAAAAAGCCTTGAAAGAGCCTTGCAGCCTGGACAGCAGCGACGTGAGTCGGGTGATCCCCCGGATTCAGCAAGCGATTCTGAAAGGATTTATCTGAAAGGTTCTACGGGATTAAAGTCGCACTTGGCGGCTTCGTGCTTCAGATTTGCAATTCAGATGCCAGACATCTTAATGCCGAAGGAATGTCATCTATCAAAAGGCTTTAAAGATCTACAAGCTGTATCTGACGCTACATTCATAACCCTCCGCAAACTCTAGAGCTTTTAGGCGCAAGTCATGGAAAATTTTAGAAAAATGTCGACTCCTGGAATTTCATTGAATTTTCCGGCGGTTTACGACTCTTTATCCCAATTTGGCTGGCAAAAATGGCCGTGAAAGACTTTCCACGGCCGCTGAACGGGTTCTATAAGGCTCCCTATAGGCCTTTTTAAGGCCTTTTAAGCATAGATCGAGTCGAGCTTGATCAGCGTGTGCAGCAGCACGTCTGCGCCCTGGGTGCATTGCTCTGGCGAGGTGTATTCCATGCCGGAGTGGCTGAGTCCCTCCTGGCTGGGTACGAAGATCATGCCCATGTCGGTAAAGCGGCCCATCTCCATCGCGTCGTGGCCGGCGCGGCTGGGCATGTAGAGGTAGCTCAGGTTCAGGTCTTGGGAAACAGCTTCAATCGCTGCCTGGACATTGAGAGAGGCCAGAGTCGGCTCGACGGTGAGGACGGGCGCGATGTCGATGCGGGTGTGGGTGGCGATCGCAATCTCGCGCAGGGCTTGCTTCAGCTTCTCCAGCATTTGTTCTAGCACCACCTGCGACAGGTCGCGCATATCAACCGACAGTTCTACGGTTCCTGGCACGATGTTCATGGCGTTGGGAGCGACGGTGAGATAGCCGACAGTGGCGACGGGCTGGCTGGGCTGCTCTAGGGCGATCGCCTGCACTGACAGAATTACCTTTGCAGCGGCAATCAGCGCGTCCTGGCGCATGTCCATCGGGGTGGTGCCTGCGTGGTTGGGCTGGCCATGAATCGTGATCAGATGCCGCTGCATCCCCACTACGCCCTGCACCACGCCAATCGCCTGAGCTTTGCGCTCCAGCACGCAGCCCTGCTCCACATGCAGTTCCACAAAGGCGGCAATGTCGGCGCGGGTGCGGCGGGCGCTGGGCAGTTGGCTCCAGTCGCCGCCAATTTTCTCCAGGCACGACTCAATCGGCTGGT
Source organism: Thermoleptolyngbya sp. C42_A2020_037 (assembly GCF_015272455.1). NCBI lineage: Bacteria > Bacillati > Cyanobacteriota > Cyanophyceae > Oculatellales > Oculatellaceae > Thermoleptolyngbya > Thermoleptolyngbya sp. C42_A2020_037. Next base: position 65,562 of record NZ_JACYLP010000057.1, read on the forward strand.
CGATCTTGGGCAAATAGCGCTCTGGCTGCTCCAGCAGCACCGTCCCGGCGATCGCCTGTCCGCCGATCATGCTGCTCTCCTCATCGGTAAACACGATGACCTCAATGGGATGCCGCAGCCGCAGGTTGTTTTCCTTCAGCGTCCGCACGACTTCGATGCCGCCCAGCACGCCCAGTGTCCCGTCGAAGGGGCCGCCAGAGGGCACGGTGTCGATATGGGAACCTGTGGCCAGGGCGGGTGCGTCGGGGTCGGTGCCCTCGTAGCGGCCGATTAGGTTTCCGGCAGCGTCTGTCCGCACGGTCATGCCAGCCTCGATCATCCACTGCTGCACCAGATAGCGGGCCTGCAAGTCTTCTGGCGAAAAGGCCAGGCGGCAGATGTCCCCGTTGGGCTGTCTCCCGATTTTGGCCAGCCGCTCAATGGACTGCATGAGGCGATCGCCATTGACTGCAAGCTGTTTAGAAAGAACGACCATTCCATCCCCCAAATATTGATTTTCTGTGATTTCAGCGTCAACACGGGTCACTGAGGCGATTCCCATCCCAGGTTTGATCCTGTCGGTGGCGTTGCGTCCTGGAAGATCGGCGAATCAGCACACGCCCTCAAGCTACCCAGCATAAATTGGCTTCTATATGCATACTGTATACAAAGATGCGGAAATCGCAAACTTTTGGATTCGCAGGTTGTTGCCGCCATTGCTTATCCTTGCTAACTAAAAGGCAACCGTTTAGCGGTGATCGCTAACCAGCAACAAACCCGCAGCGCTCTGCCGATTTCCCCCTTTCCCCGTCACCCTCTATACACCACTGCCCGCCATGCAAACTGCGGCAGTGCCAGCATTCGCCGCCAGCGCCACGGTTCTTGATAGAGCCGATAGACCCACTCTAGGTTGTTGTTGCGGAGCCAGCTGGGGGCGCGGGTTTTGGTGCCCGACCAGATATCGAAGCTGCCGCCCACGCCGATCCAAATTGCGTTGGGGCAAAGATGGCGGTGTTGGGCAATCCAAAATTCTTGTCGAGGAACCCCCAGCCCCACCAAAATCAGGCGCGGCTGGAGTTCTCGGAGCCGTTCCAGCAGCGGGGCTTGCTCTTCGGGTGGGAGGTAGCCGTGCTGCACTCCGGCGATCGCCAGTCCTGGCACTTGTTTTTGCCACACCCGCGCCGCTTCATCTGCGACCCCAGGCGCACCGCCAAAGAAAAATAGCGAGTAGGGCGCACCGGGCAAGGCTGGGTCGGCAGACGCTCGAATCACTCGCTCCGATAGCTCAATGCCCGGACAGCGGTTGACGCGATATCCCCGCAAGCGCAGATACAGCACCACGCCCGCGCCATCGGGAATCACCAATTCTGCCTGCCGGATCACCGCTGCCAGCGCGTCGTTTTGCTCTGCCTGCATGGCCATTTCGGCATTTAGCGTGACCACATGCACGCCGCGATCGCCCTGCGCGAGTTGCGCCAGCAGCCAGTCGCTATAGTCCGGCAGCAGGTGAATCGGCAGCCCCAGCACGTCTGCTATCGCGGGGCGCAGGTTATCCGGCAGCGCGTCGATTACGTCAGGCATGTTGAGCATGTTTCCTCAAAACCACCGCTGATTATTATGCCCCAACGGGTCGGCGCTGATGGTTTTCTCCTGGGAGGGCGCATGAGAGGAAATTTCTCGATAGGCGATCGCCACCGTAGGGAATTTTATTTTAAGGACAGGTTGGCTGGTGCATCTCTCACACTCTGATTAATCTCTATGAAAGCTTTGACTCGTTTGGGGGCAGGGTCTTTGCCCCTCCGGTTCGAGCGTGACGTGGCGATGGGGTTTACGCTGATCGAGAAAATTGCGGTCGTGGCGATTATTGCGGTTCTGATGGCGATCGCCGCCCCTAGCTGGATTACTTTCTTTAGCGCCCGCAGTCTCAACGTAGCCCAGGATGAAGTCTTTCAAACCATGCGGCTGGCCCAGTTTCGGGCAGAGCAAACCCGTTCTACCTGGCAGGTCAGCCTTCGGACAGACTCCTACGGCTTTGTGCAAGTTGCTGCCCACCCGATCAACACACCCATTGAACAGATTTTGTGGCGCGACCTCGACCCCAGGATTCAGCTTCATCCAACAGAAATGACGCTGTATCAAACAGGTGGGCTATATCGCGTTCAGTTTAATCATCAAGGTCGCGTCCTTGGGCAACTAGGACGGGTAACCCTGATCCGGCAGAACAACCTCCAGGTAAAACGATGCGTTACGGTATCTACATTGCTGGGAGCCGTTCGGAAGGGCTGTCCGCAGCCATAGCTTAGGTGAGCCATAGCTTTAAGTATTTTAGATGCATGGTCAAACGCAGAATAGAACGAAACTTGTCTTGGAACCTTGGAACCTGCTTTTGAGGGTTGCCAGATGTCGCCGCGTATTTCTGCCATTGTCTGTACGCATAATCGGGCTGGCTATCTAGCTGGGGCGATCGCCAGTCTGCTGCGTCAAGACCTGACGGAACCCTACGAGGTTTTGGTGGTAGACAACGCCTCCACCGATGCCACGCGGACTGTGGTGGAGCCGTTTTTGCAGGATTCTCGGCTGCGCTATCTGCCAGAGCCGACGCTGGGGCTATCCGTCGCTCGCAACACCGGAGCCGTCAACGCTGCCGCGCCCCTGCTGGCCTATCTAGATGACGATGCGATCGCCTCTCCGCAATGGCTGCGGGTGCTATCCGAAGCGTTTCAGGCAGACGAGAATTTGGCGATCGCAGGCGGGCGCGTCTTGCTGGATTGGGAAGGGCGGCTGCCCCCCCGCTGGCTTTCGACTAACCTGGCCAGCAGCCTCGGCGCATACGACCTGGGCAATGCGCCAGTGAAGATTCAGCAGCCGGGGCAAACGCCACGCGGCGTGAACTATGCCCTGCGGCGCGACTTTTGGGAATCGGTCGGCGGCTTTTCGGTGCAGCTTGGGCGCATTGGCAACACGCTCCTGTCCCACGAAGAACTGCACCTAACGGAACTGGCGCTGCGTCAGGGCAAAACGGTTCGTTACTTGCCCGATGCCGAAGTCACCCATCGGGTCGCGCCCGAACGCCGCCACCAGGGGTGGTTTCTAGAACGAAGCTGGTGGCAGGGCGTAAGCGAATATCAGCGGGAACGCCTGACTGGAAAAGCCGGACTGGGGCAGGTGCAGCGGGGGGGCGATCGCCTGCTGCGCGGGCTATATCACGCGCTGCGATATGGCAATGACCCCGCCCTGCGGTTCGATAATCTGGTCTATGCCTACGGCCAGATTAGCTACCTGGGGCTGGCACTCCGACATTTGATATTGCCCCAATGATTGATTGTTCGTAGTGGTGAGTTCAGTCGCCCTGAACGTCCGTAGTGGTGAGTTCAGCCGCCCTGAACGTCCGTAGTGGTGACTTGAGTCGCCCTGAACGTCCGTAGTAGTCACTTCAGCCGCCCGATTCACAGCTAGTCCCTCGGAGGCAGACTAAAGTCTGCACTACAAACTGGAGGCAGAACTTCCGCCTCAGAACAATAGTCTCAATTGGGCGCATCCCAGTTCTGCGAGTTTGCCCTCATCCCCCAGCCCCTTCTCCCAAAAGAGGGAGAAGGGGAGCCGGATTGGCAGTCCCTCTCCCGCTCTGGGAGTGTTCCTATGGTGGCTAGTGTGGTGTTTGATCAAAAATGCCGCTCTCCAGATACCTTGAAGTTACCAAGCTCAAGCACAGGAGAATCGGATGAAAAACACCACACCAGTCCAATCTTATGACGGCGAGCAGATTTACGTCGGCATTGATGTGCATAAGAAAACTTATGTAGTTGTTGCTCGTGTTAACCAAGTCATTGTCAAAAAGTGGAGTACGACCGCTAAACCCGCCGATTTGGCAGCGCAGTTGTTGAAGTATTTTCCAGGAGGAAACATCCATACGGTATACGAAGCAGGGTTTTCAGGGTTTGTTCTGCATCGAGAATTGAATCGTCGGGGCATCGATAATCGGGTTGTCCATCCCGCAGCCGTGGAGGTGGCGGTTCACAACCGGGTCAAGACGGACAAACGGGATGCGGAGAAACTCTCGACCCAATTGGAGGCTGAACGGTTGCGAGGTCTGCGAGTCCCGACTCCAGCCCAGGAAGAACGACGAATGCTGAGCCGAACACGCAGCCAACTGGTGCAAGAACGAACAACGATTAAGCATCAAATTCGGATGAAAGCCCAGCAACTGGGACTGATTGACCCGGAGGATCAGCGTGAGATGAGTCATCAGATGGTCAAAGAACTGCTGAGTCGCTCATGCCCTGAAGGATTCAAGATTGCCGTCCAAGCGCATTGGCAGATTTGGCGAGCGTTGGACGAGCAAATTCAACAGTTGACGGTGCAGTTGAAGCAGCAAGCGGAGAGCGACCCGTGTGAAGCGACCTATCGGTCTGCTCCTGGCGTGGGGGCGTTCAGCACACGGGTGCTGTCCAATGAGTTGGGCAATCTGTCTGCCTTTGCGAACGAGCGGCAGTTGTTCAGCTATACCAGACTGACCCCGACGGAGCATTCGAGTGGAGAACAAACGCAACGAGGGCACATCAGCAAGCAAGGCAATCGTTACCTGCGCGCTATTCTGTTGGAAATCGCTTGGCGGGCAATCCGCAAAGACCCAGATTTGCGGCAGTTCTTTGAACGCTTGCACCCTCGTGCAGGCAAAAAACGTGCCATTGTTGCAGTTGCCAGGAAGTTAATTGGCAGAATTCGAGCCGCGTTTCGCAAAGGAGAACGGTCTCAAACGGGCTATGAAATAAGCCAACTGCCAACTGCTCGCAGACCCCATTCCCGACAGGCTTGCCTACGGTAACCATCGCGGCCGCAGCCCCGCCACCGCCAATGGCTGGGGGGCGACTTTTTGGGGATTGCCCTCGTCGTCGAGTTGTAGGGGCAAAAACCAGAGGCGGCTGGTGGCGATCGCCCGTCCGTCGCTGCCCTGGGCAATGCCCTCCTCAGTGGTATCCGAGGCAGACACCACCTGGTCAAACAGCAGCCCCAATCCGTCCGGGGCCAGCGCGATTTGGATATCCCGCTGGATGGGTAGCTTCAGCAAGTCAGTTCGCTTTCCCGATTTCAGATTTATGGCCACGAGATAGGGCTGTTCGACGTAAATATCCCCTGGCAGGCGGGTGGAAACCAGACAGTAGAGTAGCGAGTTTGTGGGATCAAACTGGGCGGTAAAAATAGAGCCGTCGGTGGTCAACAGTTCCTTTTCTTGCCCCTGATTGGTGACGAGAAAGAGCGATCGCGTCGGGTTCTGCGGGTCGCGGTTAAAGCGCACCATCGCTGCCGCTGCGCCATCTTTGCTAAAGCTCAGCGCTAGGCCATACTTTGGCAAAAAGTCCAGCGGCTTGCCCTCTTCGGCTGCATCTTCCTCTGGCGTGAGCGACAGGATTGCCATGCCTTCGCCCTGGGCCATGGCCAGCGTTTTGCCGTCGGGGGCAATCACAAAGTCGCCGCCTGGTTCAGTCGGCACGGGCTTGGCAGGCTGACCTGGCTCGATCACCCACAACCCAAACTCGGCCGGATTTTGCCGATTCACCCGCTGCACGGCAATGCGCTGCCCGTCGGGCGACAGGTCAAATTTCAAATTCTGGTACTCATTGTCGCCCAGCACCAGTTGCACGATGCCCGCTGGCTGGGGGGCGCGATCGCCCTGCACTCGTTCTCCCGCTTTGATTTGGCTAATGGTGGGGGCGGGCGCTTCCGGCAGCAGCCCCGTGGTGACCGTGTAGAGGAACGGGCTAATATCGTCGGCGCGATGTTTGCGATCGACGGCTGAGAACAGGATGCGATCGCCCTCTGGATACGGCTCGTAGTCGAAAATACCCAAATCCGCTGGGGTGAGAATGGTCTTTTCGTCGCGGGTCAGGTTTTGCAGCACCAGCCGCCCCGCCTCGTCGCCCTCCGCACCCAGATACACAAAGGCGCGATCGCGCGTTTTGAAGTTGCTTTCAAAGGGTTGCAGCAGGTTGGTATCGGTGGACTGATTGAAGCGATCGCGGGCCCCCTGAAGCCGCACCTGATACTCTGTTCCGTAGGGGGCTGGCGTGTCGAGCGTGTAAGCCATGCGCCGCCCTGCCCAACTGATTTTGCCCGACAGCGGCGGCTCGATTCGCAGATTTTGCTCCACGCTCTGGCGATCCATCGGACGGCTAAAGGTCATCAAAAATGCTCGATCTTCTGCACCCACCTGCCGCCCATCCCAGCTAAAGTCACGCACCCGTGGCGAAGCATGGTCGCCCCCTACCAGCAGCAGCCCTGTCAGCACCAGCAGCACCGCCATTATCACCCAGGCCACCCGGTCAAGCGGCTGGAGCCAGTGATTAGCAGAACCAGCAGAGGGAGTTGTGCGACGAGCCATAGGCAGATTTAAAAGCGGAACAAATCGACATTGCTTACCTTAGCAAATGGCGGGGTTGGGAAGCAGGGGAGCAATATAGGGCGAGGTGCTTGCCGTCGGGTTCAATCGGTGAGCAGAGAGCGCTGGCTCAGCCGCCTTTGAGGCATGATCTGAGGCATGATTTAAATTTGAGTGTATGCTTCCTGCGGCGCGACTGTATCAACTGCTTCTGGCTGGAACGAGCGCGGGACTGGCGATCGCCCTCCTGCTGTCTAGCCAGACTCGTCCCTCTGGGCTGGCGATCGCACTGGGGCTAACGCTGCTGTATGACGGAGTGGTGCTAGGGCTGGGTGTGGTGGATGCGCGACGGGGGCGATCGCGGCGGGTGTCCGTGGCGCGGCGGCCGTTAGACAAGCTCTCGATCGGGCGCGAAAATCCGGTGCATCTGACCGCGACGGCGGGCAAAGCACCGGCGCTGGTGAAAATTCGAGACGACTATCCGGCGGACTTTGGTGGGCCACAGGTGGAGGAAACGCTGGCGTTTCGCGAAGCCACCCGCGAAGCAATCCAATGTGAAATCGCCCCCCAGGAAACGCGGGAAATCACCTACACTGTTTTTCCAAAGCAGCGCGGAGTCTATGCTTGGGGCGATCTCTATCTGCGGCAGCTCGGGCCCTGGGGGCTGGCATGGCACGACTGGCGCATTCCCCAGGCGGCTTCTGTGGCGGTCTATCCCGACCTGATCGGGCTGCGGGAACTGTCGCTGCGGCTGACGCTGCAAACCAGCGGCAACATTCGCAGGGCGCGGCGCATGGGGATGGGCACAGAGTTTACCGAATTGCGGGACTATAGCACGGGCGACGACCTGCGGTTCGTGGACTGGAAAGCGACGGCCCGCAAAAGTCGGCTGCTGGTGCGCGTGTTGGAGCCAGAGCAGGAGCAAACCCTGGTGATTTTGCTGGATCGGGGGCGGCTGATGACGGCGCAGGTGGCGGGGCTGGCGCGATTTGACTGGGCGCTGAATGCGGCACTGGCGCTGGCGCTGGCGGGGCTGCATCGGGGCGATCGCGTCGGGGTTGGGGTCTTCGATCGACAAATGCACGCCTGGATTCCGCCGGAGCGCGGCGCACACCAGTTACCAAAACTGCTGGCTCAGCTCACGCCCATCGAGCCTGTATTCCAGGAGCCAGACTATCTCAGCGCCGTGACCACCGTCGCCCAGCGCCAGACCCGCCGCGCCTTGGTGGTGCTGCTGACCGATATTATTGACCAGACCGCTTCGGCTGAGCTATTCGGCGCGATGGCTCAGCTTGCGCCGCGCTATCTGCCGTTTTGCGTGGCCCTGCGCGATCGCCGCGTAGACGAACGAGCCAACCGCCCCGCCGAAGACGTGCAGTCCGCCTATAGCCGCGCCGTTGCTCTCGATCTGCTCGCCCAACGTCAGCTTGCCCTGGCCAAGCTAAAACAGCGCGGCGTGCTAGTCCTGGATGCACCCGCCAATCAGATCAGCACGCAACTGGTCGATCGCTATCTCCAACTCAAAGCCCGAAATCTCCTATAGTCGGGTATTGTCGGGCTGATAGTCGGGACTGTATTGATCCTAGATTTTGGATTTGCGATTTTGGACTGCTAGTCGAGCGTCTGCGGGGCTTCCAGTAACTTCACTCGTTACTTCTCCAACCGCACTGCATACCATTGCAAAAACTGCCCCGGCCCGATGTCTAGTTCGCAGGCGGTGTCGAGCAAGTGACGCGCTTGCGCTGCCGACGTGGGAATGTCTTGCAATTCGCGGGGCAGGCTATCCTGCATGGTTTCTAGCACCGATGCCAGCTTCTGCAACAGTTCCTCGGCGGTGAGGAATTGTTCTGGCTGGTTGGTTTCCAGCACGACGAACGCATCCTCTCGAAACATGATCGGGTCGGGCATGGGAGAGTTGGGTTTTAGTCTTCTGCAAAGACGTACTTATACAAATCAGCAGGATTTGGCTCAGGGCTTTCCAGCGCAAACTGTACTGCGTCTTCCACCGTTGCCTGAATCTTGCGGTCGATCGCCTTCAATTCCTCGTCCGTCGCCAGGTTTTGCTCAATCAAGTGGGCGGCGAGGCGCTTGATCGGGTCACGGGCAAACCAGAACTCCTTCTCTGCCTTGGAGCGGAGTTCGTCGGGGTCGGCGAGGGAGTGCCCCCGGAAGCGGTAGGTGAGGGCTTCAATCAGCGTAGGGCCTTCGCCTGCGCGGGCCCGGGCCACGGCTTCTTGGGCCACGGCCCGCACGGCCAACACGTCCATCCCGTCCACTTCTACGCCCACCATGTCAAACACGCTGGCTTTTTTGTAGATCTCTGGCTGCGATGTCGCGCGGTCGTGGGCCATGCCGATCGCCCATTTGTTGTTTTCCACCACAAACAGAATTGGCAACTTCCATAGCGCCGCCATGTTCAGGCATTCAAAAAACTGACCGTTGTTGCTTGCGCCATCCCCAAAGAAGCAGGCCGTCACCTGATCTGCCGATTCGTCCCCTAGCGCTTCGCGGCGATATTTGGTCTGAAACGCTGCGCCCGTCGCCACGGGAATCCCCTCTGCCACAAACGCATAGCCACCCAGCAGGTTATGCTCTGCCGAAAACAGGTGCATCGAGCCGCCACGCCCCTTGCTGCATCCCGTCACCTTGCCAAATAGCTCTGCCATCACCTCGCGGGCAGGCACGCCTGCACTGAGCGCATGGACGTGGTCGCGGTAGGTGCTGCACACGTAGTCATCACTCCGCATGGACTTGATCACCCCAGACGATACTGCTTCTTGCCCGTTGTAGAGGTGAACGAAGCCAAACATCTTGCCCCGGTAATACATCTCGGCGCACTTGTCTTCAAAGGTGCGTCCCAGCACCATGTCTTCGTAGACCACCAGCCCATCTTCCCGGCTGATCTGGGAAGGGCTAGCGGAAAAGGCGGGCAATACACGTTCCTGAACCATGAGACTGTCCTATGGGGTTGAGAAGGATGGGGCGAGGGCGATCGCCCCTACTGAAAAGCTTGGCAAACCCAAACTGGCACGTACAAGCCAGCGGGTAAATCTGGGAAAAGCAGCTATGGCTATTAAAATACCTGAGCGACCTATTCGCCAAATGCCACTGCCAAATGCCGCTGCCAGAAACCAGCGCCAGAAACCCAAGGGCCGTCAACTTGCCAAATGGCTTGGATCTCCGCCAATGGCTTGACTTGCCCAGTAACAAATCGTAACAGGAATTCGGTTGCCTGCACTAAACTGTATGCTGGTTTTGTTTGCACCGGAGGTTCGCGTTGTTAGATACGGCGGAATATTTAGATACGGCGGAATGCAGCATTTTCTTGCGGGGTGAGGCACACGCTGCCCTCACGAGGCAAGGGCTTATTGACCATCCGTGTGCCTCACTAGCTTCAAAAATGCTGTATTCGGATAAAGCGGAATATTCGGATACAGCAAAATATAATGTCGCGAACCTTAACCTTTTCCTTCACTGACAAATGCAGGGGTTTACGTGAAACTATAGGGACTGGCACTGGATTGGGTGCATCGGTGTATCAGGGTGCATGGGCCGTCAATGAAGTTTGTACAGAAGTTTGCACAAAATTCGCATAATGCTAAAAACCTGTGGCATTTTTCTAGGTTTTTTGTATGCTGATGAGTAAATTTTGTCGCAGGAGTCCCTCACTCGACGCAGTTTGCTAAGAGAAGATGACTGGGATAAGAGAGATTGACGCAGCATAGACTGGCGTGACTCATCATGGAACTCAAATGCAAAACTCAAATCAGGACTTGTGTTCGGAGGACACGTTGAGGTTGCTCATCCAGCAGTTAATGCTGATAATAGGTGTCCGCCTGTAAGCATCCGCTTGTAAACAAATGTCCGCCTGACAGGACTGCTCAATGGAGTAATGCCTGGAATGTGCAGGGTTCGAGGGGTTTACGAAATGTGCTTCTACCCGCAGTGAGTTTTGTTGAGCATAGATTGAGTCTTTGTCGGTGATTCGTCGGTGATTTGTCGGTGAATTGTTGCTTGATAGCCTCTTAGGTCAGTTTGCTGAACTTAGAGCTGCTTTTAGAAGCCGCTTTGGGAGCCTGGATTTGGCAGATGCTAAAGCCTGTTGGAAGTTAGTCTAGCCAGTCTTAACAAGGCTGCGTGATGCTGCCTGCTGGCATGGGTCGATTTAGAAAATGTCTTGATAACGTTGAGTTTTGGGGAAGTGGGCCGTGAGAATTCCGCTTGATTACTACCGCATTTTGGGGCTACCTATTCAGGCAACGGCTGACCAGCTTCAGCAGGCCCACCGCGATCGCACGCAGCAGCTTCCCCGACGCGAATATTCCGAAGCGGCGATCGCCTCTCGCAAGCAACTTCTAGACGAAGCCTACGCCGCCCTTTCGAATCCGGAGCAGCGCCGCGCCTACGATGCCACCTTCCTTGCCAGCAGCTACGACCCAACGGGCGATCGCTTTGCCAGTGCCGAATCGAGGGCGATCGCCCTGGAAACCGAGGCAGACCCCTACGCCCCCAGCATCGACATCGACGACAGCCAGTTGGTCGGGGCGCTGCTGATCCTGCTGGAGTTGGGAGAGTACGAACTGGTGCTGAAGCTGGGGCATCCCTACCTATCTAATAGCGCCTTCAGCGGCAGCGCGGGCCGCAGCGCTCAGGCCGATATTGCCCGGTCAGATGTCGTGCTGACGCTTGCCTTCGCCTACCTGGAACTGGGCCGCGAACAGTGGCAGCAAGGACAGTACGAAAGCGCTGCCGAATCCCTAGAAGCGGGACAGGAACTGCTGCTGCGGGAGGGCATGTTTGCCGGAGTGCGCGGCGAAATGCAGTCCGACCTCTACAAGCTACGCCCCTACCGCATTCTGGAACTGCTGGCGCTGCCCGAAGCCCACGAGATTGAGCGGGGCCAGGGCATGAACCTGCTGCGCGATATGCTGCAAGATCGCGGCGGCATCGACGGCACCGGCGACGACCGCTCTGGGCTGAATGTGGAAGATTTTCTGCGGTTTATGCAGCAACTCCGGGGCTACCTCACCGCCGCCGAGCAGCACGCCCTGTTTGAGGTCGAAGCCCGTCGCCCGTCGGCTGTGGCGACCTACCTGGCAGTGTATGCCCTGCTGGCCCGCGGCTTTGCCTATCGCCAGCCCGCCCTGATTCGTCGGGCCAAGCAAATGCTGATGCGTCTGGGCACGCGCCAGGATGTGTATCTGGAGCAGGCAGTGTGCGCCCTGCTGCTGGGGCAAACCGAAGAAGCCACCCGCGCCCTAGAACGCAGCCAGGAGCATGATTCCCTGACCTTCATCCGCGAACATTCCCAAGGCTCACCCGACCTGCTGCCGGGGCTGTGTCTCTACGGCGAACGCTGGCTGCAAAACGAGGTGTTCCCCCATTTCCGCGACTTGGCCCAGCAGCGGGCATCCCTGAAGGATTATTTTGCCGACGACCAAGTGCAGGCATATCTAGAAGAACTGCCCAGCGAACCGGACACAGCTCAATGGGAGTCGGCTCCGGCTCCAGTGGGCAGCACGACCACGCCCTTTGCCCGTCGGGCGACTGCGCCCCAAAGCCGCTATGACCAGTCCAGCACGGCAGGTAATGGACTCGGCATGGGTGGCACGGCGACGCTAGAGCCTGCGGCCGCCGCCTACACTGCCACAAACGGCACTTCAGCCGTTCCAACGGCCGAGCGTGTGTCCCAGATGTCTCCTTCGGGACGGCTGACCACGGGGGACGGCAGCGGGCGATCGCCCCGGACTTCCTTCAGCGACAGCAGCCGCCGCACTGCCACCTCGCTGCCCAGCAGTTCCGGCGGCGGGGGCATCACGCTGCGGCTGGATCGGCTGATGCTGCTGCTGGCGCTGGGCGTGCTGAGCTTGGGACTCCTGTGGCTCTTGTTTAGCTGGGTGGCCCGTTCGTTCAACAGCGGCCCGGTGCTGGAGGGCGAACAGCTCAGCATCAGCCTTGCAGAACCCGTCGTTCCAATTCCCGAAGAAACGGAGCCGTCGCCCTCCCCTGCTGACCCCAGCGCCCCCCTCACGGCTGAGTCTGGGAAGACACTAGTCGAAACTTGGCTGCGGGCGAAATCTGCCGCAATGGGCAGCAGCTACGACACCAGCCAGCTTGGTCAAATCCTGGCAGATCCCATGTTGTCGCAGTGGCGCAGCAACTCCGAGGCAGCGCGACTGGCGGGCGAACCCCTGACCTATACCCACCAGGTGCAGCAGGTCAATGTGTTGCCTCCGACCGCTTCTAGCAGCACCGACGAAGCCCAGATTGACGCGGTGGTGGTGGAAAACGGCGAAACCCTAAATGTCCGCTATTACCTGACGCGCCAAGGGGGACAGTGGCGGATTCGCAGTAATGAAATTTTGCCCGATGGGCCGCTAGAGAGCATGACCACCAATGAATCCTCTGACCCGCCCAGCAACCCTGCTGCGTTGCCCATGACTTCTCCAGGCTTGCAGCCTGCGCCCTCCCCTACGCTGCCCCAAAACTCCGGCCCTAGCCCGCTCCCCGAAGGCTCCTTGCCTGCACCAGGCAGCGCGGTTCCCGGTGCGCCCAATGCCGCTCCTGCGGGGAGTGGGACTTCTGGCAGAATCGATCCGGCAGATGCCAGTAATTAGGGTTCGTAAGGCATTTCGGTCAGGCATTTCGGTCAGGCATTTCAGTCAGGCATTGAGATGCATTCAAGTCATAATCTGGCTAATGACCGGGGTACTAAGTGCGGGCTGGCTTGGCGAATGGCGGCTGTTCCCGTAAAGTACCCAGTAGTCGAAGGCGCTGATTGCTGACACTCTGGTGCTGAAAATGTCTGATACGCTGCTCCACGCCTATGGGCCGCTGATCTTTTGGACGGGGCTGGGGCTGCTGTCCTGTTCGCTCTTGCCCGATTCGCTGCCGCGCGTGCTGGGGCGCGGTCTGTATTGGGTGGGTGTGCCCGTGCAAATTTTTACGCTGGCCCGGCAGACGGATTTTTCGTCTCAGGTGGGGCTGGCTCCGCTGGTGGTCGTCCTGGCACTGTTGGGCGGGCTGGGTATTGCCTGGGGAACGCTGCAAGGGCTTCACTGGCTTGAGCTAGGGCGATCGCCCCGGAACCCCCTCACCGCAAATCCGCCAACCGTTATCCCCAGTGTCTATGATTCCTCTAATTTCTCCATGAGCGCGCCCACGCCAACGGCGACTCCAGCGCTTGATGAGCCAGTTGCAGCATGCCCGGTCGAGCCAAGTTGGGAAGATTCGACGCGGCGCGGCAGCTTCCTCGTGTCTGCGGTGCTGGGCAACACCGGCTTTGTGGGACTGGCGATCGCCCCCAGTCTGATTTCCGAGCCTTACCTGGGCTGGCTAGTGTTCTACAGCGTCACGCAGAACGTGGTCGGCACCTACGGACTGGGCGTGTGGCTGGCGAGCATTTATGGGCGATCGCACGGCGGCAAAGCCTGGTGGGTTCACCTGCGCGACGTGCTGACGGTGCCCTCGTTGTGGGCCTTTGGGCTAGGAATGCTGACGCGGACGATTGCACTGCCGTCTGGCGTGGACGCAGTGCTGCATGGAGCGCTATGGTGGGTGATTATTCCTGCGGCGCTGCTGCTGATGGGGCTGCGGCTGCGGCAAATTCACGGCTGGCGTAGCCTCAAGGGGGCGATCGCCCCAGCATTGCTCAAGGTCATGGTGCTGCCCGTTGGGGTGGCCGGACTAGCCACGCTGCTGGGCCTGTCTGCCGAGCCAAGATTGGCGCTGGTGCTGATGTCGGGAATGCCGACAGCCTTTGCCGGACTCATCCTGGCTGAAGAATACGACCTCGACCGTGAGCTGATCGCCAGCAGCATTGTCCTCACAACGGCCATGCTGCTGTTTACCATCCCGGTGTGGCTGCTACTTAGATAACCCAGATAGCAATAACCCAGATAGCAATAACCCAAAAGCCAGCCTGGGTTCGGCAGCCCAACACCCAGCGCTAGAAGGATCTCGGCAGCAGCGATGGCGCTTCCCCAGCCGCCGCCGCCACGGGTTCCAGTTCTGGCCGGGGGGCTTCGTCTACAAACATCTCAACCAGTAGGGCAATGGGCTGAGGTTCTGGAAGAACGAGCGGCGGGCAATGAATCACCTGCTCGACATCCGCCACCGCAGCGGCGATCGCCACTGGCAAAAACTGTGGCTGCGCCATCGGGCAAGCGTCCCAAGCGCCCTGCACGGGAACCCCCAAGAGTTGGCAATGGCCGCCGCGTCGCCCCTCAATGTGGTAATGGGCACAACGACGGCAGGAAGAAATGCTGTGATGTAAATCATCCATTTCGAGAGGAGCGGTAAAGGAGAGGCAAAGACCGGATCTTCTCTACTATTCTGAGTCAACAAATTTGGTCAAAAATCATCAGAAAAACGTTGCTTTGTAGAGCAGGCAACCCTTTCAGCGATCCCAAATAAAAAGTAAGTATTTAGATTGTTTTTAGCTTCAGATTCTGAGAGATCTCTAAATTTAGAATTCCCCTGATTCAAGCAAGCACACCAATAAACCCCGTAGTTTTGCTTAAAACTGAGCGGGGATCACGAGGAAATGAGATATGTATGAGACAAAAATGATTTTTCTTGGATGCCTTTAAGAATTGAGAATAATAGTTTTAGAACTGTAAGCAAAAGCAAAAATAGAAAACTATTGAGGCTTAAGTGGCAGGCTAATAAAACTGCTTCTCACTATAGAACGACAAGAAGATAGACGATGGGCGATCGCCACAAAGCAGCCTTGAAAGCATCGACTCAACCATCCCAAAGCTGCAATTGGCAGGCTGCCTGGACTGACCTGCCTGGACTGACCTGCCTTGAACCCGTACTTCAGCGCATACCTGCTCGTTTAAAGGCTAGCAGCCCTCCGCAAAGACCGTTATGGTGAAACTACTGTGAAATGATCGTGAAATTACGGTGTTACGATTGCGGGTTTACCACCGCTTGACCGCACACAGCCCACAGCAAGACCAGCGCTCAAGTTCTCCCTGGGGGGTGGGGCACTGACAGCGGGGACACAGCGGCATCTGAGCCGTGCGCGATCGCATCTGGTTGGCCCAAGCACGAAAGGCTGATTCGGGGTCTGTGGGTTGAGCAGCCGCGCCGTGGGGAGGGCGATCGCCCGCTGTCCTGTCCAGTCGGCTGGGGTGTTCGTGCCAAATTCGCGTTGATTCGGTTTGCGACTCGGCCCGGCTGTGGAGCGATCGCCGATGCCACCAGGTCGTAGAAAAGCGGATATCGGTAATGCGGTAGGGCAATCTGGCATTCAGCTTTTCTAAAATGCGGAGTCGCTCAAACATCAGCGTTTGCACCCAAGGGGAGCTAGACACGCCCACCTGAAGCACCCCCGCTTGTAGGGCCCACGGGCGAGTCTGGGCTGCCACCGCCGGGCCGACCAGCTCTGGCCAGACCGCGAGAATCTGCTGGATCTGTCGGTGCGATCGCCAGGATGGCTGCCGATCCAGGGCACCTAAAACACGCTGGAGAGATTGAAACGTCATGAGCAACGAGTTTTGTAGATAGTGAGTGCAACAAAGGGTGATTCCTTAATTACAATTCCAAATAATCACAATGCTAAATAGCTGTTTTGAACGAGAATTATAGACAGTCAGAGTGCGCTGTGATTTGGCGCGTGATTGAGATTAATTAAGATACACTTAGCTTCGATCAACCTCTACGGAGCGGCTGGGCGCTGTGTTGACTTAGCCCTAATAGCTGATTTAGCCGTGTATGCAAAGCCCTGCATCTAAGCCCCCATGACAAGGCCCTATGCATAAAGCCCCATGCATGAAGTCCTATATCGAATCCGAGATTCTTCGCTAGAATTTCCTCGGTTGCCTGTTATTGGGCGGCTCCTGTCCTTGTCGAAAGACTGGCTCCAGGATAGCCTAATCGCCGGGAGATGTTTGAGCAGAACTGATTTAGATTGATATTGATTTAGATTGATTTGGACAGGATTGCTTTATAACGATACTGAACGGTACTGAACAGCCACCGTTTCATTAACATAATCGCTACTTAAACTTAGCCCTGGCAGGAGTTCTGCGATGCGTCGCTCACCCGCTACCCCGTCCCAATCTAGCCCCTCTACGTCGCTGCATCCAGCGCTGCAAGCTATTTTTGAAAATCTGGATTTGCGACTCGAAGATGAGCTAGCCCGCTATCGTCGTCAGCAAGCTCGTCGGGGCGTTGCACCTACGCTTCAGGGCAATCGACGAGCAGACTATCTGGCGACTGAGGCTGAAGCGCGATCGCTCCCGGCAAGATGGAACGAGTCATCCAGGGGTGCTGCTGAGTCTCGTCCCTACCTCCAGCTTGCGCCAGACGCAGCCAGGAATACCGATTCGCATCGCCCATTGCCAGATCTGGGGTATGCCCCTGAGCCACAAGCTCGCCCAGAACTGCTGCTGGGTGGGGCGATCGCCCCTCAAATGGCTCCCCCTACGGCGGATTATGGTGCAGTTCCGCTGCATCCTCAGCATGACCACGACCTATACCCCACCGCCGAACCAGCGGACGAGCCAGACGATTATCTGGAATCCTCTGAGTATCTGCTGCGGAATCTGGCGGAAGACGAGCGCGACTTGCGGGCCAGCCAGCAAGAGCCAGGAATGCTGCAAAGCTTGCTCACGCCACTGGGCATCGGGTCGATGATTTTGCTGCTACTGTCGAGCCTTAGCTTTGGCTATCTCGTGATGAATCCGGCTGGATTGAGCGTCATTGGTCTGGGCGAAGCGGCTCGCAGGACGGCAGACGGCTCTACGCCAGGGGCAAATGTGGGCGCAGACGGCTCCCTAGCAGCGGACGCAGGGACTGGGAACAGCGGCATTTCTCCCGATTTGTCTGCTCAAGAGTTCCCTGAGGTCAATCTGGATACCCTGAGTACGCTTCCCAGCGGGCGCACTGCCATTCTGGAACCATCGGCTGAAGCTGATTCATCGGCCGAGCCGCCCGTTCTATCGGGTTCACCGCTCCCCGCAGAGGCTCCAACTGCTCCAGCCGAAGCTTCCACAACCGAGCCTGTTGCACCGTCCCAACCTGCTGCTAGAAGCGCACCTTCTAGCCCAACCCCACCTCGCCCTGCCAGCCGCACCAGTGCCCCAGCCCGTTCTCAACCTGCCGCTAGTTCCCGCCCTGCCGCCAGTTCCCGCAGCGAGAGCCGTCCTGCTGCCACCGCTGCCGCACCAGCGCCCCGTGCTAGTGCCTCCAATCCCGTCAGCCGATCAGCCGAGCCAGCCCCGCGTCCTGTGCCCAGTGCTGAGCCTGCTGCACCTCAGGACGTGGCTACTGCGCCCCGCCAACCTGCGATCGCCCCCAGTCCTGCGGCTCCCTCGTCAAATCGCTACTATGTAGTGGTGGACTTCAGCGGCGATCGCAGCCTAGAGCAAGCCCGCGAAGTGGTGGGCGATGCCTGGGTTCGCAACTTCGACAACGGGGCAAAAATCCAGCTTGGCGTATTTGGCGATGCCGCTAGCGCCCGCGACCTGGCCGCCTCGCTCCAACAGCAGGGACTTCCCGCTCAGGTCTACCAGCCCTAAGCCTCTAGCCCTAAGCCTTCCAGCCCTACTCTGATCGCGTCTCATCCAAATCCCCACACGGCATGGCCAAGCCTGATCTGCGATCGCGCCTCTTCCTCTCTCACTTTGCCGTGATGCTGGTGGGTTTGGTGACGCTGACGGTGATTGGCAAGGTGTCGTCACCCCGCTTTTTTGTAGTTTATCTCCAGCACATCGAAGGGCGCGTCATCAGCATTCGCACCCTGCGAACCGAGCTAGTGCGCGGCTTTGAGTTTGCCTGGAGCCGGGGCGCACTCTGGTCAATGGCGCTGGGAGCCAGTGCTGCCGGAGCGCTCAGCTATCTGGTGGCCAAGCGGATCGTGCAGCCGCTAATCCAGATGGAAGAGATTACGCAGAAATTTGCCGCCGGAGAACTCGACGAGCGGGTTCCCGCCAGCGAAATCCCAGAACTCAACCAGCTTGCTGCCAGCTTTAACCGAATGGCGGCTGACCTCCAAGGGGTCGAGCAGCGCCGCCGCGACCTAGTGACCGACCTGACCCATGAACTGCGAACGCCACTGACGGTGCTGGAGGGCTATCTGGAGGGGCTGGCGGATGGAACGATTGCCCCAACTCCAGAAGTTTACGAACTGCTAGGCAAAGAAACCGTGCGAATGCGCCGCCTAGTCAACGATTTGCAAGAGCTGTCCAAGATTGAAACGGGCTATTTGCCCATCGATGCACAGCAGATGGATCTGTATCCGCTGCTGACTTCGGTGGTGCAGCGCTTTTCAGATCAGCTTTTGACCGGCGACGGCCCGCTGATCAGCCTGGAATATCCGCCGGAAACGCCGCTGGTGCTGGCCGATGCGGGGCGGGTCGAGCAGATCCTCGTGAACTTGCTGAGCAATGCATTGCGCTATACGCCTGTCGGCAAAATTACGCTCCAGGTCTGGCATACCGAAACCCACGCCTGGATTGCTGTGAGCGACACGGGCCAGGGCATCGCGCCCGAAGACCTGCCCCACGTCTTTGAGCGGTTTTGGCGGGCCGATCGCTCCCGCAATCGCCACTCTGGCGGCACAGGGCTGGGGCTGGCCATTTCCCAGCGGCTGGTGCAGCTTCAGGGGGGCGAGATCGAGGTGGAAAGCGAAGTGGGCAAGGGCAGCACGTTCCGATTTTCGCTCCCGCTTGCCTGAGCCGAGTCCTAAACTGAGTCGGGCTGGAAAATCCCCAATCCAAAAATCACCATCAGCCCCAATCCCGCACCAGCTCGCCGCTACTTAGCTTGTCCCAGATTAGGGTTTGCACTAGCTCCATTTCTTCTGGACTGACGACGTGGTCGTGATTGATGAGCTGGCGGATTCTGTCTTGTTCGTCTGCGGTTAGCACGCCATCGGCGATCGCCCCTTCAATCACGGCCTTGAGGTGATCCAGATTTGCCAAATCTTCGCGGGTCAGCGGTTTTGCGTTCGGACGCTCGACTTTCATCAGAACTTACCTCGTGAGGAGTGAGGATGCAGAGTGTAGCTTTACCCTATCGGCGGGATCACAGCCGCCCCAAATTTCACCAAATCTTTTAATAACCTCTAGCTACTGGGGCGGCGGTGAATAATGATCAAGCAGGCGATCGCCCTAATCCCAGGTGCAATTTGCGCTGCCTTGAACTGCCACAAACTTGCCGGATGCTGAAGCGGGCAAGAGTAGAGTATTATCAGCCTTGGAAAGCCACGTCTTTAAGATTGGCTTTAGATTTTAGCCATTGGTCGGTCTCAAAGCGCTCAAATGCTTCGACAGAGTATGCTCCAGGCATAGGGCGATCGCCCTCTGGCAACATAGCATTCAGGAAGCGCAATCTTACAAAGAGACAATCTTACAAAGAGAAGAGAGCGCCGTTCGTTTACAGCCTGCGGATGTGTCATGGAAGAACCGGTTATCAGCTTTGATCAGGTCTACAAGTCCTACCCGATGTATCACCACGTCCGGGGGGTAAAAAACCTGATGTTCAACTTTCCCCACAACCTGAAGGCTCTCCGCAGGCAGCAGTTTGAAGCGCTGAACAACATTAGCTTTGAGGTCTATCGCGGCGAAAAGTTTGGCATTGTGGGCTATAACGGCGCAGGGAAAAGTACCACCCTGGGGCTGATTGCGGGCGTGCTGAAGCCCAGCAGCGGGCGCGTGGTCGTGCGCGGGCGCATTTCACCGCTGCTGGCGCTGGGCACGGGCTTTCATCCAGAGCTAACGGGCCGCGAAAATATCTTGCTCAACGGCGTGCTGCTGGGGCTGACCCGCCGCGAGGTGAAAGCAAGACTAGAGGAAATTATCGACTTTTCAGAACTGGGCGAATTTATTGAACGGCCAATTCGCACCTACTCCACCGGCATGATGGCGCGGCTGGGCTTTTCGGTGGTGGCACACCTCGACCCAGAGATTTTGCTGATCGACGAGGTGCTGGGCGTGGGCGACATCCGGTTTCAGCAAAAGTGCGTTAACAAAATGGCGGAGTTTCGCGACAGCGGCGTGACGATTGTGCTGGTGAGTCACTCCATGACGAGCGTTTCGGAAATTTGCGATCGCGCTCTGTGGATTCAAGACCACCATGTGAAAATGATCGGCAGCGCCACCGAGGTCGCCGAAGCCTATACCGCCGCCGCCCAGCTTGACATCGCCGCCGCAGGGAAACGCATCAATCGCCGCAAGCTTTCAGAAAAGGTCAGCGGGCCGCTGTTCTAGCCCGGCCTGGTTTTGGCTGGTCTGGTTTCGGCTGGACTCGTTTTAGCCTGGTACGGTTCGCCTGGTATAGTTTTACCGTAATGCGGCAGCCGGGCGATCGCTCTGGAAAGCTCTGGGGAACAATGAGACATTTTCCTGCTCAATACGACTTGCAGCCCGACGACACGCTCTATTTCTGCCACATTCCCAAAACGGCAGGGATGACGTTTCGGACGATTCTGGAAGATTACTTCGCCTGCGAGGAGATTTGCCCAGCCACGCTGTCCAACCAGATTGCCGACTACACACCCGAGCAACTGCGCGAATATCGCCTATTTCGCGGGCATTTGGGCTTTGTCAACATTCCAGGGCTGCTAGCAGGCAAAAACCTGATTAAGGTAACCGTGCTGCGTGAACCCGTGTCGCGGGTGATTTCGCACTACGAATACATCCGCCGCACGCCGGATGACCCCTATTACGAATCCGTCAGCCAGATGACGCTGGAGGAGTTCGCCACGGGTGAAGGGCCCGGGCGCGTCGGCAAGAATGTGCAGGTATACCATATTGCGCGGCTGCTGCAATACGACATTGGCAGCCTGGAGCCAGAGGAGGCGCTAGCGCTGGCGCAAAAAAGCCTGCACCTGTGCGCCTATGCTGGAATTTTGGAGCGGTTTCAAGAGTCTCTGTTTTTGCTGTCCTACATTTTTGGCTGGAAGCCCATTGTCAACAGCCGCCGCGAAAACGTTGCCAAGTCCAAAACGCCCCTGAGCGAGATTCCGCCGGAAACGCTGGCGCGGATTCGGGAAGCCATGTCGCTGGATCGGGCACTGTATGACGATGGCTGCGAGATTTTTCAGCAGCGGTTTGACGAAATGCAGCAAGACCTGGTGCAGCGCTATGGCGATCGCCTCGCTCTGGATGCGCCGCCACCGGGTCAAGTGCTGGAGTTTGCCACGCTGCAACAACTGCTGGAATGGCACTCCCAAGACCGCTACCAGGCGCAAAACCCGCCCCCTTCGGAGGTGTCGGTTTACAACTTCTGTCAGCCGCTACGAGGGCTGGGGTGGCAGCGGCGCGACTGTGCCCAGAACCGTCCCAACGCCGCCCATCGCTGGATGGGCCCCGTCACCACGTCAACGCTGGATCTGCCCATTGCCCCCACGCCGACCGATTATCGAGTCGAGTTTCAGGTGTCTCAAGTCTGGGCCACCGAGCCGGAGGTGCTGGATAGCCTGAAATGTCTGGTCAATGGGCATCCAAGTGAGCTGGCGATCGCCTACAGCAGCGACACCACGCGACTCTATCAGGCACAAATTCCGGCAGATTGGCTACCGCCGGATCGACTGTTTGCAGAACTGACGCTTCAGGTGGACCGAGTTGCGCCAATCAACCACAAGAATCCCGACCCCAAAGATAAGCGGCTGGTAGGCGTGGCGCTGAGCTATGTGCAACTGTTCCCTGCTGCGCGAGAAGCAGAATTCAGCCTGCTGCGATCGCTCTTGCGGGATGCCCTAACCACCGCAACCATCGACTTTGTGCGCGATCGCCTCAAGCCGCAGGAGCAAATCGCCGCACCGCCCCAGTTTCGGCTACCGTTTCCGGGCCAAGTAGAAGGATATGCAGACTTTTTGCAATCGCCCGGTCGCTATCACTGGCTCGTGTTGCACAAAGGCATGGCGCTACCTGTGGAGGCACTGCTGTTTCAACTTGCCCGCTGCGGCTTTCGTCCGGTGTTTGCCAATGAGGTGTACGTGGTCTTTGTCCGCCACCGTCCAGACGTGCCCTCGCTGTCCTATTTCACGCCCGATGTCCGGCATCTCTACGTCGGTCGCTACCTCAACCGCCTCCGCAAAGGGGTTGCCAGCTTGAAGCAATCCTGATGCAAGCAATCTGGGTTATCGTAGCCCCGTCGTCACGGCTAAGCCTGGGGCTAGTCACCCACTTGCTGAGAAAAAATATTGGATTTGGGCGATCGCACTAGACGCAAAGCGACCCAGCAGTTTACTATAGAAGACTGTGAGTTTTTGCAAAGAGCCAGAGAGCCATGAAAGCCCAGGAGATCATCCGCTCCATTGAGTCGGAACAGTTGAAGACCGATCTGCCCGTCATCCACGTCGGCGATACGGTCAAGGTCGGAGTTGTGATTCAAGAAGGTGGCAAAGAGCGGGTTCAGCCCTATGAGGGCACCGTGATCGCCATGCGAAATGGCGGCATCAATGAAACCATCACGGTTCGCCGAATTTTTCAGGGCGTTGGGGTAGAGCGGGTGTTTTTGCTCCATTCGCCCCGTGTGGCTAGCATTCAGGTGTTGCGCCGAGGCAAGGCCCGTCGCGCCAAGCTCTACTATCTGCGCGATCGCGTGGGCAAGGCAACCCGTCTGAAGCAGCGCTTCGATCGCCCACTGTAGGTCTGGTTTCTCAGGGGCGATCGCTCAGCAATCTTCAACACTGGGCTAGGCTGGGCGATCGCAACCTGATAGACTGGATCCAACATGGCTTGAAAGCTTTAGCTTTGCGTCCTTAGTTCAGTTGGTAGAACGCAGGTCTCCAAAACCTGATGTCGGGGGTTCGAGTCCTCCAGGGCGCGTTTTCCAAGATTAATCAAGTCGCCTCCGCTCGGCGCAGCGCTCTGACCTTGCTAGCGTTTTGGTTTGTCGGGCGGCATTCCTAGGGCAATCGGCAGCAGCATCCGGCTGAGAATGCGGCCGTCTTCAAGCTGATACAGGCTCAGTTCGCTGCCCATCTGCTGCATGAGGGACTGGCAGATTTCCAGGTGCAGCCCTGGTGGCGTGTCGAGGATGGAGGGCGCAAGCAGGTCTTCGGGGCGGCCTGTTTGCAGTTCTTCGAGCAGGCGCGGTTCGATGATGCCGTTGTCGGTGATGGACAGTTCCAACCAGCGGGCATCCAGCGGGCGACACCACACGTCAAGGCGGCTGCCCGCGGGCGATCGCAAGCAGGCATTGGTCAACACTTCGTGCAGCACGAGCTCCAGCTTGGTCAGGTCGCCGCCGATGTCGAGGCTGCTTTCCTCGTTGTGAACTTGGTGCCAGAGCTGGCGCTGGCGAATCAGCGGCTCGACGCGCTCCATGGCCCGCTTGAGCAGCGAGGCCAGGGGGGTTGTTTCATATTCGCTGTGGAGTTGCCACTGCTCGTTTTTCAGCACCGGGGCGATCGCCGACAGCAGTCCGCCCAGTTGCCGCACGACCTGCTGATAGCGGTTGTTGGCCAGGGGGTCTTTTTGGTTGCTGAGTTCGTTGAGCCGTTTCACCCCAATGCCCAGCGCCCGGTAGATCTCTTCCAGTTGCCGATGTTTGTACCAGTTGATTTGCTCCAAATCGCGCTGTCGCAGGGTGAGGGCTTCCGACAGGATGAGGTAGCGCCGCGACCAGGCTAGCTGGCTAACGAGGGTTCCAAAGGCATTCAGTTGGCGCTCGTGCCAGTAGCGATCTAGGTGGTCTGCCACGATGACCATGCCACCCGGTTCATGCTCTGGGGTCGTCCGCAGGGCCATGACCAAAATTTGCCCAATGTCGCTGCCGTTGAGCCAGCGGCGTGTTTCGGCATCGATGTCGTCGATGGTGAGCGGGAGGAGACCGTCGGTGTGCTTGGCCCACTGCACGAGGGAGTCTGAATGGAGGGCGATCGCCGCATCCAGGTGAATCGAAAAGCGAGCATTGCCCACCACAGCGGCGGTAATGTAGCCCAGATTGCGACCGGGCTGCCAGGTGATCAGCGCCGCCAGGGGAACCTCCAAAATTTGAGCAATTTGCTGCATGGCTGAGCGCTCAAGCGTTTCCAGCGTGTGGATTTGCTGGAGGGTGGTCATGCCCCACTGAATCGTCTGGTTAATCTTTTGCTGCTGCTCGGTCTGCCGCTGGAGCTGCCACTGGTGCAGGATAACCCCGATTTGCTGGCTGGCGACGCGCAGCACGGCCCGTTCGGCGCGGTTCCAGGTGCGGGGCAGGTCGTGACCCAACACCACCAGCCCTTCGAGCGATCGCCCAATCGCGGTATGGCACACCACGACTGATTGCAGCCCCGCATCCAGAAACGCCTGCCGCCAGGCCATCAGCTTCAGGTCTTCGGTCAGGTTTTCAATGCCGACGGGATCGGTGCTGCGTTCCAGCATTTGCCAATCGACCTGGTTGAGCGCGTCTAGCCAAGGGGGCAAATTGCGCCGCTGCGACCCGTGGCTTTGATACACCACCTCAAAGCCCTCCTGCTCAGAACTGTAGAGCAGCACCGCAAAGGTTTCGGCCCGCAGCCGTTGGCTCAGCAAGTCGGAGGCCCGCTTCAGGGTTTGGTTCCAGTCATAGTCGCTAAAGATGGCGGTGGACAGTTCAGCCGTAAGCGCCTGATCCAGCTTCACCTGCTGAATGGTTTCTTCCATGCCTTCTAGGGGCGCAGTCAGAGCGATGAGTTGGGCCGCGCCGCGCACGTAGCTCTTCTCCTCATCTGACCAGATGCGCGGCTCGCTGCCCTCGACGGCCAAAAAGCCGTGTAGCTCGTTGTGCAGCAGGATGGGAGCCACCAGGAGCGATCGCGCCTGAATCTGCTGCATCAGTCGCCCCGTCACCTCTGCCTTGAGCGAACTATGGGCCTCGCCCACCGACACCAGTTGATCGGCCGCCAAGGCCTGATAGAAGCTGTTGACTTCTTGGGCAGTGAAACCCGTGATGGCTTGCCCGCTGCCATAACCACTGCCATAGCCGCTGCCATCGCGACTGCTGGCCCGCAGCCAAAAGTAGCGTCGCTCTGGCTCAAACCAATAGACGTTGGTGCGCGTAGGGGCAACAAAGCGCTGCGTTTCGTCTACCACCGCCGCCAGACGAGCGGAGAGATCCGGGAGCGATCGCAGCTTGCCCAACAGCGCCAGCAGCGGCTCGGCAGGGCGCTTGGTCTGTTGCCGCTGTCGCTCTGCTTCAAGCTGAAAGAGCGACGATGCCAGCGCTCCAAACACCATCGACAGTCGAGTTCGCTCGTCGGCATGGGGCGACACCCCCCAGAGAAACGACCCCAAAATCACCACGCCTAGGCATTGATCTCGATGCCGCAGGGGAAAGATAGAGGCTCCTTGAATGGCATACTTTTGGGCCAGCTTGCGCCAGTCGCCCGCCCGCATCTCTTCGCGCAGATCCGGCACGCCCATCGGCCGCTGCTGAATCACCACCTGCTCCATCAAATCGCCCGGATTTAGCCCAAACTGCTGCCGTAGCGGCCCTGGGTCGCCATTGGGCACGCGCCCACCCCGCCCGCGCAGACAGTGCCCCACCCGGTCGTAGGACGCGATCCAGATGAGCGAATAGTCGCATTCTTCCTCGACATAGGCGATCGCCGTCTCTACCAGCGCATCTTCAGTTTCCTCCTCACGCAAAGCCTGAAGAGTCTGTTTTAGAGTCGCCAGTTGTTTCTCAGGGTTTGACGGCTTTTTGGAAGAACCCATGTTGGCGTGACAATCGTGCGCGGGTATAACTATCTGGGAAAGTCCTGGGAAAAGTCTACGGAGAAATTTACAGGGAAATTGACAGGGAACAATCTGCGAAAAGCCTGGGTAAGCCAGTCGATAGGCAGCTACCGCAAGACTGTTGTCGGGCAGAGCGACTGAACGAGTCAGGTCAATCGTCTGAGCGTGGAACAGCCTAGCGCAAGTTTAAGAACACCCGCTGACCACTGTCGATTTCAAACGCTTTCAAACGCAGTCTTCGGGGCGGGGCTGGACAACCTGATGTGCGGGATCGACTTATTTTATCGACTTGTATTGGCTTGTATCGACTGAAATCCCGATTGGGATAGCACCCCAAAATTCTAATTACACCCTGCTGCTGAGTGCCAGTTTAAGTCTAATGACAGCTTAAATCTAGCGACAGTGTCGAAAGCTGTCTGTTGGGACAGAACGTTTTATAAGCTGCATCTGGATGGAGGTAGCCCTGGTGGTCAAATCCCAGTCCTTGATTGTCGAACAGGGTTTGTCGAATGAGCGGCTGGCGGGGTCTGGTTTTTGGGATGGCGCGGGCGATCGCCCCCCATGAATCTCCTGGGCTAAACATTCCTTGATCCACAAAACCGAGGACGCTCCCTGACGTGATCTAGAATGCCCCATCAGCGGGCGAGTCTATCTGGGAAGGCTCAAATATGGCTCGGCTCTGCTCAGCGTGGAGAGGTGTTTATCCCACAGGTCAAGCAGGGCCAAGATTCAGAGAGGTGTAGCGTTAAAACTACACGCTAGTGCTATGTCACAGCTAGAACCTAGGTTTGTCGTAAGCGTTTTAGCGCTGAAGCGCTTACGACGAGCCAAGGCATCACCCTAAAACTAAATCATGCCCCTGCACTAGCCCGCAGTGGCTTCCTCAGGCGGCGGATTTAGACGGATTAATACTGAATTACGCGGGGCAATTCCTTTGCCTGAGCGACCCAATTGGCAACGAGTATGGCTTCGGGCAACAGCTTGACGATGTTCTTTTCTTCGTTTAAGCGAACAATTTGCTGATGCAGGTTGTCGGGGTTGCGCTGGGCCAGTTCGGGCACGGTGTCTACGCCCGCCAGTTCCAGCAGGTCGGCATATTCTCGCCCGATGCCTTTGATGCGATACAGGTCGGCCAGGTTGAGCCAGCGCAGCAGATTGGCTTCGGGCAATCCGGTTGCCTGGGCCAACTGCTTGCGTCCGGTTGGGGTTGCGCCTTTTTCGAGCAGGGCTTCGGTGGTTTCGATGCCTGCTGCTTGCAGGGCTTTGGCGGCCGCGTCGTCAATGCCTTTGATTACGGTTACAGCGTTATCTTTCATTTTTAAGGCGATTAGATTGGGAGTTTGGAATGTGGGGCGATCGCCATTCTGCCGTCAGCCTGACCAACCATCTGCTTGAGACAGCGGTCGGCAGTGCATCCGCATGGCAAATCCCTAGCCCCTAATATCCGCTGTGGGCTACATCCCTGTAGGTAATCCGGGTGACATCCGAAAAAAGGGGCAGCAATCAGGAACGAAAGGAGAGCAAACGCGACCCTGCATCTCGTCCATTTGGAACTCGACTGGCTGACAATTGCCGCTAGAAATTGCTGCTAAAAATTGCCGTAGTGGGCGATCGCCCCCGTCAGCCGTTCTAGCACCTCCGCCACAGGTAACGCACCCAGCTCACCAGAGGCGCGGGTGCGGATGCTGAGGGATTGGGTTTCCATCTCCTTGGCTCCGATCACCGCCATCACGGGGATCTTGTCCTTCTCCGCATTGCGGATCATCTTGCCCAGGCGTTCACCGCTGGTGTCGAGTTCGGCGCGGATGGCGTGCGATCGCATCTGCTCCACCACCGACTGGGCAAAGGGCATCTGCTCCTCCGTCACGCACATCAGCCGCACCTGCACCGGAGCCAGCCACAGCGGAAAGTCGCCCGCGTATTCTTCAATTAAAATCCCAATCAGCCGCTCCAGCGAGCCAAAGGGGGCGCGGTGGATCATCACCGGACGCTTGCGGGAACCGTCTTCGGCGACGTATTCCAAATCAAACCGCTCCGGCAGGTTGTAATCCACCTGCACCGTGCCCAGTTGCCACTCCCGCTCGATAGCGTCGCGTACCATAAAGTCAAGCTTTGGACCATAAAAGGCAGCTTCACCAATACCGACAAAGTGGGGCAGATTCAGCGTTTCTGCGGCTCTTTGAATGGCGTTTTGGGCTTTTTCCCAGGCTTCGTCGCTACCGATGTATTTATCTGAAGCAGGATCACGGAAGCTCAGTCGCGCCTTAAAGTTTTTTAGTTGCAGCGCACCAAATACACTCTGAATCAAGTCCACTACTTTCATGAACTCGTCATCGAGTTGCTCTGGTGTGACAAACAGGTGTGCATCATCCTGAGTGAAGCCGCGCACGCGAGTCAGGCCGCCTAGTTCGCCCGACTGTTCATAGCGATAGACCGTGCCAAATTCCGCCAGGCGCATGGGCAGTTCTCGGTAGGAACGCAACTGGCTTTTGTAAATCTGCACATGAAACGGACAGTTCATGGCCTTCAGCACAAAGCCCTCTTCATGCTGTCGGGCTTCGTCGCTTTCTGCCATCATCGGGAACAGGTCTTCGCGGTATTTTTGCCAGTGGCCGGAGGTTTTGAACAAATCAACTCGGCCAATGTGCGGCGTGACGACGGGCAGGTAGCCGCGCTTGATTTGCTCCTGCTTGAGGAAGTCTTCGAGGAGCGATCGCAGCAGAGTTCCCTTCGGGGTCCACAGGGGCAGCCCCGGCCCCACGATGTCGGTGAAGATGAATAGTCCCAGTTCTTTGCCCAGCTTGCGGTGGTCGCGGCGCAGGGCTTCTTCTTTGCGGCGGTGATATTCCGCGAGTTGTTCTGGCGTTTCCCAGGCGGTGCCGTAGATGCGCTGGAGTTGGGCTTTGGTTTCATCGCCGCGCCAATAGGCTCCGGCCACGCTTTCTAGGGCGATCGCATCTGGATTCAGTTCAGCGGTCGATTCCACATGGGGCCCGGCGCACAGATCCCACCACTGGTCGCCCAGGTGATAAATCGTAATCGGTTCCTTCAAATCCGCCAGAATTTCTAGCTTATAGGGTTCGCCCAGTGCTTTAATGCGGCGCTCGGCCTCTTCCCGCGAAACCTCTTCGCGAATCACGGGCAGCTTGCGATTGATGATTTTGGTCATCTCTTTTTTGATCGCCTTCAGATCCTTTTCGGTAAAGGGTTCTGGGCTATCAAAGTCGTAGTAAAAGCCGTTCTCGATCCAGGGCCCAATGGTGACTTGGGCTTTGGGAAAGAGCTTCTGCACAGCCATTGCCATGACGTGGGAAGTTGTGTGCCGAATCTTCTTCAGCGTTTCCGATTCGCTGGTGCGCGGCAGATAAATCTTCTGGGCGGATTCGTCTTCGGGTTGTGCAGAAGGAACGGCGTTCGACATGGATTGGCTAACGGTTTGAGTAAAAAAGCAGGAATGGAATGGACGCTTTCTATCTTACACGCGAGGCTGGCTGACCGAGGTTCTGCCGCAGTTCTGAGGCTGGGCGGAATCGGGGCGATCGCCTCTGCTACCACTTTCGAGATCAGCTTCCCAAGCCATCGCGACTTCCAAGCCTATCGCTATCCGCCGCCGCCAGCATCGAGGGTCTGCTGCAAATAGCCATAGATGCCCAGCAATATCAGCAGAAACGCGCCGTAGCCTAGGATCGTGCTGCGGAGAAGCCTCCCAATCGGTTGCCGCGCCGCAACCCAGCCCAGCCAACCGAGCCACAGAGCGATTGGCAAACTGACCCACAGAAAAATTAGACCCAGCAGCTTTTTGGCGCGATCTAGCTCGGTCAAAAAGCCATCTGGAAAGCCCAACCCCTGCACTTCGAGGTAAATCATCCCCGACAGCGCGAGAACCAGAAACGCGCAGAGAAAAGCAGCGACCCGGTTGCTGGCTGAGGACTGTCTCATGGGCGATCGCGCTCTAGGCGCTGCTTTGAAACTGCAAGTATTGCTACAAAACTGCGACCTAATATTCCAAAAACACCATGTCAAAACTTTCAGGAATAGGGTGAGCTAAACCGGGCAGCGAGCGAGAGGCAGGTTCCTCCTGTTCGCGCAGGGACTCAACGCGGGTTTCCAGGGTGGCGATCTGGCTGTCTAGCGCCGAGAGGCGATCGCCAATTTGCTGGCGGCGCACCTCAAGCGACTGAAGCTCTTGCTGGAGCCGCTTCTTTTCGACAGAGAGCTTGTACAAATCCAGAAACGCGGCGGCTTCCGTCTTGGGGCGGGGCATGGTGCTAATTTTGGGGCGAATTGCGCCAGGAGTGGAGCGAGGACGCATAGGAATCACCAGTTGTGAAGGAGTTGTGAAGGGATTTGTGGGGTGTCTTATCAACAGTCCACGCTTAGTGTGCCCAGTCTACTGGAACGCTATCAGGGGACGGGCGCTAGCAACAGAGCGATCGCCCCATCTCATCCCTCAACACACCTCAAGAACCCTCCCTCTTCCCTCTTCGTTCTTCCCTCTTCGTTCTTCCCTCTTCGTTCTTCCCTCTCCCCCCCTGAGAACTGTAAACCTCAAAGTCCCAAAGCTTTACATTGGGTAAACATTTGCAGCATCGTGCCTGGGGCTACAGTTTGCCCGCACCGCCTGCCAAAAAATTGGTAGATCAGTAGATCAGAACTTGTGCCTGAAGGCCGTTCTGGGCTGTTTTTGAAGCTGCTTTTTCGAGCCTGGTTTTTCAAGACTGTTTGTTGAGTTTGTTTTTCGAGATGTTGGTTTTTCGAGACGTTGGAGCGCAGCGGGCGATCGCCTGTTCAGGCATAAACCATCAACCCTTGCGTCCCGCTGACAGAGCGTATGGCTGACAATCAGGAATTCATGAAACCAAGAATTATCGTTTGTGGTCTGGGTCGAGCGGGATACAAGATCTTTTGCCTGCTAAAGCAGCAGGGTGCGGCGGTGGTGGGGATCAACAGTCGCCCGCTGGCTCAGGCAGAGCAGGGCGGGGCAGACATCATCGTAGGCGACATGCGATCGGCAGCGATTCTGCTAGAAGCAGGCGTGCAAGAGGCTCATACGCTGGTGCTGGCCAGCAGCGACGACGCGCAAAATCTGGCCGTGCTGACGCAGGCGCGAGTGCTAAATCCTCGCATTCGCATTATCAACCGCCTGTTTAACACCAGCCTGGGCGATCGCCTCGACCACACGCTGCCCGATCACGTCAGCATGAGCGTGGCGGCGCTGGCGGCTCCGGTGTTTGCCTTTGCCGCGATGGGCAGTCGGGCGATTGGGCAACTGCGCCTGTTTGATCAGGTCTGGCCGATGCGGGAGGAATTTATCGACGAAACCCATCCCTGGCTGGGGCGACCGCTAAGCGAGCTCTGGGAAGACCGTTCGCGGATGCTGATCTATTACCTGCCAGAAAACAGCCGCATGGATCTGGTGTCGGGGGTGGTGCATGGGCAACTGCTGCAATGGGGCGATCGCCTGATTGTGGCTACCAAGCCCGAAGCCCAAGTCAGCGGGCGATCGCTCAGTGAAACGCTGCTCGTTTGGGGCAACCACCTGCGCCAATTTCAGCAGCATGTCCGCCCGACAGTAATGGCCATCCTGCTCCTGCTCGCGGCTATCCTGGGGGCTACGCTGCTCTACACCGAGCATGTCCGCGCCGATTTCATCGATGCCCTCTACTTTTCGGTAGGGATGATCACAGGGGCAGGCGGCAACGAAGGCGTGGCCGAAGGAGCGCAGCCCGAAATTAAACTGTTCACGGTGTCGATGATGCTGATCGGTACGGGCGTGGTTGGCATCTGCTACGCCCTGCTGAACGACTTGGTGCTGGGAACTCGGCTACGGCAGCTTTGGCAGTCGGCCCCCATTCCCCGCCGCAATCACTACATCGTCTGCGGGCTGGGCGGCGTGGGCATCCAAACCGTGCGCCAGCTCCACGCCAGCGGTGGCCGCGTAGTGGTGATTGAAAAAGATCCAGGCAATCGCTTTTTGAGCGCCGTGCGATCGCTGCGAGTGCCTGTGATTATTGGCGATGCCAGTCTGGCCTGCACGCTCCAGGATGCCCATATCGCTTCAGCACGGGCCCTGATCGCTGTCACCAGCGATGACGTAGCCAATCTGGAAATTGCCCTGACGGCCAAGGGGATTGCGCCCCGCATTTCCGTCATCGTTCGCAACCAGGACCCCCAGTTTGCACCGCTGGCAGAGCAGGTATTTGATTTTGAAGCCGTGCTGAGTCCGGCGGATCTGGCGGCTCCCTCCTTTGCAGCGGCCGCACTGGGCGGCCGCATCCTGGGCAATGGTATGGCCGGCGACAGCCTGTGGGTGGCCCTGGCAACGCTAATCACGCCGGGTCATCCCTTCTGCGATCGCCCCCTCAAGGAAGCCGCAATGGATGTCGATTTTGTGCCGCTGTACCTAGAGGCCGAACGCAAAACCACCCACGGCTGGAACCTGCTGGACGTGACGCTGCAAGCCGGGGACGTGCTTTATCTGACCATGCCCGCCACCCATCTAGAACAACTCTGGCGCACGGTGCCCTCGGAGGTAGGGGCCAGGGGAAGAGCGTAGGAACGCGAGGATGATGGGATGATGGGAGGTTGAGAAGCCCTCTCTTCCCTGGTTCATCCTGTCTCTGGTTCATCCTGTCTCTGGTTAAAATGCCGTTTCCCCTCACTGACCCCGCCTGGATCGAAACCCGCGATTTCCTGAAGCAACATGCCCATGAACTCGACGCGATTCTTGCGCCAAACGAGTTCATGGAGTTCTTTCCAGGCAACTATCACTACAACATCACCTACCTGCTGCCGCCGTCTCACTTCGACTATGTGGTGATGCACAAGGGCATGGTAGCGGAGGTCGAGCCACCCTTTGCGCTGGAGGTGCTGCGGACGTTTCAGCCGATTTTTGCCAATGCGGTGTTTGTGGTGTTTGCCAAGCAGCCGCCGGAGAACGCGCCGAAGGCAGCAGGGGTACACCTCCAGCCCTTGCTGAACCAGCTTGCGGTGGTGGAGGCGCAGCAGCGGGGCCAGGTAAAGCCGATTCGCTATGGCGTGACGATTACCACCTACAACCGACCAGAGAGCCTGGGGCGATCGCTCCCCCAGATCCTTCAGCTCGGTGCGCCCGTGGTGATTGTGGACGATGCCTCCAGTCCCGAAAACGCCGCCGAGAATCAGCGTATTGCCGACGAACACGGTGTTCCCCTCATCCACATTCCCGAAAATCGCGGCTTGCCCAACGCCATGAACGTCGGCATCGGCTACTGGCTAGCCGACCCCGCCATCGACTGGATTTCCTACTTCCAGGACGATGTGGACGTGCATCCCGACCTGTTCAAGATTCTGGAGCAGATCCAAGACCCCCTGGAGCGACCGATTCTGGCAGGGCGCGACGCGCTGGAGCATCCCACCTTTGCCAAGGGCAGCATTGCCGGGTACGAAGTGCTGTTTAAGCGCTCTATGCCGGGGCAACACCTGCACGCCCATCGGGACTATTGGGCTGGGGTGATGCCGATTCCTACGCCGTACCTGGGCGCACCCAAGCCGACGGGCGGCAAGCCGGGTCAGGGAGCCGATGAGGACTGGTGGATCACTGCCTGGTCGCCCCATGCCATTCCCAAGCGGGGCAAGTACTTGGTCTGCGTGCCGGGGCTGGTGCGGAGCTTCCAGATTACGGAGCAGGGTTCGACTTGGGGCAACATCAGCGAGCGGCAAGAGGACGGGCAGCCAATGGTAGATGCAGCGCTGAAGGAACTGGCGGTGCCTGCGGTGTCCAAGGCGGATGCGGTGGAACCTGTGGAGCGCGATCGCCCCCCAGAGCCGCCCTTGGCGGAACCTGTCTTGGCGGGTCTGAAAGTTCTCGTTGATGGCTACAACCTGCAACTGACTACGGGCACGGGCATCCGCACCTACGCGGTGAACCTGATTCGGGCGCTGACGGTGCTGGGGGCGGATGTGGACGTGCTGCTCAGCCGCAACAGCAACAAAAAAGACCCGATTTTGGACGAGGTGCTGTTTTTTGACGAGCAGGACGTGGGCGGGCGCAAGCTAGTCGAAAACCTGATGCTGATCAAAGACCTGCTGAAATCCTCCATGCCGTCGCTCTATCGGGCGTGGCGGCGGGAAGCCGTGGGCGAGGTGGTGCTAAAGCAGGGCAAGTTTACCGAAGATTTCATTCAGCTTGCCCGGTCGTACAACTTGCCCAAGTGCTACAGCGTCGCCAATGCGGCGTTCAACCTGTTTGGACGGTCTACTCAGGTGACAATTCCCGAAAAAATCGACCTGTGGCACGCCACGTTTCCCCTGCCCGTCAGCATTCCCGGTGCAAAGAAAGTCACCACGATTCATGATTTGATTCCGCTGCGCCTGCCCTATACCACGCTGGACAACAAGAAGGATTTCTACAACAAAGTGAAGCGATCGCTCAAGGATTCCACCCTCACGATCGCCGTGTCGGAACACACCAAAAAAGATGTGCTGTCCTACTTTGATGCCGACCCCGACAAAATCGTTGTCACCTACCAGCCCGTCAATATTAAGCCGTTGGACGCAACGCCAGAGGAAATCGGCGACTTCCTGAAGCGCTATCGGCTCGGCTATCAGAACTATCTGCTGTTTGTGGGGGCGATCGAACCCAAGAAGAACGTCGGGCGCTTGCTGGAGGCCTACGCCGCGCTGGAAACAGAGATGCCGCTGGTGATCGTGGGCAAAAAGGCCTGGTCCTTTGAGGACGACCTGGGGCGGCTGGATTATCTGTTTGACCCCGGTGCCAAGCAGGACGTGCGCCTGCTGGAATATGTCCCCGGTGATGCCCTGCGCTATCTGTATCAGGGTGCGTACTGTTTTGTCTTCCCGTCGCTCTACGAAGGGTTTGGGCTGCCGCCGATCGAGGCGATGACGATGGGCTGTCCGGTGGTCACGTCGAGCGCGTCCTGCTTGCCAGAGGTCTGCGGCCCGGCGGCACTGTACGTGAATCCCTACGACGTGGCGGATATTCAAGCCAAGCTAGAACAAATCTTGGGCGATCGCCCCCTACGCGACCATCTCGCAGAAACCGGGAAACAGGTGGCCCAGAACTTCAGCCTAAAGAACTACCTGAACCGGCTCAGCGCTGCCTACCTGAGGGCGATCGGCTAAGGTACGTCCTGTTGTGAACGGTCGCTCCTGGCTACGGATTCGGAATTCGCACCAGCAGCACGGGGCACGGCGCATACACCCGCACATAATCCGACAGCGATTGCCCCAGCAGCCGATCCAGGTCGGGCAATCCCTTGGCAATGGTGGGGCGGCGATCGGGCGAACCGAGCATCAGCAGGTCTACGTTCAGGTCTTCTGCCAGTTGGCAGATGCGTTCGCCGGGTTTGCCTTCGGGGGCGACGGTTTTGTAGGAAATGCCGTATTTTTTGGCTTCGGCGATCGCCGGAATCAGCACCGGATCTTCCTCTGGGTTCGCCGCAATTTCACCCGGCTTGAGCTTCATCTCCGGGTTAGTATGCACCAGCACCAGTTGCCCGCCCTTGATGTCGCGCAGGAAGGTAATAGCCAGCTTCAGCGTTTCCTTTGCCGAGTCGGACTTGTCCATCGCCACCATGATGCGGTTTATTTTCTTTACATAGAGATCATCCCGCACCAGCAGCATTGGCCGCGAGGCAAGCTGAAACACATACTGGCTGACGGAATTTTCCAGAATTGACTGAATCCGCTTCAGCCCGCGAGATCCCATGATGATCAGGTCGGCATCCACTTCATCCGCTACTTTTAGCACCACGTCTTTGGGTTCGCCCTCACGCAGCACTGCCGTCACCCGCGCCGGGTCAAGCTTCAAGTTTTGGATCGCTTGAGACAAAATCCTGCCGCCCTCTTCCCACTTGGCTACCATGTCATCGGCCGTCACCTGCGGCGGGACGACGTGCAGCACGGTCACCGTTGCCGCCTGAAAAATCGGAATCTCCATCAGGCTTTTGAGCATTTCTTCGGTATGCCCAGTGCCAGAATTTGCTAGCAAAATTTTCTCGATCATGCTTGCCTCTTAACAGCTTTTCAGTCAGAACAAGTTAAGTCAGAACAGATGTCTTAAAAAGAATGCTCAAATGACTAGAACATTCACAAAACACGCGCTGGAACGTTCACCGAAACATCGCAACGATGCCAATCCAGATGAATAGGCCGGCGATCGCCCCAATGCCCGAATCCCTTGCAATATCCGTATTCCAGCTTAAAATACGGCGGTCTGGGCTGCGGCGGAAATGATGTAAAAATTGACGTGCCTCAGACAAGAGTCAGATCGATGTGTCAGATTGATGTGTCAGATTGACGTAGACGTAATCGACGTAGCTGGAGAGCAAGCAAGGGCGATCGCCTATTCTGCCGTAGACTGCGTGTTCTACTGATCTTGCCCAACCAAATTCTCTTCCTCTAATCTGAGATGCTCTAAAGTACCTCTAAAGTCCTTCAATGTCCGCCCAGCGAGTATATCCGCGCCATGCGTACCTTCCCCACACCTGAAGCCCTCAAACGGTTCCCCTTCGGCCTTGCCGATATCGCCGTGATCCTGGGCACGATCGCCCTGCTTGCCCTGATCGGTCGTCTGGGGGCAGACATGATGGTTCGCTTTGCGCCGCCCGAAGTCTCACCCGAAATCGACCTCGACCCGCGCAATTTGCCTTACTATGCCGGGCGCTCGACCCTGCGGATGTTCATCGCGCTGGCGTTCTCCACCCTGTTTACGCTGATCTATGGGTATATTGCTGCCCGAAGCCGCCGCGCCGAGCGGATTATGATCCCGCTGCTGGATATTTTGCAGTCTGTCCCTGTGCTGGGGTTTCTGTCGATTACGGTGACAGGGTTTATTGCGCTATTTCCAGGGAGCCTGCTGGGGCTGGAGGCCGCGTCGATTTTCGCCATCTTCACCAGCCAAGTCTGGAACATGACCTTTTCGTTTTACCAGTCGCTGCGGACTGTGCCACAGGAACTCATGGAAGCCGCTCGGCTGTATCGGCTATCGGGCTGGCAGCGGTTTACGCGGCTGGAAGTTCCGTCGGCCATGATTGGGCTGGTGTGGAACGCCATGATGAGCTTCGGCGGGGGCTGGTTCTTTGTGGCGGCTAGCGAAGCCATCAGCGTGCTGAATCAGGAATACACGCTGCCGGGGATTGGCTCCTACGTGGAAAAGGCGATCGCCCAGGAGAACCTCTCTGCCTTGGGTTGGGCCATCCTGACCATTGCCATTGTGATTTTGCTGGTCGATCAGCTATTTTGGCGACCGATTGTCGTCTGGTCAGACAAGTTCCGCCTGGAGCAGAGCGCTGGGGCTGCGTCGCCCACTTCCTGGGTGTACGACCTGCTGCAAGCAGCCCGTATCCCGCGCACGCTGGGGCGGCTGCTGCGGCCGATTGGAGAATCAACCAAGCGGGTCTTGTCGGCCCTCACGCCACCACGCAGCACCTATCCAGAGAGCGATGGGCCTGGCGAAAAGGGCGATCGCCTGTTCAATCTGCTATTACTGCTGATCATCGGCGCAATCATCGCCTGGATGCTGCACTTTATCTTCAGAACAGTCGGCCCCGCCGAAGTCCTAAAAACCTTTTGGCTGGGGCTTTTGACCCTGCTGCGGGTGATGGTGCTGATGGTCATTGCCACGATCATTTGGACTCCCATCGGCGTGGCGATCGGGTTCAATCCCAAGCTGGCACGACTCTTGCAGCCCGTCGTGCAGTTCCTCGCGTCTTTCCCCGCAAACTTTATTTTCCCCTTTGCCACCCTTTTCTTTATCCGCACCAACATCAGCATCGAGTGGGGCAGCATTCTGCTGATGGCCCTGGGCGCTCAGTGGTACATCCTGTTCAATTCCATCGCTGGGGCCCAGACAATTCCCACCGACCTCCGGGAAATGGCAGACAACATGGGGCTGCGAGGCTGGCAGCGCTGGAGAAAAGTGATTATTCCGGGCATCTTTTCGGCCTGGGTAACGGGCGGGGTCACAGCCAGCGGCGGTGCTTGGAACGCCAGCATCGTGTCTGAGATTGTATCCTGGGGGTCTAGTACCCTCACCGCCACGGGGCTGGGGACTTATATTACCGAAGCCACTACCCTGGGTGATTGGCCCCGCATTACGCTGGGCATTGCCATGATGAGCCTGTTTGTGGTCGGTTTCAACCGCCTGTTTTGGCGGCGACTCTATGAACTAGCTGAGACAAAATATCATCTCTAGAAATCTAGAAAAATTCCTCTGAAACATCCGCTTCCAGGAGTGCCCCATGCCCCCCAAGACTCTTCCAGACACCCCCCTGATTGCCGTTGAGCAGGTGAGTAAAAGCTTTGCATCTCCTGAGGGGAAAGGAAGCTTCACGGTTCTCAGCAACATCAATCTTGCCATCTATGCTGGGGAAGTCGTGGCGCTACTCGGCCGCAGCGGGAGTGGCAAGAGTACGCTGCTGCGAATCATGGCGGGGTTGCTTTCGCCAAGCGAGGGTAGGGTCTACAGTAACGGACAGCCCCTCAAGGGAACGAATACCGACGTAGCGATGGTGTTTCAGAGCTTTGCACTGTTGCCCTGGCTGACGGTGCAGGAAAACGTTGAACTGGGGCTGGATGCTCAGGGTGTAGACCTGGCAGAACGACGACGGCGATCGCTCGATGCCATTGACCTCGTGGGGCTGGATGGGTTTGAAAGCGCCTATCCCAAGGAGCTATCGGGCGGCATGAAGCAGCGGGTCGGCTTTGCGCGGGCCCTGGTGCTACAGCCCAAAGTGCTGTTTATGGATGAGCCGTTTAGCGCCCTCGATGTGCTGACCGCAGAAAACCTGCGGGGCGAAATTGACGATCTCTGGAATGCAGGCCAGTTCCCGTCTCAAAGTATTTTGATCGTCACCCACAACATCGAGGAAGCCGTGTTTCTGGCCGATCGGATTGTGGTGCTGGGTGCGCGGCCCGGCTGCATTCGCGGCATTGTCACGGTCGATCTGCCCCGCTCCCACGATCGCACGCATCCCCGGTTCACCGCATTGGTGGACTATCTCTACACCGTCATGACCAACCCCGACCTGGAGGTGACTGGACTGGGAGTGGCTGGAGAAGTCGCCGCCAGCCCCGTTCCTGCCACCCGATTCGAGGGTGCGGCGGCCAGCAGCGTGCAGCGATCGCCCTACGAAATGCACTTACCCCACGCCCGCGTCGGCGGCATCAGCGGCCTCCTGGAGTTGCTGGTGGAAAAGCCCGATGGACAGGAAGATTTGCCCCGCCTGGCCGAGCGCCTGGGGCTAACGGTCGATGATCTGCTGCCCATTTTGGATGCGGCCGTTCTGTTGGGTTTTGCAACGGTCGCTGGCGGAGATGTGAGGCTGACGGAAGTGGGGCGAGACTTTGCCACCACCACCATCCTGCAAAGCAAAGACCTGTTCCGACAGCAGCTTTTGCGCCATGTGCCCGTGTTTGACAGTATTTGCAGCACCCTACGCGAAAAGCAAAACGGCTCCATGCGGGCAGACTTTTTCCTGGATCTGTGGGACGAACATTTTCCCCACGCCGAGGCAGAGCGCCAGTTCGCGACCGCTGTAGATTGGGGACGCTATGCAGAACTATTTGAGTATGACGCAGACGAGGAGCGGCTTTATCTGCCGGAAGCGCAGCTTGTGGCATAGGCGCACTGCTGGCATCAGCCTGCTGGAGTCATGTCCCCATGACCGGGCGATATGACCGGGCGATCGCCCCTCACGCCCGCCTAGCCTCTCCCCTCCCTCAGTTGCGTCCCTCTGGCAAATTGTCCCAATCGCGCTGATAGCATAGAGGAGGCCGCGCCTCGCGTCCGGCCGCCTGAGGAGGACTCTTGACCTGTTTGCAGCGCATCTATGACCGAACTTCCCACCCATGCCATCCAGCCCGCCGTCGCCGTCAGCGACACCTGGTTTGACTATCCTGTGCGCGTCCAGCCCCACCACACCGACTATGCAGGCGTAGCCTGGCACGGCACCTACATTGCCTGGCTCGAAGAAGCCCGCGTCGAGTATCTGCGCTCCATCGGCGTGAACTATGAAGACCTCGTGGCGATTGGCTGCGAACTGCCCGTCGTAGAACTTTCGCTGCGTTATCACCGCGCCATCCAGATGGGCGAAGGGGCGATCGTCCGCACTCGGTTGCAGATGGACGGCGTGCGCCTCAACTGCGACTACCGCATCCAGTCCCCCGATGGCGAAATCCTCTACGCCACCGCCCAGGTTACGCTTGTCGCGGTCGATCGCGAAAAGGGCAAGATCATGCGCGTGCTGCCACCAGCGGTGAAGAGTGCGCTGATGCGCCTGGCGAGTCCGTGATAAAGGGTCAGGATGATGAGTTGCTTGACACAGAAAGGGAAAACCCAAAAACGAAACCCTTTCCCTCTTCCTTCTTCCCTCTTCGTTCTTCCTTCTTCCTTCTTCCCTCTTCGTTCTTCCCTCTTCCCTCTTAATTCCCCATGTCCGTCATCGTCTTCGGCAGCCTCAATATGGATCTCGTCGCCCGCACGCCGCGTCTGCCCAAGCCCGGCGAAACGCTGACGGGGCATAGGTTTGAAACGGTGCCGGGGGGCAAGGGCGCAAATCAGGCAGTGGCGGTGGCGCGGCTGGGTGTGCCAACGGCGATGGTGGGGCGCGTGGGCGGCGACGGTTTTGGACAGGACTTGCTGCGGGGGTTGCAGGAGAGCGGCGTGGCGTGCGATCGCATCTTGATTGACTCCAGCACCCACTCCGGCATCGCCATGATTGCAGTGGATGATGCTAGCGAAAACACGATTATTCTAGTGCCCGGTACAAACGGTCGGGTGGATGAATCCGACGTGGCGCGGCTTGCAGAAATTTTGCCCCAGACGAAGGTGCTGCTGCTGCAACTGGAAATTCCTTTGCCGATAGTGGTCGCCGCCGCCAAAGCCGCCAAAGCTGCCGGGGTGACGGTGCTATTCGACCCCGCCCCTGCCCGCACGGATCTGCCCGACGAGCTATTTCCCCTAATTGACATCATCACGCCCAACCAGGTGGAAACGGGGCAGCTTGTGGGGTTCCCAGTGACCGACCTGGAGTCGGCTCAAAAAGCGGCGGCTGTGCTGCACGAGCGGGGGGTGGGCACTGTCATTAGCAAGCTGGGCAAAGCCGGAGCGGTCTGCATAACGACGGATGAAACTTTTGAAATTCCTAGCTTTCCGGTGCAGGCCGTAGACACCGTAGCCGCAGGTGACTGCTTTAATGGGGGGCTGGCTGCCGGACTGGCCGCCGGGCTGAGTCTGCGCCAGGCAACTACGCAGGCCGCCGCCGCTGCTGCTATATCCGTCACCCGGCCCGGCGCACAGCCGTCTTTGCCCACCCGCGAAGAGTTGCAGTCATTCTTGCGAGAGCGATCCGTATCGCTACCTGGTTTTTGAAGGGCAAAATTTCTCAGCACCCGTTTTCAGCACTTGACTGATAGCGACGCTACAGCAGCCTGGACAAAACCCCTTAATCTGGGCATAGGCTTTTGTAGTGGGGATTTGGCTTCAGGACTCGTGCCCCGGAAGTCTCTGAGCTTGCTCCCTTCGGGGCCTTTGCCCTGCGACTCCTGACCTCTGAATCCTTCTATCCTATGACCCTCGCCTACGCCAACCCCTCTACCGACTCGACGCTTCATGCCATCCGAGGTGCGTTTCTCGATTTTCTAGATGATCCCTATTACGTGCCTGAATCGGAAAGCGTCCGCTATATTCATGACGGGCTAATGGTGCTGGAAAACGGCTGCATCCGGGCGCTGGGCGAATATGCAGTGGTGCGGGCGGAGTATCCGAATGTGCCCGTGACCCATCAGCGCGATCGCCTCCTGGTTCCAGGATTCATCGATACGCATGTGCATTATCCCCAGACAGAGATGATTGGGGCCTACGGCGAACAACTGCTGGAATGGCTAAATAAGTACACGTTCCCCACGGAGGCAAAGTTCAAAGACAAGAATTACGCCCGTCAGGTGGCGGCTTTTTTCTTAGAGGAACTGGTGAAAAATGGCACGACGACGGCGGTGGTGCTGGCGGCGGTGTTTCCGGAGTCTGTGGATGCCTTTTTTGAAGAGGCGCAGCGGCGCAACCTGCGGATGGTGGCAGGCAAGGTGATGATGGATCGCCACGCGCCGGAGTATCTGACAGACACGGCTGAGAGTGCTTACACAGATAGTCGGGCGCTAATTGAGCGGTGGCACAAGTGCGATCGCCTCCTCTATGCCATCACGCCGCGCTTCGCCATCACCTCTACGCCAGAGCAACTGCGGGCGGCGGGCAAGCTGCTGGAAGAGTTTCCCGATGTCTATCTACACACGCACCTGTCAGAAAATCTCAAAGAAGTGGCGTTTACTCTGGAGCTATTTCCAGAGTGTACCGATTACCTGAATGTGTATGAATCCTTTGGGCTGGTGCGCGATCGCTCGATTTTTGCCCACGGCATCCAACTCAGCGATTCCGAATTTGAGCGGCTGTCGCGGTCGGGTGCGACGATCGCCTTTTGCCCCACGTCGAACCTGTTTCTGGGCAGTGGCCTGTTCAACCTGAAAAAGGCCAAATCGCCTGAAGCGCCCGTGCGAGTGGGACTGGCGACCGACGTGGGCGGCGGGACGAGCCTCTCGATGCTGCGGACGGCCAGCGAAGCCTATAAAGTGACCCAACTGCGGGGCGATCGCCTGTCTGCGTTCCAGACGTTTTACATGATGACGCTGGGGGGAGCGCGATCGCTTTTGCTAGACGACAAAATTGGCAACTTCCAGGTGGGCAAAGAAGCCGACCTAGTGGCGCTAGATCTGCAATCCACGCCGATCCTGGCAAAGCGGAACCCAGTGGCCGTGCCCGCTGATTTTCAGGAAATGGCAGACGCGGTCTTTGCCACAATGATCCTGGGAGATGAACGGGCGATCGCCGCGACCTACATCGCCGGCCAGCTTGCCTACGAGCGAGACGCAAAATCATGAAGCTTTACAACGTTTTTCGTTGTGTTTGGGCAAAAGGTGCGTGTTAGTTACATAAACTACACCGACGGTCTGGCAACGGTGTTATCCCTAGTGTCAACTTAATATCCAACTACAGCATTTTTGAAGCTAGTGAGGCACACGGATGGTCAATAAGCCCTTGCCTCGTGAGGGCAGCATGTGCCTCACCCCGCAAGAAAATGCTGTAATACCCAATCTAATATTCAACTTAAAACGCGAACGCAGTGAACTCCTGGTTCAATGCTTGGGCGATCGCCTACAATCCACCTCTCCAACCTCAGCCCTAAAGCTCAAAAAAAAGCGGAGCTAAATGCATAGCCCCGCGTCCCACTAGTTGAAAAAGCCAGCAATTTCTGATGAAATCTGAAAACCGCTTGCTTTGATTTTCTCTAAGCTGTCTCAATTCATGCGCTTGCAGCTTT
This sequence comes from Thermoleptolyngbya sp. C42_A2020_037, assembly GCF_015272455.1. NCBI lineage: Bacteria > Bacillati > Cyanobacteriota > Cyanophyceae > Oculatellales > Oculatellaceae > Thermoleptolyngbya > Thermoleptolyngbya sp. C42_A2020_037. Next base: position 108,950 of record NZ_JACYLP010000057.1, read on the forward strand.
ACAGGTTCTGATCCAAACTGCCCTGAGCATCCTTGCAATCGGACTAGCAGGCTCTAACTATCTATTTAGAATTTATCTAGCTATTCGCCGCTTACACTGATTGAACAGCGCCCGACACCTGAACGTCACAAGAGCCTTGAAGATGCGGATGAACCATTCAAACTACTTGCGCTAGCTGAGAACCGAAGCGAGATTACCGACTTGAAGCGAGTGAAAGCTCATCGGACTCATCTTCCGACAGCCGCAAGCTGGGGAACAGGAAATGGTTTTCCTCGACATACTGCGCCCCAAAAAGCCCCTTCTCTGCCCAAAAATAGCGATCAGTGGTGTGTTCGTTTCGCTTGACGAGCAGCAAGGCCGGTGGCGCAATGCCCTCAGCCTGAATGAACTTTCTAGCAGCCGTGACGGGTTTATCTTCGCCACTTTCAATACTGTACTGAGGCACCAACTCCAGGATTCTACGCCCCTCCAGGCGGCGACGACTCTTACGCTTACGTCTCCTTGCCAACCTCCTGACCTCCTCTCTCTCTAGGAATAGATGTAACTGTAGTTACAAAAAACTAAACCGTCGCCAGTATAGTGTCCTAGTCTCAAAATTTCAACTTCTTTTAACCTACCGACATAAAATCTTAGAGATGTCGGCTTAGAAGCCCCGATATTTCGCAGAATTGCTTAATTTATCTGCGGCGAGGCTTAATATTTCGTTATACTCTGCCGCCTGTCCAAGGCACTGTAAACCTGCCGAAGCCCCGCTCAGGCTGGGCTGTTTGTCATTTGTCTGATGGTACAGGTGCTTGGCACAGGCCCTGAGCAAATGCCTCCTTGATTCAGCTTTCTTGATCGAACGTGTAAGCAAAGCCAATTTATTTAACAGACAAGTAAGTTGGTAAGGCGCTCTTAGAGCTTGCTTCGCCCCGTTTTTAATCCGTCTGACGCTCATATCGCTTCTATAATGAGTGGCTAATGGGGATAGAGCATTTGCAATCCCTTTTGAAACTGCATACAGCATTTCCTTGCAGGGCGAGGTACGCGCCACCCTGGAAAGGCAAAGGTTTTTGTGCCCCTCTACGTACCTCAGCTTCAGAAACGCTGTAATAGCTTGCAACATGTTGATGCCAGCCAGCCCTGAGTTTGTTTTGCTTTGTCAGTCGCAGATTGCGGCGCTGACGCAGGGGCTTGGGGCTGCTTTGAGCGTGGTGTATTTAACAGATGACCCAACGGCGGGCGGTGACGCTGATCTAACGCCTGTCGCTGCCTATCCTGAAGAAGCGGTGGATTGGAGCCAGGAACAGATTCTACGGCTGTTATCGGGCGGGCCGTCTGGCACCCCCCTGCCTCCCCGACGGCTGTTGGCAGATGCAGAGCGATCGCCCGCCTATCTTCCGAACCCTGCCTCAACCCCGCGGCAGTCGGATCGCCCGCCAGAAACACCAGACCCCACCTCTCAGAGTGCCGCTGAACCCGCTGCCGAACCGGGGCTATACTCCCAGAAAATTGTCCTGCCGCTCGTCTATGAAGGCATGATGATGGGGCTGCTAGTGACCGCTTGTTCGGATTGTCTTTGGGGAGAACAGGAGCAGAGCCAGGTCGAGCATATCGCCCAAACGCTGGCGATCGCCCGTCTGCTGGATCAGCGATCGCAGTGGGCTGAGTTTGAGCTACATCAGCGCCAGGTGTTGCAAAGCCAGCAGCGCGACCAGATGGATGACCTGCTGCATCAGTTTCGCAATCCGCTGACGGCGGTTCGCACCTTTGGCAAACTGCTGCTACGTCGCGTCCAGCCGGAGGACGAAAACCGCACCGTGGCAGAGGGCATCGTGCGAGAGAGCGATCGCCTGCAAGATCTGCTGCGCCAGTTTGATACCCTCATCGATCTCGACCCTGCTTCCCTGCCCGAAGCCAGTCCTGCATCGCCACCCCGTGATGCAGAGGTTCGTTCTGGCGGATCGCCGCCCTTGGCATTGCCATCTCAGGCAGTCCCAACCTCATTAGAACCTCGCTCCGTTACTGGACAAATGCAGATCGAAGCACTGGATTTGGCGGCTGTGGTCGCGCCGTTGGTCAGTTCTGCCAGTGCGATCGCCCAGGAACGGGGCCTAACGTTGCAAACCGAACTGCCGCCCGACCTGCCCTTTGTGCGGGGCGATCGCCGCGCCCTGCAAGAAGTCCTGAATAATCTGCTAGACAATGCGCTGAAATATACTCCGTCGGGTGGCATAGTGCGATTGATCGGCGGCATCGAGCGCGAGTTGGATGGACAGACCCAGCAGGCGATCGCCATTCTCGACACCGGCCCCGGCATTCCCAAAGCCGACTTTGAGCATCTGTTTGAACGACACTTTCGCGGCGTACAGTCCCAGGGCGAGATTCCTGGAACGGGGCTAGGATTGGCGATCGCCCGCGACCTCATTTCCCAGATGCAGGGCGAAATCCAGGTCTTTAGCCCAGCCGACGAGAGTGGATTAATCGAACCCAGCACCTTACCCGGCACTGCCTTTTTGGTTTGGCTTCCAATCCATGTCGCCAGCCAGGATTAAGCTTTCCAATGAGTTCCTTAAGCTATCAATATTTCCTGACGAAATTGCGACGTTTGTGTCGCGCAACAACTTGTCTTTCGGTGCAGTTACGTATATCCTGCTACCAAATGGAATATTGTTGCTCTAAAGCAACCTGTTTTCTGTCTTATCGGGGTTGACTTTGAGCGCAATCCTGCCTTTGCGTGATTCCGTTTAAATTCACAGATTGAGTGTCTAGATCCCTAGCCACATTCTTTTGAGGAGCTTGTGTAAATATGTCCCTTCCTATTCCCCTTACAAAGCGGCTAATCGCCGAGTTTATCGGCACTTTTTGGCTGGTGCTGGGCGGTTGCGGCAGCGCCGTGCTGGCAGCAAACTTTCCCTATGGTGACGGCAGCAATCCGCTCGGCTTGGGCTTTCTGGGTGTTTCCCTGGCCTTCGGTCTAACGGTGTTCACCCTGGCCTATGGCTTCGGCCACATTTCTGGCGCACACTTCAATCCCGCCGTGTCCTTTGGTCTGTGGGCGGGCAAGCGCTTCTCTGGTGCAGACCTGCTACCCTACATCATTTCTCAAGTGCTGGGTGCAATTCTGGCTGGCGGTGTGATTTACCTAATCGCCCAAGATCGTCCCGGCTTTGCGCTATCCGGTTCCAACCCGCTGGCAACGAATGGCTGGGGTGTGCATTCTCCTGGTGGCTATGGCTTCTGGTCGGCCCTGCTGATCGAAGTCGTGCTGACCTTTGTGTTCCTGCTGGTGATTCTGGGTTCCACCGATCGCCGCGCCCCCAAAGGCTTTGCCCCCGCTGCCATCGGTCTAGCGCTGACGCTGATTCACCTGATCAGCATCCCCGTGACGAATACTTCGGTCAACCCCGCTCGTAGCACGGGCGTTGCGCTGTTTGCAGGTTTGTCCCACGTTTCTCAACTGTGGCTGTTCTGGCTAGCTCCCATTGGTGGTGCTGTTCTGGCTGGGTGGCTCTACTACAGCGTGTTTGAGCCTTCGGTCACGACGGAAGAGTACGTGCGCGAGCGGGAAGTCGTGTAAGAAATAGGAACTGCTAAAGCAGTTTGACCGCTTCTGACAACGCTCGAATACCTTCCAGCTTAAACACCTTCAAGACAAATGCCTGGGGCCTGGCTCCGGGCATTTTACGTTTGTTTGAGAGCATTAGCTCACATTGATTCTTGATTTTGGATTTGCGATTTTGGATTGCTAGTCAAGCGTTTGCGGAGCTTCCAGCAATTTCAGTCGTAGCACCCCTTAAAAAATTGATATTGCAGACCGTGATGTTTGCCCACAAGCTGTGTCAGCGGGTTTTGACAGCTCGAACCCAGGGAGTAGCCACACAGTCACCAGTCCTTTACCCTTAAAGAAATCTCGTGCCCCTGAAGCCGCCTATGAACCTTCTGTTTGCCTCTGTCCAATCTGCCAACCGACTTGTCTGGATTCAGGCAATTGGTCGGCTACTCTGCCAGATTGCCTACGGACTGATCAGCTTTTATATCCCGATCCTGTTTGTAAACCATATTGGTCTGTCGGCGGCTTCTGTGGGTTTTGCGGTGGGGCTGAGTGCCGTCAGCGAGGTCAGCGGTCACTTCATCGGCGGCACGCTAGCAGATTTGTCTGGCTGGGGACGCAAGCGAGTGCTGGTTTTGGCGGCGGCGCTGGGGATTGGGGTGTCGCTGATGCTGAGTGTGGCCACGACTTTGCCGCTGCTAATTGTGGCGAGCTTGGTGCTGGGCATTAGTTTGGGGTTTTATTGGACGGCTTCTAATGCAGCGGTTATGGATGCTGCGCCGCCAGAAGAGCGCCATCATGCCTTTGCGCTGATGGGCGTTTCGGAATATGTCGGTGTGGGGGCTGGGGTGTTTGGCGGCAGCCTTTTGCTGGGCGTGATTCAGGACGTGCCGCAGACCATTTTTCTAGGCTGCGCGGCGATTTTCCTGGCTTATCTGCTGCTGATGCAATTCACCATGCAGCCAGGGCAGCAGCCCCAGGCAAAACCGGGCGCGGCCGAACAGGGCATTCTGGTTGCGTTGAAAGATAAGCTGCTGCTGGTGTTTATGGCGGCGAATGTGTTTTTTACAACCTATGTGGCGCTGGTCACCAGCACTATTCCGCTCTACTTCACGAACTTTGTGGCAGGGGCTGACCCCACACCAGGAGTGTCGGTGTCGAGTACGGCCAGCCTGTTTACCTGGTGCTACATCGGCGTGGGGGCGCTGCTGCAACTGCCGCTGGCGCAATTGCTTACGCCCTATCCCAGAGTGCGAGTGCTAATGGCGGCAATGTTGCTCTGGGGGGCAGGGTTTTCGCTGCTGTGGGCGACGGGTTCCTTTGAGGAGGGTCAGTTTATCTGGGGTGTGGTGGCGCTGTGTCTATTGTCAATTGGTTCGGTGGCTTATAAGCCTTTCTTTTCGGCGATTGTGTCTGATCTGGCTCCCGATACGCTGCGAGGGGCCTATATGGCCGTTAGCTCTCAGTGCTGGACGATTGGCTATTTTATTGGGCCAGTGCTGGGCGGATGGGCAATGGATCAATCAGCTTCGGTGGCTCATGTGTTTTGGCTGGTGGTTGGGGCAAGCTCGCTGCTGTGTGTGGGAATTTTGTGGATTTTTGAGGCAATGAATCCGGCGATCGCCCATTCCACAGTCACCCCCTCAGCGCTCTCGTCCAAGCCCGAATCCTAATCACAAAATTTTTCAGCACGGACTTTCAGGACGGGCTTGTTTAACAGACAGGTTTGTTTCTGTGGTTAATAAGACTTCTTGCTGTACTGCTTGGGCGGCTTGGGCGCGATTACGTTCACTACTTTATAGAGGTGTTGATCGACTTTGGGAGGGACTGGAAGGGCGATCGCCCCTGCTTCCTCACCATCTTCCGCTTCAACCGCACCCAGTCCAGACAGCACATCCACCGCTGGAACCTGGGCCAGGTCTTGAAACTCCTCCGCATAGCCCCAATAGGCCATTAGCAAGGCTTCCGAATTATCGACAGACTTCAGCAGGATGACTGAGCGCGGGGCCGGATACATTTTGGTGACGGCTGGCAGCGCTTGCTCTACCTCAGACAGCACCTCTGGCAAGTCCTCTGTTTCTGCTACCGAGACCTCGCCCAGTTGCACTAGCGCCCCCTGGCCGCGGATCACAGGCACCATGCCGCTCGGAATCTGCATATCCGCGAGTTCAAATACTTCTGTTTTGGCGGGCGTTACCGTCATCGGGGGTTGACCGCCTTTGGAAGACTCTTTCTGATACTCCTTCTGGTATTTGGTGTAGTCTTCAACGGGCTGGGCCATAAATGCTTCATAGCTAGCGGCATCCGTCCACTGAGTCAGGGCAACCACGCGAGAGCCGTCTTCGCTCTGCAACACCGATAGCCCCTTAAAACCTTCTGCACCCTTGAAGAACGCCTTACTGGACTTGAGTACGGTAGAAACGGCATTGAGCTGGGTGTCAGGTGTGGTTTCGTAGACCGACAGGACGCTAACTGCCTCTGGCTCCGTGTCAAACACGAGTACCTGGGGCGCTTTGTCAGCATAGGCGGCGATCGCCCCACCAAACCCGAACCACAGCACCAGTCCGATCGCAAATACACTCCGAATCCAATACCCTCCCCACAATCGACGGATTAGACTGCCCAAAACACTGTGCATTACGCCTCCCAAACATCTGTGAGCTTGCGCCATCAAGCTCAGTATCGTAGCCGCAGGTTTTAGCAATCTTTTGTATTGCGAGATACCCCGTAATTGCGAGAGACCCAACTTCGGGCAAGGTTCAATCTCCCAACAGTCCCTCATGAGCGGCCAACCGTGGCTTTATGAGAACGAGGCAGGCTTTCGTATCTGAAGCTACAGCATCCGGGCGATCGCTCGACTACAGTTATAGCTGTGGGCTGTATACAGTATTTTGTATGCAATTCCCTGGCACCTTGATGATGAGCATCATTGGCAAGTCTTTGCTCGAATGGCGCTTTTTTCGAGAGGGGCAGGGTCAGCAATGCAAGATTCTGTGGTGCAGGTCTTGGGGAACAGTCCTGACAGCAGTTTTGTTGGCCAAAGGTCTGATTGCCCCAATTTTTTTAAGGTTCTGCGCTGCCCTTTCAAAAGCTGGTTTCCTACTGCATTTATCTACATCTATCTCAGGCGATTTACACATTAATTTCGTATCTTTTGGCACAAATAAAATTCTGATTGGTTGCGAATCTTTGATGCAAACCCTCGTTTTATAAAATTTCTGTTCTAGCTTTTATTTCAGGAGATGTGGAAGGGGAATGGCACAAGCAGATCATGATTTAACGCTGGAGGAAACCTCCGCATCAAGCGAACCGATTATTAAGTCGGAACTGCTCTACGGGCTAAACGACAAGCCTCCGGTTGGGGAATCTCTGTTCGTGGCGCTTCAGCATGTGCTAGCGTCATTCGTCGGAATCATTACGCCGCCGCTGATTATTGCAGGTGCTTTGGGACTAGATCCCGTCAATACAAGCTACCTCGTGAGCATGTCGCTCTTTGCGTCCGGTCTTTGTACTTTTATTCAGTGCCGCAGAATCGGTCCCGTTGGCTCTGGGCTGCTCAGCTTGCAGGGAACGAGTTTCGCCTTTTTGGGCCCCATTATCGGCGCAGGCACAGGCGCAATTCAGGGCGGAAGCACCCCGGAGCAAGCGCTGGCGCTGATCTTTGGCGTATGCTTTTTTGGCTCTGCGGTGGAAATTATTCTGAGCCGCTTTCTGCACCTGCTCAGCAAAATCATTACGCCAGTGGTTTCGGGTACGGTGGTGATGATTATCGGTTTGGGGCTGATCCGAACTGGAATTATCAGTCTGGCAGGCGGTGCGGCGGCCCAGAGGGCGGCGGATGGTAGTTTTGGAAGCTGGCAAAATCTGGCGCTGGGTGGGCTGGTGATGGCGATTGTTGTGATTCTCACCGTCTCTGGGAATCGGTTCCTACGCATGGGGGCGATCGCCATTGGTTTGCTGGTGGGCTACATCATCGCTGCTTTCATGGGTCTGGTCAATTTCAGCGCCCTGAGCAATCTGTCATTCTTCAGCCTGCCCATTCCGTTCCGCTATGGGATGCGCTTCGACTTGGGGACGTTCCTTCCCTTTATTTTGCTGTACGTTTTGACGGCAATTGAAACCGTGGGCGACTTGACTGCGACTTCGGCCGTATCTGGCGAACCCGTGAAGGGACCGCTCTATGTTCGCCGGATCAAGGGCGGCGTTTTGGGAGATGGGGTCAACTCGGCGATCGCCGCTTTGCTAAATACCTTCCCCAACACCACCTTCAGCCAAAACAACGGCGTGATTCAAATGACGGGTGTGGGCAGCCGCTATGTGGGCTTCTTTGTCGCTGCTATCTTCGCTATCCTGGGTCTGCTGCCCATCGTAGGGGGCGTGTTCCAGGCCATTCCTCAGCCTGTGCTGGGCGGTGCAACGCTGATTATGTTTGGCTCGATCGCTGTTGCTGGCTTGAACATCGTGTCTTCTGCAAATCTGGATCGTCGGTCGATGATCATTGTTGCCGTTTCTCTGGCACTGGGCTTGGGCGTGCTATATGCCCCAGAGATTTTTGATGGCAAGCCGCCTCTTTTCAGAAATCTCTTTGGTTCCAGCATTTCCACGGGCGGCTTGACGGCAATCCTGCTAAGCTGGCTGCTCCCTCGAAAGGATGATGCAGAGGAAGTTTCGCAGGGCTTCGTTGAAGAATCATAGGCTTGATGCACTGTTTTGATTCGAGTTTGATTTGAGTTGGCGAAGCAATTTAGCCTTGCAAAAAGTGTTTCTAGAGTGGGCATGGTTGTCGTGAAGTAAGCACGCGCCATGCCTTCTTTGTCAAGAAGCTTACGAATTGATTGAAAAGCCTCGGAAGAGGTCTTTTCTAAGGATTCTTCAATCCGTCTTTAACTCTGAAAGGCTCTTTCAGCAAGTGTCTTGAACTATATTGGGATTGGGCTTTTTGCCAATTACTTTTGTCGATGCCTTGATCTGAAATCACGACGCAATTTAACTTTTCAGATTTGGATTGGCAAACTGGAATATTCTTTTGCAAATGTGACTCGGAATACAAATTCGAGATTCGGCTGAGATTAGCCTATATGAAATGTTTCTGGCTTGCTTGATAAGTTATATCTCTAAGTCTTCATGTTTCGATTTCTATTGGGTGTGGCTATTTAGAAAAAATGCATTGCAAAGATGCATAAAATACTTTAAGACCCGACAGAAATGCATTAAGACGTACTTAATTTCTAGCAAGCTACAGCGTTTTTGAAGCTAGTGAGGCACACGGGATGGTCAATAAGCCCTTGCCTCATGAGGGCAGCATGTGCCTCACCCCGCAAGAAAATGCTGTATCAGATCGTTCTCGACCGTTCATCGTGGTGCTTGAGGAGCTTTTGAAATGAGATTTGAGGTGTTTAGACCTCTGCTAGCGGCGTTGGTCGTGGCGGGGGCATTTGGAATGGATCACCGGGCGATCGCCAGCCCAGTTGCGCCCTCCGAAGCTGAGACGCAACCCGCTCTGGATACCCAAGCTGAAGGTTCAGCAGTCGATTCCAGCCTGCCCATGTCAGACCTGGGACATGTAAGATTGGCCGACGCAGCCTTGTCTGAGCCGTCTCCAGTCGCCGATCTAGACCCTACCCCTGCCACGACCGATCTACTCGAAGTTTCACCAGAGCTATCTCCAGAGGTAGAGCCGCTGGAGGTTCCTTCGACGCTGCCCCCCGAAATGGATGGCGCATCCAGTGCCGTAGACCTGTCGGCCTCGGAGATCACCAGCGAGGCGATCGCCATCCCAGTAGACATGCTGCTGAGCGGCACGCTGCCAGTGGATGTCAACCCTGCGATGGCCCAGGTCACCTCGGTTCAGCAGTTTTCCGATGTACAGCCGAGCGACTGGGCCTACGAAGCCCTGGCCTACCTGGCAAACGCTGAGGCAGAAGGCGGATTAGATTGTTTAGAAGGCTATCCCGACGGCACGTTTCGAGGCGGCCGCGCCATGACCCGTTATGAATTTGCCGCGGGTCTGGCCTCTTGCCTGGATGCGGTCGTGGGTCGGCTCGACTCCCTCGATCCAGAAGCCCTGGCGCGAATCGAAGCCCTCCAGCGAGAGTTTGCCGCAGAATTGGCTGTGCTGCGGGGTCGGGTAGACGCGCTGGAGGCGGCCGTAGCCGAACTAGAAGCCAACCAGTTTTCAACCACCACCGTTCTGCGCGGCAATGCCTGGATGAACCTGACCCAGGCATTCCCCGATGGCGACATTTTGACAGAGCGCAACCCCTTCGCGCCCAACGCCTTTGCGCCGCCCATTCGAGATGCCAACGGTCGCCCCAGCCGCGTTTTCCGCGACCAGCCCCAACTCACCTTCAGCTACTACGTCAACCTGAACCTGAATACTTCCTTCACAGGACGCGATTCACTCGTCACGCAGCTTGCGGTTGGGAACGGCAACTCGCCTGCCAATGAGCTAGTCTCGTCTGGCTTTTTCAATAGCTGGGGGGTCCCTTTTACCGACCAAGGCGCTGGTACACCCAACAACGTCGTCGTGCGGGAACTCTTCTACTCATTCCCGATTGGTGACGCAGTACAGGTGGATATCGGCCCCCGCCTTAACTACTATCGCTATTTTGATGGCAATCGCTTCACCTTCTTCCAGACAGGTGCGTCTACCTTCAACTCGTCGGGCAGCACCCTGCTGAGCGCTATTGACCGGGGCAGCGGCATTGTCATTCGGTGGAAAATTATTGACCCACTGCAACTCACCGTGGGCTATCTGGCTGAAAACGCTGAGTTCTTAAATCCTGCCTTTGGGTTCAATACGTCCAGTAACCCTGGCGATGGTCTGTTCAACAGCAGCAACATTATTACGGCTCAGCTTGCCTTCTCCCCCTCCCGCAACTTCAACCTGCGTTTGCTTTATGCCCGCTCTAGCCTAAAGCCCTACAACGGCTTCATTGGCGGGGCTGTGGGCGAGCCAGTGCCCTACGGCTATATCGACGATGGCTTTGGTGGATTTTTGAACGACTCTGGCGCAGACACGCTGATGGCCAATTTTGACTGGCAAATTGCCGACTGGATTGGTCTGTTTGCCCGCTATTCTTGGGGGCGGGTGGATGTGAACCCGGTGGCCCGCGAGGAAGGCCGACAGGTGCGGGTACAGTCCTTCCAGGTCGGTCTGGGCTTCCCTGATTTGTTTAAGCGGGGTGCGCTGGGCGTGATTTCGTTCCTGATTCCCCATGACTATTTGGCGGGTGAGCAGTTTTTGCTGTCGGGCGGCGGCGATGGGGGCACCCAGGCAGAGCTTGAAGTATCTTATCGCTATCCTGTGAGCGACAACATCTCTCTGGTTCCGGCCTTTTATGCCATCTGGAACGCCAATAACTTCGACAGCAACCCGCCTGTGTATGTCGGCAACCTGCGATTCCAGTTCTCGTTCTAGCGGTTTTCTAATTTCTTCCGCGAGTTTTTTCCATGCATTGATGGACTGACCGCTGCGCTACTAGAGCACTGTGACATGGGCAGTTCTACGAATCGGGTCTTTCCGAGTTTCCTGAAGTGGAGGCTTGTGGAGGCCCGTTTTTCTGTCCGTGGAGCGTCGCCACAAAGCCGTCTGCTAGGATAGGCTGCAAAATGTGAGGCTGTGGAGCGCAGACTCGCTATGATTTGAGCCGTAGCGTTTACGGAATTTCTGTGCCTGTTATTGCGCCTGCTATTGCGCCTGTCATTACAAATTTCATGCCCACCCCCTCTCGATTTTTCCAGTTTTTCACGCACCTGCGTCCGGCTGTGGTGCGCCGAGTTGCCCAGCGGGCCGCGACTCATCGCCTGCCGGGTTTATCCGCAGAGATGGCCTACAACGCCATGCTGGCTTTGTTTCCAGCGATTCTGGCAATTTTAACGGCGATTGGCTTGTTCCAGCCGCTAAACACGACCTTTCTGCGCCTGATGGATCAGGTCAGCGAAGTAGTGCCGGTAGAGGCGTGGGGGATTATCCAGTCTTTTACGGAAGAACTGAGTAACTCTCGCGATCGCACGCTATTCTCTCTCAGCTTTTTGGTGGCAATTTGGGCGGCATCGGGGGCGGCGAGTGCGGCCATGACCGCCCTGGATCAGATTCATCAAATTCCGCGCGATCGCCTCCGTCCCTTTTGGAAAGCCAAGCTCGTCTCTTTAGGGCTGACCGTTAGCGGATTGGTGCTGCTGATGCTGGCGCTGGCGATTGTGTTTATCGGAGATCTGCTGGTGCGCCAAGTGTCGATTCAGGCTCCTACGCTGCGACCCTGGCTGCTAACGCTATGGCAACTGCTGCCGCTGCCTGTGGCCCTACTGCTGATTTCCCTGACATTTGCAGCGGTCTATCGCTTTGGCCCCAGCCGTTGGGACAAGCGGCGGCCCATTCTGCCAGGGGCGCTGCTGGCGGCAATTTTCTGGGCTGTGTTGTCCAATCTATTTCGGCTATACGTTGCAAATTTTGCCGACTATAACCGCGTCTATGGAGCAGTGGGTGCGGTGATTATTCTGCTGCTGTGGCTATATCTCACGTCGCTGGTCATGCTGCTGGGGGACGAGATCAACGTCACCGTAGGCGAAGCGATGGAGCAATATGAGCAGCGGCGACAGCTACACTTTGAGGAAATGCGGGAAGAAATGCAGCGGAGCGCAGAGGTGAGAGATTAATAGAGTCACTGGCTCGTCCAAATTGGAATGAATAGCTGTTCGGATGGCTCGAATTGCCTCTTACAAGAAACCGAATTAGAACAGGCAAATCAGCAGCAGGAAGCCCAGAATGCCCAGGCTAGATTCCAGGAAAAAGGGAAATTCGGCTTTGGTTTGGGGGGTGGTGGGTTGCATGGTGAAACTCCGGGGTGAAGTGTTGGGAGATTGGGGAGAGTTAACGTCTAGACGCTGTTCGACCTAGCAGTAGACGCTGATGTCTTCGCCACACTGATCGGCCAAATAGCACAGTGAGCGGAATCGCAGCCCGACAAACTGTTCGTACAGCGGGTTTAGCTTGCACAGGGGCGGAATGTGCCCGACTTTGCGACCTAGCACGATGATGTCGCGCTCGAAGGGGCACTGGGCGGGAATGAGCCGAGAAATGAAGTGGGCAGTTTGGCGATCGCGGATTTGCAGGTTATCCAGCCAGTTGCAGAGGGGCTGGAGCAAGGAGGGGCGATCGCTACCTTGATGACTACCTTGATGAAGAGAGGATGTGGCGTTCATAGGACTCACAGGTTCGATGCAGTTCTCTACTGATTACTACTCAGTTCCATCCGCCAATTTCACGCAGCATTCGGTAAGAAATGATGAACTTTTCTGAGAAATCTTGATCCGATTGCCCAAAGCGGTTCTGAGAGAGCAGTTCTGCTGTTGGAATTGCCCTTATCTCAAGCTTAGGAAGCGCAACTGCGGGATCAATGAAGGAATTGAGAAGCTCCCTGAGAGTTGACTGAAGCTGAGATGAATTTGTTGCTGGCTTCTTTACGGTGGAGTCAAAATACCTAGTGAACGAATTTTCTCGATAGACTGGCTCGATGGATTTGCTCAACTGCTGGCAATCAGGGGCGATCGCACTGACGCTTGATGAGAAACTTTTCACGATAAACCTACCGCTCTCGGAGAGCGAATAAAAAATAAAAAGGGACTGGAAACTCCAGCCCCACTCAGTCGTCCTTCTACTTTCCTATTCAAGTCGTAGGCAACGCCCCCAGCTACAGTCCTCGATCCTCTCACTAGGTCGAACTGCCCACGCTGGCATCAGACAACTCTGTACTGAGGGCGCGTTCGCGGTCGAGCCGTCGCTTGCGGGCGTAAAGCTGGATTGCGGCGGCAAAGGCAATCAGCAGACCCACCACGCCATAGGCAGCGATATCCGTCGGCAAGTTGTTCTTAAACACTGCCAGCATCACCACCAAGATAAATAGAATCGTGGGAACTTCATTGAACCAGCGGAACTGCTGGCTGGTCATTTTGCACTCGTCGGCCGCCAGTTTTTTCATCAGCCGCTTGCAGTAGTGGTGATAGCCGATGAGCAAGACCACAAGGGCAAGTTTGGCGTGCAGCCAGGGTTCCTTGAGGACTTCGGGTTCTGTGGTGATAAGGGCGATCGCCATTGCCACGGTCAACAACATCGCCGGGGTCATGATGATGCTGTAGAGCCGCTTCTCCATGATCTGATACTGGTTTTTCAGAATGCTCTGGGCAGGTTCGGGCTGTTCATACGCCTCAGCGTGATACACAAATAGGCGCGGCAGGTAAAACAATCCTGCAAACCACGCCACAATACCCACAATATGAAAGGCCTTAAACCAAAAGTAGTTCATCTAAAATCTCTTTCCACAGCGTCAAAGTCATGCAAGCCCGATCATATCAAGCCAACTTGGGGCCAGGGCGGGCGGGCTTTAGATTTCTTGAAATTTGCCGCATAAAATTCTGATTACTATTTAACGCAGCGCTGACCTGCAAAGCTGATCTGTGACAGTTGCTCGTGGCTGTCGCAGAGGTGAGCAACAGATCAGCGTAGTTGTCTGTGGAACCAGGGTGCGTCTGCTCATTTAAGGAAAAAACTCCCCGCTCAAGGTTTGAAGTTGGGGCGGGGAGCTTTTGAAATAAACGGCTAGATTCTGTCGAGTGTGGCGCGAGCGAATCCAGCCATTTGGGGGGCTGCTTCATATCGCTCTGCATCGCTGAGCCGCATCCCCCAAACCCTTTAAACGACTTGTTAAACGGCATGTTTGAACAGCGTGTCAAGGTAGACCCGTGCCGCCCGACGGTAGCAGTGAGCGGTCGTGGGGCTGTTGCTGCTGACGTGTTGCAGCAAAAATAGCGACAGTGCAGCACAGAACACCCGGTCTTGATCCCAATCGGGATGGGTTTCCAGGTAGCCCTTGAGGGACAGGTGCAAATCTTCAGGAATTTCGGCCAGGATGCTGACAGTTGCGTTCATGTGGGAAACCTCAGTGATGAAGCTTTGGATGGTGAAACAGAAGCTCGGACGCAGGAACCAAACTCGATAAACCCTCTCGCGATAAACCTTCTCGTTTGACTGGGGCCAGCCAGAATGAGGTCAGGTTTTGAAAAGGCACGCACCTGATGGTGGAGGTGAGGAGAGGCAGCAAGTTGCTGCTTTGTCCCGACGCTCAGGCACACAAAAGCAGCACAAACTCTCGCCAGAGGGCGGATAGCGACGACACGCCAGATCGAAAAATCGAACTCTGGTGATAATCGGCCCCCTCTGCCAAGGAGCGCTTTAATTGAGCAGGTCGCATCATTTTGCGCCAGGAGGGGGTGGGGTTGTCAACCTTAAGAACTGTTGCAGAGGGCTTTAGATTTAAAAAAGTTTTACGGCGCAATGAGGATTTGAGGTCGGTTTTTGTTACACAACTTCATTAAAGCCCGATGATTCTGAGGGGGCGATCGCCCTTTGGCGAATTCCCCAGAAAATTCCTCTAGCCCCAATGCCACCGTAGAAGCCTGTGGAAAACTGCCCGATCCCCTGTGGAAAACTTCGATATCGCTGTGGAAAGCTTGTGGAGACTGTGGGGAAAATCGCCCCGAAAGATAAGAATTGCAAACTGCTGGAAAGCACCCTGACTTTTGGCCATAGCTTGACATTGCAGCGCCTATAGAGACTAGGATTCAAGGGCTTTCTGTCACTTTGGTCTAAATTTTTGTCTAATTTTGGTCTATGGAGCTAATTCTTGAAGGACTGAGGGCACTGATCGTGTTCCTCATCGGCGCATCGGTCGGCAGCTTTCTCAACGTGGTGGTGTATCGGATTCCGGCGGGGCTGTCGCTGCTGCGTCCGCCGTCTCGCTGCCCCTCTTGCCTCACCCCCATCCGTCCCTACGACAACGTGCCCGTGCTGGGCTGGCTGTGGTTGGGTGGCCAGTGTCGAACGTGCAAAGCGTCGATTTCTCCCCGATATCCGCTGGTGGAACTGATTACAGGCTTGCTGTTTGTCGCCGTGGCTCAGTCTTTTGCGCTACCGCTGCCTGGGGTGGGCTACTGGGCGCTGGTGAGCTGGCTGATGGCGCTGGCACTGATCGACCTGGATACGCTCACCCTGCCCAATGTGCTGACTCAATCGGGACTAGTAGCAGGGTTGGTCTTTCAGGCGGCGATGGGCTGGTCGCAGGGGGTCGCCACTGGGCAGGGCGGACTGATGGGCAGCGCCGCAGCGGTGATGGGCGGCGTAGTGGGCGCAGTGCTGGGCATCTGGGGGCTGGATCTGATAACGGTTGTTGGCTCTGTGGCCCTGGGGCAAACCGCAATGGGCGGCGGTGATGCAAAGCTGGCGGCGATGATGGGGGCGTGGCTGGGCTGGAAATTGCTGCTGCTGGCGGGGTTTTTGGCGTGCGTGCTGGGGGCGTTTGTGGGCGGTGGGGCGATCGCCCTTGGCCTGCTCAGCCGTCGCCAGCCCATCCCTTTCGGCCCTTTTCTGGCACTTGGCGCGATTCTCGCCGTCTTCTTTGGAGAGAGCCTGATTCGCGGCTACCTGGGGTTCTTTTGGGGCATTGTTCAATAAATTCCCTAATTCCCTAAATTCCCCAAACAGCGCCCCAGAAGAAATGGCTGGAAGCCTTACAGCCCAACAAACTAGCAATCTAAAACTGGCAATCTAAACTAAAACTGGCAATCTAAAATCGCTAATCTAAAAGCCAGAATCAAGATCTCAGGGCAAAGCGACAGGATGCAGAACCGCTCCGGCCCCCAACCCCTAACCCCTGATCTCCCCCCGCCTCTGATAGAATCAACATCGTAGTTTGAATCACATACGCTACGGATGTGGCTTGGACAACGTTGAGAACCACCAATACTTATTTGGAAGCAGAACTCATGCAGCAAATGCTGGCGGCCCATGAGATTCCGGCGCGGGTGGTGGCGCAGGGCGTTCAGGCGCATTTCGGCGGGGGAACGCCTGCGGCGGTGCAGGTTGACCCGCGAGACTGGTGGACGGCGCTGCTCCTTCTAAGTCCCATTGATGACGCAGAGGACGTAAAACCGGAGTAGCGCAGAGGGGCGATCGCCCTCTCCTTGCACACTAGAAACGCCTCCCCATTTATCCCTTTAGTCAGATTAGTCAGAATCTCCCGTTTTCACAGAATCTTCCCCAATCCGCTCTTTCCAGTCTCTTTTGCCACAGATCTTTGCCATAGATCTATGCCATAAATCGCCGCCCCAGCGAAGTTTAACACCACCCTTTATCCCCTGTTTTTTTCATGTCTCTGTTTGACTGGTTTGCAAATCGACGCAAAGCTGGTGCCATCAGCCAGAATCAGCAGGAGCGAGAAATCGCCGACGGACTCTGGAGCAAGTGCCCCAACTGCGGCGTTTTGACCTATACCAAAGACCTGCGGGCAAACCTCATGGTCTGTCCAGAGTGTAAGTATCACAACCGCATCTTTAGCGACGAGCGCATTCAGCAGCTGATCGATCCAGGCACCTGGACCCCGCTGGACGAACACCTGTCGCCCACCGATCCCTTGGGTTTCCGCGATCGCAAGTCCTACAGCGATCGCATCCGCGACACGCAGGAAAAAACGCGCCTCAGGGATGCTGTTGCCACAGGCGTTGGACGACTGAACGATTTGCCCGTGGCGCTGGGCGTGATGGACTTTCGCTTTATGGGCGGCAGCATGGGGTCTGTCGTGGGCGAAAAGCTGACCCGCATGATTGAACGAGGCACGCGCGATCGCCTCCCAGTGATTATCGTCTGTGCCTCTGGCGGCGCACGGATGCAGGAGGGAATGCTCAGCCTTATGCAAATGGCGAAAATCTCCGGGGCCTTGGAGCGACACCGAGAAGCCCGCCTGCTCTACATCCCCGTGCTAACCCATCCCACAACGGGCGGCGTAACGGCTAGCTTTGCTATGCTGGGCGACCTGATCCTGGCGGAACCCCAGGCCACTATCGGCTTTGCAGGGCGGCGCGTGGTTGAGCAAACCCTCCGCGAAAAGCTGCCCGACGACTTCCAGACCTCAGAATATCTACTGAATCATGGCTTCGTAGATACCATCGTGCCCCGCACTGAGTTGAAAAAGACTCTGGCGCAACTCATCCTGCTGCACCAGCCTCCACAGTCTGAGAATCACACGGTTCACGTCCCTGACACCGTGCCTGAAACTCTACCGCTCAAAATTCCCCACGAGTTGTAATTTCAATAGTAATTTCTGTAATCTCTGTAATTTCACACTGCGACTACAAGCCGTCATTGCAAGCGGTCACCATCCGGACAGGAAAAAGCTTGTATGGTGGATCTGTTGTCTTTGCTGAGATCCTGCTGCCACGCCCCTATGCAACTCATCGCCGCAATGCAGGAGGTGTTTCGCCAGCCTCCGATTCCCTACGAGCCGCAAAAGCACTCCCTCAAAGCCTGGGCAAAATATTGCCTGCAAGACCGGGGCTACAAAGTTCTCTACGCCGATCGTGCGGATTTCGCCATTGAGTCTCGCACCGATGGCAAAGTATTCTTTCGCGTCACCGAAAACCCTGCCGACGTGACCCCAGACTATGGCTGGATTGTGTGCGATCGCACCTCCCAAGTCACCCGCGTCATCGCCCCCCACACTCCCGAATAAGGATACAGACTAGCACCACCAATCCCTCCCCCCGACCTCTTCTTTCTTCTCTCTTCGTTCTTCCCTCTTCTCTTTTCTCTCTTCGTTCTTCCCTCTTCTTTTTTCTCTCTTCGTTCTTCCCTCTCTCCTTCCCCCTCCCATGCGGGATCTCTACCCCCCCATCGAACCCTACAACTCTGGCACCCTCCAGGTTTCCGACCTGCACACCATTTACTACGAAGAAGCGGGCAACCCCCAAGGCAAACCCGTTGTGTTTCTGCATGGTGGTCCCGGCGGCGGCACTACGCCCAGCTATCGCCAGTTTTTTGACCCGGAAAAGTGGCGCGTGGTTTTGTTTGACCAGCGGGGCTGTGGTCGCAGCACCCCCCACGCCGAACTGCGCGAAAACACAACCTGGGACTTGGTGAATGACATTGAGACAATTCGGACGCACCTGGGCATCGACCGCTGGGTAGTCTTTGGCGGCAGTTGGGGCAGCACGCTCTCTCTCGCCTACAGCCAGACCCATCCCGACCGCTGCAAGGGGCTAATTTTGCGGGGCATTTTTATGCTGCGGCGCAAGGAATTGCTGTGGTTCTACCAGGAGGGATGCAGCTACATCTATCCCGATGCCTGGGAAGACTACCTGAAGCCGATTCCGCCGGAGGAGCGGCATGATTTAATCAGCGCCTACTACAGACGGCTGACCAGCGATGACCCGGCAATTCGGCTGGAGGCGGCCCGCGCTTGGTCGGTCTGGGAAGCCAGCACCAGCAAGCTCCTGCCCGATGCCAACCTGAAGGAGCGCTTTGCAGAGGCGGAGTTTGCCGATGCCTTTGCCCGGATTGAGTGCCATTATTTCGTAAACAAGGGCTTTTTTGAACCAGACGACCAGCTTCTGCGGAACGTCGATCGCATTCGCCACATTCCCGGTGTAATTGTGCAGGGGCGCTACGACGTGGTGTGTCCGGCGGTGTCAGCCTGGGAGCTTCACCGCGCCTGGCCCGAGGCGGAGCTAATTCTCGTGCCAGATGCAGGCCACTCGATGAACGAACCAGGAATTCGGACGGCGCTGCTGGAGGCGAGCGATCGCTTTTCTGCCCTCTAGCCCCAACCCCCTGCCCCGCTTCCTGATATGCTGAATATGCTGGGAGCCTGAACCTGCCTGGATTTTCGCCATGCCTGCCGCCACGTTGACCGATCAACCCCTCAGTTTTCCCCTTACCGCCGTGGTCGGACAGGAGGCTATCAAGCTGGCCCTGCTGCTCTGCGCCGTTGACCCGGGGCTAGGTGGCGTGGTGATTGCGGGTCGTCGCGGCACGGCCAAATCCGTCATGGCCCGCGCTATTCATGCGCTGTTGCCCCCCATCGAAGTCATCGAAGGCTCCTGCTGCAATGCCGATCCGCTCCGACCTGAAGCCTGGGATGATGACACGCTGAAAAAATACGCAGAGGTCAAAGCAGCAGCGGATTTCGATGCAGACCCCGATGCGGATTCTTCTTTGCCCACGCACGTCATCCCGGCTCCCTTTGTCCAGATTCCGCTGGGCGTAACGGAAGATCGGCTGATCGGCTCGGTGGATGTGGCTCAGTCCATCAAGGCGGGGGAAACCGTGTTCCAGCCGGGGCTGCTGGCAGAGGCGCACCGGGGCGTGCTGTATGTGGACGAAATCAATCTGCTGGATGACCAGATTGCGAATCTGCTGCTGACGACGCTGACGGAGGGACGCAACCAGATCGAGCGCGAAGGCATTAGCTTTCAGCATCCCTGCACGCCACTGCTGATTGCCACCTATAACCCCGAAGAGGGCGACCTGCGAAATCATTTGCTTGACCGAATTGCGATCGCCCTTTCGGCGGACGAAATCCTGGGGCTAGACCAGCGCGTGCAAGCAGTGGAGCGGGCCACAGACTATTCCCAGTCGCCAGAAGATTTTCTGAGGCTCTACCGCGAAGAACTGGACAATCTCAAAACCCAGATCATCCTCGCCCGCGAGTGGCTCCAGGATGTCACCATTTCCCGCACCCAGATTGAGTATCTGGTTCAGGAAGCGCTGCGCGGCGGCGTGCAGGGGCATCGGGCGGAACTGTTTGCTGTGCGGGTGGCCAAGGCAAACGCAGCGCTGGAAGGGCGTACCGAGGTCAGCGCCGACGATCTGCGCGTGGCTGTGAAGCTGGTGATTGTGCCCCGGGCGCTGGATCTCCAGCCACCGCCCGAAGATGAGTCGCCGCAGCCGCCCCCACCGCCCCCGCCGCCCCAGGATCAGCAGCCGTCTGACCAGGATCAGGACGAAGACGAGCAAGAAGACGAAGACGAGGACGACAAAGACCAGTCCCAAGATCCGCCGGAACTCCCGGAGGAGTTTATCTTTGACCCAGAGGGCGTGCTGCTCGACCCGTCGGTGCTGTATTTTGCTCAGATGGCGAATCGACGCGGCAAGTCTGGGTCGCGCAGTCTGATTTTTTCGGAAGACCGGGGACGCTATATCAAGCCAATGTTGCCCAAGGGCAAGGCGCGGCGGATTGCCGTGGATGCAACGCTGCGCTCGGCTGCACCCTATCAAAAGGCCCGGCGATCGCGCTACGAACAGTTTTCGGGAACAAATGGGCAGACTCGCAAGCGGGTGTTTGTGGAAGAGTCGGACATTCGCGCTAAGCGGCTGGCCCGCAAGGCGGGGGCGCTGATTATATTTGTGGTCGATGCCTCTGGATCAATGGCGCTGAACCGGATGAACTCTGCCAAGGGCGCAGTGATGCGGCTGCTGACGGAGGCTTACCAGAACCGTGACCAAGTAGCGCTGATTCCCTTTCGGGGGGACCAGGCAGAAGTGCTGCTGCCCCCGACTCGCTCCATCACCTCGGCACGGCGACGACTGGAGCGGATGCCCTGTGGGGGCGGTTCTCCCCTGGCGCATGGACTCACGCAGGCGGTGCGCGTGGGGGTGAATGCCCGATCGTCGGGGGATATTGGCCAGGTGGTGATTGTGGCCATTACCGACGGACGGGGCAACGTGCCGCTGGCCAAGTCTCTGGGGGAACCCATCCTCAGCGAAGAAAAGCCCGACATTAAGGCGGAACTGCTGGACATTGCCACCAAAATTCGGGCGCAAAATATTCAGCTTTTGGTGATTGACACAGAGAATAAGTTTGTGTCTACGGGTTTTGCTAAGGAGCTAGCAAAACAGGCAGGGGGCAAATACTACCACCTGCCCAAGGCCACCGACCAGGCGATCGCCGCTGCCACAATGGGCGCATTGCGCGATGCCAAGAACGGCTAGAGAACCTGAAGGAGGAAGCGGCGAATCACCACTCCCCCTCAAAGTCCGAACCCCAAAGCTCAGTTCGTGCTAGCTAGCCAGATACTCGCGAATATCGGCTCGGCGTTTCCGCAGTTTGGTCAAGGCTTCCCGCTCGATCTGGCGCACCCGCTCGCGGCTGATGTTCAGGCGATCGCCAATTTTGGCCAGCGTGAGCGATCGCCCATCTTCCAGCCCAAACCGCAGCGACAGAACCTCACGCTGTTGCGGTGTCAGCTCCGCCATCAACTGCTCCAGCTCGGTTCGCAGCGAGGAGTTTGCAGCATAATCCTCTGGGGACGGCCCCGTGTCTTCCAGCAATTCGCCCAGTTCTGTGTCCTGGTTGTCGCCCACCCGCAAATCTAGCGACAGGGGCTGTCGTGCCCGCTCCAGGTATTCACGCACCTGCTTCACCGACATATCTAGCTCCGTCGCCAGTTCCGAAACGGTGGCTGCTCGGCCAAGCTGCTGGGCAAGCTGTCGCTGCGCCTTCTTAATTTTGTTTAGTTTTTCAGTGATGTGAATTGGGAGGCGAATCGTGCGACCCTTCTCGGCGATCGCCCGCGTAATTGCCTGCCGAATCCACCAGTAGGCGTAGGTGCTAAAGCGATAGCCTTTGGTTGGGTCAAACTTCTCTACGCCTCGCTGCATCCCAATTGTGCCCTCCTGGATCAGATCCAGCAGATCCACATTGCGCTTGATATATTTCTTGGCCACAGACACTACTAGGCGCAGGTTGGCCTCTACCATGCGGCGCTTGGCATTTTCGCCCTCGGCCACCACCTGCTCTAGCTCATCGACCGACAGGCCGGCCTGGTCTGCCCATTCTTCCAGGCTGGGCGATCGCCCAAGCTGCTCCGACAGCGCCGCCTTCACGTCCTGCAACAGGCTCAGCCGCTGGACCTGCTTTCCATACAGAATTTCCTGCTCGTGCGTCAGCAGAGGAACCCGTCCAATTTCTCGAAGGTAAGTGCGAACCAGATCAGTGGAGGCTTGACTCGTTTTCATGACAAGACACGTGAGGAGTTGGAAAAACACAAAACAGGGCAGCTACCGGGCAACTACCCAACCGAGAGAAGTCAAAAACGTCAAAGACCAGAGCGCTGAGGGCTGGATACGACTCTATTCAATTGCTATTCAGTTGCTATTTGATTGCGAACCCTTAGCTACCACTCAATGGCTAAGCTTTGGCTGCTACCCTTTGGCAACAGATGCCGCCTCCCGACCAGAGCGATCGCCTCTCAGAAAAGCACCTCAGACCCAGCATCGAACCCGAAACCTAATCGCAGACTCATCAGGTGAATAACTTTTGGAAGACACGCCTGGGAAACAAGCATACGAAGCATCTAATACGCTCCGATACTCACCACCCAGAAACCCTTCGCCCAATCTGAATATTAAAAAATGTAACACTTATGAGAGATGCTGTCACGCCCTTAGATCAGCGAATTGGGAGCATATCCAGAAACATTAGACCCAACATTACCGAGATTTTTCCGATATGAATGCATCCTGTACAACAAAACCAGTGTGATCAGAGTCAGCATCGGTCACCTCCGCAAGTAGCTCGTTCGTAATGTTTTTTAATAATTCAGCCCAAGTCCTAATCGCTGACAGAATGCGAACTGTAGAAATGCGAACTGTAGAAAGCTGGCTCAGACAACTGGATATGCGACGCACACAGCAATCTATCGACTCTGGGTATCGTGCTATGCACCTGCGTCAGCCTCTCCCGCCTGCATAAGCCAATCATTCGGGCAATGCTTCCGACTGAGATACCTCAATTTACAAGACTTGCGTTGATTACTGCCTGTGCCTAAGGGGCCGGTTTAAACGCTTTCTGCTCTACAGAAAGCAAGAAGTTGGCTGAGGATGTGATCAAAAAATGCAAAAACCCCGACACTGCTTAATCCTGAGAAGCAGCATCGGGGACTGACAAAGCCATGAACTTGAAAGGTAAGCTGAGCAATTCAGCGAGAAACGCTGAACCCTAAGCAGAGCGCCCAATCTCTCGCGATGCACTAGCTGGCTCTGCGCCCAGCATCGACTCTTTCAGGAGTTTCAGTCCTTTCTTAACGCGGCGGGATACAGTAACCGCGCTAATGCCCAAGCGCTCGGCTGTCTCCTTTTGCGTCAGGTCATAAAGGAAAACGGCTTCTAGAACCTCGCGGGTTCGCTTTTCAAGCTGATACAAGGCTTGTTGAAGCCGAATCTGGTCTTCCTGAGCAAGCTGGAAACTGCGGTATTGCGAATCGGGCAGCATTTCACCCAGCGTTGCGCCTTCCTCTTCTTCACGCATGGGCGCATCGAGGCTGAGGGGCAGCCGATTGCGGTAGGCGAGTTTGATTTCTTGCCACTCGTTGAGCGAGACTTGCAGTGCAGAGGCAAGTTCAGCATCGGTTGGCGGCCGATGAAGCTCTGCCTGGAGGGTGCGAGTGATGGTTGCAGCTTGGTGCTGAAGCGCCTGCCAGCGGCGAGGAATCCTGACTGAAGACCCCTTATCACGCAGATAGTGCTGAATTTCGCCACGAATGTAGGGAATGGCGAAAGAGCTAAAGGCATGGCCTTTGCTCATGTCAAACCGCTCAATGGCGCGGATGAGTCCCAAGCTTCCTACCTGGAGGAGGTCATCATAGCTTTCGGTGCATTGATTGACCCAGTGATGCGCTTCTTTGCGAACCAGACCAAAATTGAGTTGCACCAATTGATTGCGGATTTCGGCAGTTGGAGAGGTTTGATAATCTCGCAGGAGTTGTAAACTTTCGGTCTTAAGTTCTGTAGAAATGGGTGTAGACATGACGAGATTCAGGTAGATGGGGTTAGCCGAGAGACCGTAACCTAGATGCATCCCTACGAAAGGCACAAGGGTATCAAACTGAGAAGTTGAAACTCAAGTTACCTGGCTTACTTGACTCAATGGCTTACTTAAATTCGGCAGGTTAGCAGAGGCTTAAACAGCCGCTTGCAGGTTGTGAAACCAGGCTAGTGAGCGCAGAAACGCTCTTGGTTGTTAACTGGAGCCTATCTGCTGCTTGGAGCCTGGTTACTACTTGCAAACATTTGGAGCAGCGAATTTAGAGAAGTGAGCTAACGTATAAAGCCAGAGGTTTCAACCGTCCTAAATTTCTGACAACAAACTCTAATCACTAAAGCCCCAGTAACGTTGCTTGATAGTAATAAAACTGCCGCTTGACGAGGCCCCAGAAAATTTCTGAATTCAAGGTATTTGGTTTAGGGCAACGCCTACAACTGCATTTTTACGGAACCTGAAAGAAGCGTCGAAAAACCTGAATCGCCTCACTAGATGAAGATCGGGATAGATCCTCTAAAAGTTTGAGATGGCTTGATGAATGAATTAGGAGGAAACGATAAAACGCAAATCTGCGGAATTCACTGATGAGTAGTTTACATTTTAAGATGAAAGCTTGCAATATTATGGAGCAATATCATGAGAAAGCGTTAAGCGCGATCGCCCCTCAGCGGAGCCGTGAACTGGACATCGCCTTTAAGACAAAGAGGGCGATCGCCCTTCAAAAACAGCGTTTAACTGACCCAATACGGAGCCTACAGTTGGTTCTCAGTGAACTTTTTAGCCTCTAACTTTGAGGATTACATGGTGTGAAAACTATGATTCTCTCTAGATCCAGACTTTACAAAAGCGTGATTCCAAACTGCACTCTTTAAAGTTTTAGTAAAGTTCAGCTTTATGGAAACCTCATAAATTTAGCCCAAAAACTTAGCCCAAACATGAAAAGACCCGCCAGCGCCTTGCCAGCGGATCTTTTCGTTTCAAAATCTAGAGAGGCTAACGGATCAAAATCTGTAGCCAGTTATTCTTAAGGACTTTGAGGACTACGCAGCGGGTTCAATCCGAGCGTAGAACAGGCCCTGAATACGAACATCTAGAGGTTCCTTACCGCCCATATCAGTGTCTGAAGGCTGCTCGCTCAGGAAAGTTCCAGCGATCTCGCCCGTTGCGGCATTGATCTTGGCAATCTGGAAGGAGATATTGCCACGACCCGTCTTAAACGCCTTTTTATTTTCGCGCTGAAGCTCGTCGCTGTCGGCCTGGGCAGGCAGCGCAACCGCATTATCATAGCCCGCTGTCAGACCGCGACCTTTGGGATCGAGGAAGTTAGACGTGCGGTAGGAGGGCACCTTAAACTCGCCCTCGAAGTCCGTGGAGGCAGAGATGCTGTCCAAGCCAGGCTGAGTTGTAGCAACCAAGTCCTTAATGGTGAACAGGAAAGGAACTTCCTCTCCACCGGGCAGCAGCACAGTGATGGCCTGGAAATCAAAGCCTTCTTCTTCGATGAAGGTAAGGCTACGATCGGGGTTGACCTTCAGCGTGCCTCGCACCTGGTCGAGGCTAGAGGTATTGCGGGTCAGCGGTCTGCCAGCTACAAATTCTGCCTCTTGGCGTTTGTTTGCTGGCTCTGTCTTCACAGCGTAGTTGGTCGGTTCCAGGCAAAGATCGACGATTTTGTAAGTCTCATTGGGGTCGATCGGAATGGCACCCCGCTTGATGGTGTCAAGGGTGGGGCATTTGTTAGCTAGACCAGTGCCTCGGATTTGCTCATAGGTGAGCGGGCCGCTGGCGGCGGTAGGGGTGCCGCTGCTACAGGCAGTGAGAAACCCCATACAGAGCGCGATCAGCGCGACAATTAGAGCGCGATACCTCATGGTCAACCTCGATATCTCAATCTTGATATGGCTTGGTGGTGGATGAATTCTAGTGGATGAATTCGTAGGTCTGTTGGGTCAAATGCTTGATCGAACAAGATTAGTCGAGCAAATCTAACAGATTGTGTCTGATACTCTAATGTTGAATTTTACAAGACCTTGTGCGCTTGTTTGTGGAACAGACCGACTTCATGAGACTTCAGGGCGAGACTTGAGAGTAAACCCTAGCTTTAGCGCAAATGATAAGGGACGTGAATTGTGTAGAAATGTATAGAAAATTGCACGGAACAAGTGTTTCATCGGTGTTGCATCGTTCTTTAGCAGTTGTTTCTCAGCAGTTGTTTCTCAGTTATGTGGAGCGTGGAGCGGCATGAGTGAGCAGGATAATGGAGGCGATCGCCCATCTCATCCAGATCTGGCAAATTTGGAGCGAGCGCTCCAGCCTCAGGAGACCCTTCAGCGCCATCTAGAGGCGATCGCCCAACAGGTGCAGGAAATCGCCAAAGCGTCTGAAGGCGATGGCGTTGCGCTGTTGCGGCTATTGCGCCTGCTAGAAAAGCTGCATCAAGAAATCCGCGACACGATGTTTCAAGAAACGCTGCCTAAAAATCGCCATTCGCTCTATGCCCTGCTGCGCGATATGGAGGCCGAAGGTGGCTGGCCCTATATCAGTCGCATGAAGCTGCGATCGCTCTTGCGACACCTGCTCGATGAGCCGCCCACCGAATCACCCAACCCGCTGAACCCGATCGCCGACCCAGAAGACTTTCCGCGCCGATAGAGCAAGATCGGCAGGGGCAGGATTTTCCGGGTCTGAGCGGCCAGCTTTAAACCCTCAGCAACGACTTTCAAAACACGGCTTAAAATGAGTAGAAAGGTTCTACTTGGGAAAAGGCTCCATGATTCCTACCGTTATTGAACAATCGGGTCGCGGCGAACGCGCCTTTGACATCTATTCGCGTCTGCTGCGGGAGCGCATCATTTTTCTAGGCCAGCCTGTCGATTCTGACGTTGCCAACCTGATCGTGGCGCAAATGCTGTTTCTAGAAGCCGAAGATCCCGAAAAGGACATCTACCTCTACATCAACTCTCCGGGCGGCTCTGTCACCGCTGGCATGGGCATTTTTGACACGATGAACCATGTGCGCCCGGATGTTTGCACGATTTGCGTCGGGCTAGCCGCCAGCATGGGTGCGTTTCTTCTGAGCGCTGGCGCTAAGGGCAAGCGGATGAGCCTGCCTCACTCGCGGATTATGATTCACCAACCCCTCGGCGGTGCCCAGGGTCAGGCGACGGACATCGAGATTCAGGCAAAAGAAATCCTCTACCACAAGCAAAATCTCAACCGCTGGCTGGCAAAGCACACGGGACAGCCCCTAGAGCGCATTGAGCGCGATACCGAGCGCGACTTTTTCATGTCTGCCAAAGAAGCGATGGACTACGGCTTGATTGATCAGGTGATCGACAAGCATTCGGTCGGCAGTCGCCCGACAGTGGTCAGCGCTAACTAGGGCTTTTGGGGGGCTTTTGGGGGGCTTTTTGGGAGCTTTGTTGGGTTTTGCGGAGGCTTTCGGCAGTCCCCCAGAAGATCGGCGATTTTGGATTGTAGAGTTTGGATTTTGGGCGCTGCCAAAAGCTTTCATCCAAAATTGTCAATCTAACTAAGATCCAAAGTCCGAAATCGGCGCAAAACTCAGGTTCAGCCCCAATCCTGATGCTCTGACGCGGTGGAGAGCGCAATTCGCTGATGTAGAGCTGCCGCGTTGCGCTCTAGGTCGATTGCAAGGGTGTCGAGTTGGTCTAGCTGGGTTTGATAGTCGGTGAGTTCGCGTTTGGCGGCGACTTTTCGCTCTAGGGCGGCGCGGGCGGCGGGTTCTTTGCCCTGCTTGAGAGCCAGTTCTGCGACCCGATGCCAGGTGTCCATCTCTTTCTGGGCTGCCTGCATTTGTCGCTGGAGCTGGTCGCGGGCGATCGCCATATTCCGTCGCGCCTGGTCAAATTGTTGCAACGCCATCGCAGGATCACTCGCCAGCACTGCGTCTTCCATCATGCGGCGAGAACTGCGCGGGTTGAGCATGGCGGCATCGAGTCCAAAGGTTGCAAGCTGTTCGCTGACGCTGCGGCCCGTTTTGCACCAGGTCGCAAAGTGTTCGCAATTATTTTCGAGCAAGCTATAGCGCTGTTCGCCCAGCCGACTCTCGGCCCGTTCAATCACGATATCGGGCAAATAGCAAACGGTGTATTGCTTGACGAACACCCGGTTGCCCCAGGAAAACGCCGAAAACTCTGTTTGGCGAATCGTCGGCGGCTCGGTGGCTTTGCTGTAGTGGATGACAGTGCCATCGCCGCAGTCGATGCCGTGGTGTTCATACACACCGTCCATGCCAGCGAGCGGTCGCATGACGTAGATTTGGTCGCCTCGGGCCATGTTCAAGGGGTAAAGCGTTGGGAGCGAGGTTGAGAATCAGGTTTAACGGCCAGTTTCACCTGCACAGCCAAAGTGCCTATTGGTTTCAGCACCCTGAATGAGCTGCTGCAAAATTTTATCTTAGGCAAGCGATTGGCAAAACGCTGTTTGCTACCTCACGCCCGAATCCAAATCCCTTCAAGACTTACGCACTTGCGATAAGCTCTTTGGATTTTGGACAATTTCTCGCGGGCTGTATCCGAGAGAAATTGTCCAACTGCGTAAGTCCTATCCCTTAATTGCGATAAGCCATTTGGAGGCTCTTGACCAGCAGCAGCAGCGAGGCGATCGCCATTAGCCCGCCCCAAAACCAGTAGGGCAACAGCAGGTTTTGAGCGATTTGCCCAGAGTCCGACAGGAGGACTTGCCCGCCGATATTGGCTTGGCGGGTGAACAAATAATCCATCTGGTGATAGGTGCTGACGCACGCCTGCACACCCAGAAATTGGATCGCGAAGACCTGGAGCCAGGGATAGCCGGAGAGGGCGATCGCCAACACTGCCGCCCCCAGCAGCGGCACGGCCACCAGCCCAAAGAGCGATCGCACCCAGATGAGCGCCGACCCAATCAGCATTGCCCCCAAAAACAGCAGCGCATAGCGGGCCATCTGGCGGCTGCGCGAGGACAGGATAAATAGCGCCCCAGCAATCGGCGGCCCCATCGGCCCGGCCGCCGCCACCAGCGCCCGACCTATGGGCCCCAGAAACAAGCTGCCGCTGTGAACCGCAAAGCCAGAGCCATTGGGAAACATCTGCAACTGCTGAAAGTTGCCGCCCAGCAGCATGGCCATGAGTCCGTGCCCCATTTCATGAAACCAGGTCGCCAAAATGCTGAAGGGATACAGGATGTAATTCCCGATGGGCAATTGCCAGAGCAGACTGGTGGCGATCGCCGCTGCAACCAGCCACGTCAGCCCTACCCGGTCAGCCTTGGACTTGGAAGCATCCCACAGTTGCGGGTCATCAAACGGATTGTCTTTGTTCCAGCGATTCGTCATAGCAGGGCTTGAAAGAGGAGTCTTGCAGAACCATGACTCAACTCTAGCGCTTGCCCCCTTGGATTGCCTGCTGCGCGACTCCAGGCATCATTCCAGGTATAACTCTGGGGTACTGGGTGTAGCCCGCTCAAAAACTCGCCAGTTCAGCCAGTGGCTCAGTCAGCAGTTCGCAACACCCGAAATCCCAGGAGAGATAGGGACGTACTAGAAGGCAACTAGAGGCAACGCCTCCCACTCAAGTCGGCGGATCGGGCAACTGCAAATGGGGCGGTACTGGAATTACCCCGCCAGGAGCAGGGGAGCGATGAATTTTAGTCGCCGCATCGGGAGAGTCCGGATCGCCGTCCTGCCGACCTCGGGTGATTTCGGTTGGGGCTTGGGGCAAATCAGAGGCAGGTTGCCCAACCGTGCGATCGCTCACCAGCCCCGTCGTGGGCGGATCATCACTGTTCTCACTACCCAAGCGAATCTTGATATTGGGCCCAGAGCGAGCCAGCCGAATCACTGCACCATCCGTCAGTGGAACTTGCGTAATTCGCTTGCCGTCCAGGTAGGTGCCGTTTGTGCCCAAGTTGACAATTTCCCAATTTGCGCCAACCCGACGCAGCTCTACATGATGGCGAGACACGACAGCGCTGTAGAGAATCACGTTGTTATCGGTCGCTCGCCCAATGCGAATCACCGACTCATTTTCAAACTTCCAAACCTGGGCTGGAATCTGCTTGACCGGATGCAGAAGGGATAGGGTAATCACACTCGTGACGCAAAACCTAAGGCGAAAGAACAGAGTGGCAAATTTTCAGGAAGAGATGCCTAATGGCAGGGTGACTGAATTTTATGGCTGAAATTTTATGACTGAAATTTTATGACTGAAGTTTGAAACTGAATCTTGGGGCTGATCAAGTATTGTGACTGATCCGACGGGCTGCTGGCTGTAGGGTGAAACAACGGCTGGCATCCATCATCCACTCATCCTAAATCCTACGCTGCAATCCTATATCGCTTTCTTTAGAGCAAATGCAAACTTTATGGCCAAGTCTGGTCAACTTGGCTCTCGCGTAGGGGGCAAATCTGGACAAGACTGCCTCAATCTAGAATAGGCTGGGAACTCTAGGAAGTGCCAATGTTTTGAGGTTCTGTGTGAAGCTACCGAGGTATTTGAGGTGATTTCCGGTCTGTCCTGTGTTCTTCTGCGTTCTTGATAGATCGGTCATTTCGGTCATTGTTGATGCTGGAGGAAAACGTCTGTCATGCCCAACTTACCGGTAAAGCGCATGGTGCTGTACAAGCACGGGGTCGGTTTCTTTGAGCGCCTGGGGGCTTTGGGGCCAGAGTCCTCCGTCACCTTGACGTTCAAAAAAGAGGAAATGAACGATATCCTCAAAAGCTTGGCGGCCTTCCCGCAGGGCGATGGGCAGGTGGTGAACGTGTCCTACGAAACGCCGGAAGAGAAGCAAGACGCGCTGAGCAAAGCGCCGCTGGTGTTGAGCGATCGCCAGGCCTGGCTAGATCTAGTGCGATCGCTGCGGGGTTGTCAGGTGCGGCTCCATATCGCTGGCAGCGAAACCGACGGGGCGCAAGAGCGGATCATCAGTGCATCTGGCTCCGAGTTTGTGGTCAGCGGCTGCATGGTGGGGCTAAACCAAATTGCCAAAAAGCCAGAGCAAACTCTAGTCGCCATCATGACCACGGGCAGCGAAGCCGACAGCACGCCTAGCCTGCGGACGTTTTTGCTGTCTCAGGTGCGGGGTCTAGATATTTTGGACGCTCGCAGCGGCGATGATCTGCGCTATGTGCTGGACTTGAGCCAATCTCGTGAGGAACAGCGCAGCGTCACCATTTTTCTCGATCGCCCCAATCAAGACCTGCTGGTTAGCTATGTTGCTCCCAGCCCTACCTGGCGCGTCAGCTATCGCCTCGTCTATACGCCCAATGCACCTGCCGAGGGTAGTGATGTTGCCGATAATAGCGACAGTGGGCAGTTATTCATCCAGGGCTGGGGCATTGTGGACAACCAGCTCGATGAAGATCTGGAAGATGTCTCCCTGACGCTGATCGCCGGACAGCCCATCAGCTTTATCTACGACCTCTACACGCCCCGCTTGGTCGATCGCCCCACTGTCGAAGACGAAGCGCGAACGGTGGCGGGCCCCGTCAGCTTTGAAGAAGGTCGCCGATACGAGAATTTGAAATTAGAGTCGCGCGAATTACTCTCTGACGTTGCCAACCGCTACTACGAGTCTGCTTTGGACGAAGAGCTAGCGGCTCCAGGCATGGGCAGCAGTCGGTTCAAATCTGCCCGCCGCGACCTGGCCCAGGCAACTCAGGTTCAGGCAACGGGCGTAGCGCGGGGCGAGTTGTTTCAGTACGACGTGGGCATTCCGGTCACGATCAAGCGGGGCCAGAGCGCAATGGTGCCGATTTTGGGCGCAACGCTGGCCAGCCGCAAACAGCACTGGTTCAACGCTGAAAAATTGCCAGACCATCCAGTGGTGACCATCGTTGCAACCAACACGACTGGGCTGACCTTGGAGCGCGGCCCGGCAACGGTACTGGAGGCAGAGAACTACGTGGGGGAGGCGGTGCTGAACTTTACGCCTGCGGAGGGCGAGTTTTTTGTGCCCTATGCCGTGGATTTGGGCGTGCAGATTTCGCGGGAAGACGAGTCACGTCTGGAAACGGCGGCGATCGCCCTTGGAAAAGGCGACTACCTCGTTCATGACCAGTGGGAAACCCGCCAGACCGTCTACTGCATCGACAACCGCAACACCTATCCCGTTGTTTTGGTGATTGAGCAGCGCATTCTCAGCGGCTACGAGCTATTTGACACAGCGGAGCCAATGGAGCAGACGGCTGAGTTTCAGCGCTGGAAGCTGGCGATCGCCCCTCGGCAGCAGAGCGAATTTTGCGTGCAGCAGCGCCAGAAAATTTCTCGCCACGAACAAATCCTTAACCTCGATTACCAGACCCTCCAGGCGTACCTGCACAACAAATTTATCAACGCCAGCCTGTTTCAGGAGTTGCGAGGCATTTTAGACCTGCATCAGCAGATCGCCCAAATGCAGCAGGAAATCCAGAAGCTTGCCAAAAAGCGCGATCGCCTCTCTGAAGAGCAGGAGAGCATTGCCAAGAAGTTGCAGCCCCTGAAAAACAGCGGCAGCGAAAATGACCTGCGCGAGAAGCTGGCAGCCAAAATGAGCCACCTAGAAGACGAGCGCGATCGCCTCCAAGACACTATCACCGCCCAGGAGCAAACGCAGGATAGCCTGAAGCAGCGGCTCCGGCAATTGCTCCAGGAGTTGCATTAGCCTTGCCTTCGATTCAGCGTCAGGTCCAGCGCTGAACCCTGAGCAAAGTCATTGCCCGCTTAGGAAAGCTGGAACAGAAACGTCATGCGATCGCCCTTACCCAGCGAAATGCGATCGCCCGGCCGCAGGCGATGACGATTGCCCATTGGCAGTGGCATATTGTTTACATAGGTTCCATTAGAACTGCCCACATCTTCCAGGTAATACGCATCGCCCTCTACTCGGATATCAGCGTGAACCCGCGACACAATTTCTGAACTGGGAAAACCGGACACGTCAATATCCGGCGGAATTCGGTCGTTGGGCTTGCCAATGTGAACGACAGGTAGCGCTTGGGGTAGCTCTACAACCTGATTGGTCTGCACATGCAGCAAGCTGGCCCGCTGCGTCTGGAGTTGGGTCGGCCCCAAGGAAGCGGTCGGACTAGCTACTGGCGGCACTGCGACGGGCGGCGTGACAGGCGATGGCGGCGCAACGGGTGGCGTGGCAGGTGGTGGCGGCGGTGGCGGAAGTTCAGAAATGGGCGAAACGCCCGAAGTTGCAGACGAGTCCGGTGTTGCTGCAATCGGCGGCGTAATTGGCAATGGATCGGGTGGAACCAAGGGTTCTACCGCTGGCAAATCGGGAATTGCAAAGTCGGGCGCGACCGTTGGCGTGGACACCTCTGGCCCTTCTGCCGCCGCCGCCCGCAGGTTAAACCCACACTGTCCACAAAAGCTGGCATCGGACTGAACCGAAGCCCCACAGTTGGGACAGTTCATCATCGTAGGCAGCGGCGTGTAGCAGGCTTCACACTGCACTGCGCCATCGGGATTTTGATGGTTGCAATTCGGACAAACAATCATAAATAGACCGCTCCCCTTACCGTGGGTCTTAGCTCCAGTGAATGAACAGGGCATCTGCGCGAGGCAGGCTGGGCAAGTCTGAGCCGGGAGAGGCTTAAGCTGGCACGGTTCGACCTGCAATTTCAGCCTACAATCAGCCTACAAATAGCTTGCCCCATTAATGACTCTACAAGCGCACTGGTGCATTTCCCGCCTATTTCTGGAAATGTTCTGCCTCGGTAGCAGCCCAGACCCGTCGCCCAGCCGTTTCACCCCTGGCTAACGATGCTGATTAACCAAAGAATCGCTTATATTAAAAAAGCTCAATTGAAGCCAATTGCCTACTTCAAAATCCGCCAGACCTGAGCCAATCTACGCTCAGGGCAGCCCAAGAGCGGCGGGTTCTCTAGATACCTGCTTGAGGAGGTCAGTCGTTTGTCGTTTTCCAGTGATGACTTTGCCAAAGCCCTAGAACAGCACGACTATGCGTTTCAGAAGGGACAAATCGTGCGGGGCAAGGCATACAGCTATGAATCGGATGGAGCCTACGTCGATATCGGCGGCAAGTCCGCTGCATTTTTGCCGTTAGAAGAAGCATCTTTGCGGCGCATCAGCAATGTGTCGGAAGTGCTGCCGCTGCAAGAGGAGCGCGAGTTTCTCATTGTGCGGGAGCAGGATGCTGATGGCCAGGTGACGTTATCACTGCGCCAGCTTGAACTGCGCCAGATCTGGAGCCAGTTCGCCGAAATGCAGGCGGAAAACAAGACGATCCAGGTGCGAGTCAACGGGTTTAACAAAGGCGGCGTGACGGTGGATGCGATGGGGCTGCGGGGCTTTATTCCGCGATCGCACCTGAGCGAGCGAGAGAACCTGGAGTCTCTGATTGGCAAGTCTATGACGGTGGCCTTTATCGAGGTGAATCCCACCACCAAGAAACTGGTGCTATCGCAGCGACTCGCCGCTCAAGCCGCCAGCTTTAGCCAGATTGTGGAGGGTCAACTGATCAGCGGTAAGGTGTCGGGTATCAAGCCTTTTGGCGTGTTTGTGGATTTTGACGGCGCGACGGGGCTGCTCCACATTAATCAGATCAGCAAGAATTACATTTCGTCCCTTGGCGACCTGTTTCAGCTAGGGCAGCCTATCCGGGCGCTGGTGAACGAGGTGGATGAAGTCAAGCGGCGCATTTCGCTGTCTACCAAGCCGCTAGAAAACTATCCGGGTGAAATGCTGGAAAACATGGCGGCGGTGATGGCCGAGGCCGAGGCTCGTGCCCAAAAGCTTCAGCAGTCGGCGGCCAGCGCGATCGCCCCTGAACAGGCAGATAGCAGCGTCGAACCGACTGACGAAGCGGTGGAGGAGCTGGTCGCATCGCACGACTCAGCCCCAGACGAAGCGGCTGAATAACCTGGGTCGGCGTTTTGATGGTGAGCCATCCCTATCCCTGCAACGCAAATCACAATTCAAGATTGCAACCCACGTTCACAATTCACGCTCACAATCCACAATCACAATCACAATTCACGCTCACAATCCACAATCACGATCGAACACAATCAAAGCGGAACGGGACCAGCAGGCGCTTTTGATCTTCGCGCTTGCCGGCCCCGTTGCCGTTCTGTTGTTGTGACCAGTCAGTGAACCTGGATTCAGTGTGACTCAAAATCAGGTATAAGTCATCACATCACTCGGTTCTTTTACGGAAACTATGTTTTTGCCCCTGGGCGATCGCATATTCCACAAGATCCTCAAAAACCGCGCTTGCCTATTTTCCATGAATCAACGGATTCGCTGACTGAGAAATGCTTTCAACCCAATTTGTGGGGGATAGGTTTGCGTAGAACCCTGGAGGCTGTTGCAAGGAGCGGGCGATCGCTCCTCAGCGAAAAGTGCGTGCTTTCAACCAGTCGGGGATTGGGCTGGTATAAAAAAGACTGGAAAGATGCGATTTTGGGGGAACCTCGCGGGTCAATTTCCTGGCTGAGGCATCGTCTGCGACTGAGCTACCCATACGAACGATAAATATTCTTTAAAGCATCCGCCCGACCGATTGACTCCTCTCTTCTTGCTCCCGACTCATCGTCTACAGAATCTATAGAACCCTTTCAGAACCCTTGTAGAAAACCGTAGAACATCGTTCTGAGAAATTTCCCAATAGCCAATTCCGCAACGGAGCTTAAACAGGCGCTAGGCTAGTATTGACTACACGACTATTGGCTACACGATTGCTCTATCCCGTTGCCGCAAAGCTTGCCCATGACTGCCCCGACGGAAACTGACCTCGCTACCCAGAACGGACTGAACGCTGCTGCCGCCCCTAGGCGATCGCCCGCTGTGGATGTGCAGACGGATGACGTTGCCGATCTGGATGTAGAAATGTCCCTGTTCGACCATTTGGAAGAACTGCGGATGCGGATTTTCTACGCCCTCATCGCGATCGTGGTGGGTGTCATCATCTGCTTCTTCTTTGTCAATCCCATCGTGCAGCTTTTGGAAGTGCCCGCGCAGGGGGTGAAGTTTCTTCAGCTTTCGCCAGGGGAATATTTCTTCGTGTCGCTGAAAGTCGCAGGCTACAGCGGCTTGCTGGTTGCCAGCCCGTTTGTGCTGTACCAGATTATTCAATTCGTGCTGCCGGGGCTGACTCGCAAAGAGCGACGCATCATTGGTCCCATTGTGCTTGGTTCCAGTTTCCTATTCGTTGGCGGGCTGGTGTTTGCCTATGTGGCGCTGATTCCGGCAGCGCTGAACTTTTTTATTCACTACGGCGCGGATGTCGTAGAGCAACTCTGGTCAATCGACCGCTATTTCGAGTTTGTGCTGCTGCTGCTGTTCAGCACGGGGCTGGCGTTTCAGATTCCGGTGATTCAGGTTTTGTTGGGAATCTTGGGGCTGGTCACATCCAAACAAATGCTGTCGGGCTGGCGCTATGTGGTGCTGGGCGGTGCGGTGTTGGGTGCAGTCCTCACGCCTTCTACCGATCCGGTGACGCAGAGTTTGCTGGCCGGAGCCGTGCTGAGTCTCTACTTTGGGGGCACTGGTATGGTGAAGCTGCTGGGTCGATAAGGCGGTTTGGCTGCTTGCTGCGACTAAATCATCCACTCCGAAGCGCGATCGCCCAAATCAATCGGATAGCTTACAGCCTTCCCCAGACGAGGCTTTTCGGTCGTCTGCTCGATGAATTGCTGGACTCGTTCGGCGCTGCCCAGTGCCGTGAGGTAATTCGCCACTTCATCGAGATGCTCCAGGTACTCGTCCTCCGTCATGGGAAACGACACCTGCTCCAGGTACTTCCACATCACCTGAAACAACACCTTTCCCTGCACCTTCCGTAGCTGCACATCAAAGGAGCGGCTCCATTTGGTCAGTAATAGCTGATGCAGTTCCTCGCCAGTCATAGGGGCTAGGGGATTAGGGTTTAAGAATTCAGGGGTCAGATCAGGCTGGGCTGTCGGGTTAGGCTATCAGGTTGGGCTGCTCGATTTATTTTAGGAGATCTGAAGTTTTACGTTTCGTTACGATACCGCTGTTCAGAGGGGCTATCTGCGGTTTCTGGTGCGGTCAGCGCTATAGAATACTTCATAGAAAACTGTAAACCATTGCCGAACAAGGACTGCTGCCAAGGATGGAGGCCTTGCACCGGACAGGGTTTTACCCAACGTTACTTCTCTAAACTCACCGTTCATAATCATGACTCAAGCTTCTGGAACGCCTGATGTGCCCGATTTGGGCCGGCGGCAGTTTATGAATCTTCTTACTTTTGGGGCAGCCACGGGCACGGTGCTGGGCATGTTGTATCCCGTCGTGCGGTACTTTATTCCCCCCTCCAGTGGCGGCGCAGGCGGCGGCGTGATAGCCAAAGATGCCCTGGGCAACGATGTGGTGTTGAAAGATTTTTTGGCGACCCATGCGGTGGGTGAGCGCGTGCTGGCGCAAGGGCTAAAGGGCGACCCGACCTATTTGGTGGTAGAAGATGCTGGGGCGATCGCCAGCTACGGCATCAACGCCGTTTGCACTCACCTGGGCTGCGTCGTTCCCTGGAATGCCAGCGAAAATAAATTTATTTGCCCCTGCCACGGTTCTCAATACGATGCAACGGGCAAGGTGGTGCGTGGGCCGGCTCCGCTCTCGCTGGCGCTGGTGCATACCGACATTACTGAAGACGGCAAGATTGCCATGACCCCCTGGACAGAAACCGACTTCCGCACGGGCGATGCCCCTTGGTGGTCTTAAGGGTCTGCCTTTGTCTGATTCTGACCTGCCCCATTTTTGGGTTTAACGTTGGGCGATCGCCCATTTCTGCCGAGCCTTTTTCTAAACCGAACACGCACTCTAAAAATGAACTTCAAGGTTTGCTCATTTTCCTCTCGTCGTTGGAGCGTGACCGCTCTGATTCGAGGGCTGATGGTGGCGGTGCTAACGCTAGCGGTGCTGGTGTCGAGCGATGCCCTGCTGCCTCAGTCCGCTGCTGCCTATCCCTTCTGGGCACAGCAAAACTACGCCAATCCTCGCGAAGCCACGGGTCGCATCGTCTGCGCCAACTGTCACCTGGCCGCCAAGCCTGCCGAGATCGAGGTGCCTCAGGCGGTGCTTCCGGACTCTGTGTTTAAGGCCGTGGTGAAAATTCCCTACGATCATTCTGTGCAGCAGGTGCAGGCCGATGGGTCTAAGGGCCCGCTGAACGTGGGGGCTGTGCTAATCCTTCCGGAGGGCTTCACCATTGCGCCGGAAGACCGGATTCCTGAAGAGATGAAAGACGAGGTTGGCCCCAGCTACCTGTTCCAGCCCTACGCCGAGGATAAGCAAAATATCGTGCTGGTGGGGCCGCTACCGGGTGACCAGTACGAGGAAATCGTTTTCCCGGTGCTGTCGCCTGACCCCACTACGAATAAGAGCGTTGCCTTTGGCAAATACTCGGTTCACTTGGGCGCAAACCGGGGTCGCGGACAGGTCTATCCCACGGGTGAAAAGAGCAACAATGCCGTTTACAATGCCTCGGCGGCGGGCGTGATTACGGCGATCGCCAAAGCAGACGACGGTAGCGCTGAGGTCAAGATCCGCACCGAAGATGGTACGACCGTGGTGGACAAAATCCCTGCGGGCCCAGAGCTAATCGTTTCTGAAGGCGAAGAAGTCGCCAGTGGAGCTGCACTGACCAATAACCCCAACGTCGGCGGTTTTGGTCAAAAGGACACCGAAATCGTGCTGCAAAGCCCGAACCGCATTAAAGGTCTGATTGCATTCTTGGCAGCAATTACGCTGACTCAAATTCTGCTGGTGCTGAAGAAGAAGCAGGTCGAGCGCGTCCAAGCTGCTGAAATGACCTTCTAAAGGCTGCGTTCATCGCAGGTTGATAGGTACAGGGGCGTTCTGCTGGAACGCCCTTTTTTGTTTTTTGTTGAACTTTTTTTGAACGTAGAATGCTAAAGCGGACGATGAGATTGTGGTGTTCATTCGTCTGGGTAGCGCTACAAATGAATTTGCTGGAAGCCCAGTAGACGTTTGACTAATCACCTACTTTGAAAATCCAAAAATCGCAGACCCAAAATCGAGAATCGATACCAAAAGAGACAGAGAGACTTGATTCTCCCTGACTCTTTTGAGTTCAGCCCATGAGTTTAGCCGATACAAGTGTCCAAGCTGGAGTTCAGCGTCTGAATCCAGCGACGGCTATTTCTTTGCCCTGATTGGGGTCGCCATGATGGGGTTGCCAGGTGACTAGGAAGCGGGTGTGTCGCTACCAAACCACTTAACGATTAGCTTCTCTAACTCGCCGTTGGACTTCATTTCGGAAATGATGGGGTCAAACTGGCCGAGCAGTTCAGAGCCTTTGGGGAAGGCGATCGCCGAACCTGCTTCTCCCTCGTTGGGTAAGACATTCATTTCCAGGTCGGGGTTGGCGGCCATGTAGCCCTTGGCAACCGTGTCTTCCATCAAAATGGCATCAATCCGTCCGGCCTTTAGCTCCTGAATCATCTCATTGATTCGGTTCAACGCCTTGACGTTTGCGCCCTGAAACTCCTTGGCGGCTTGCTCTTGAATCGAACCCAACTGCACGCCTAAGGTCTTGCCGCTCAGACTTGCAGCACTCGTCAGACCTGAGCCAGATTTCGACACGATCGCATTCTTGGCTTCGTAATAAATCTGGGAAAAATCGACGTTTTGCTTCCGCTCTTCCGTCGGGGTCATACCCGCCATCACAAAATCAGCCCGCTTAGATTGCAGAGTTGGAATCAGCGCATTGAAGTCAATGTTGTCAATCTTGAGGCCATAACCCAACTTGCCGGTGATGTATTTGGCGATATCGACATCAAAGCCAACGATTTCCTGGCTGCCGCTCGACGTGTCGATAAACTCGTAGGGGGGATAGTCGGCAGAGGTGGCCATAGTCAATGTTCTGCCAGCGTCGCCGCCCGCTGTGGGGGCGCTGGAGTTACAGGCAGTCACCAGTGTAATCGTCAACAGGGCCGTCAAAAAGGCCGTGAACAAGAACTTGAGTCGCTTCATAATCAAAATCTCTAGAGGAACTAAAACCAACTCGTGCAAACGTTGCAGTCTAAAGGTTGCAGTCTAAAACTCGTCATCTTTTCACTGCTCGCGCAATGCCTGCTACACAACCGTTTTTGAGCTTGAGGGATGAACCGTTTTTACGACGATTCAGGTATAGTGGCATTTTCCGAGTTGGGTCGGTATCTCGAAATACCAAACCAAATAGCCTCGCCTGCAATTAGGCTGGCCAGTTAGCTATTGTGCCACCTAAATTCAAGGTTGTGGGGCTTGCGTCTCTAAAAGCTGCTTTCTAGGTGTTTTAGCGGTTGAGTTTTGGCGGCAATGCTGGCGTTGCTTCTGCAATTCGCTCTGCAACCCTCAGTTTGGCTGAGCGGGCCCGGGGGTTGGCGGATAGCTCTGCCTCCGCAGGCTGGACGGGCTTTTTGGTGACGACGCGCAGGGCGGGTACGGCTCGGAGGGCGTGTTTTACGAGTCGATCTTCCAAGCTGTGGAAGCTGATGATGACCAACCTACCATTCGGCGCAAGCCAGTCTGGTGCGATGTTTAGAAATGTTTCTAATACGTTGAGTTCGTCATTAACGGCGATGCGGAGGGACTGGAAGACGCGAGTGGCGGGGTGAATGCGCCCGTGTCGATAGGCGGGGGGAACGCTGCGGGCGATCGCCTCTGCCAGTTCTGTCGTCGTCTCAAACGGGCGCTGTTCCACAATACGGCGGGCAATCCGGCGCGACAGCCGCTCCTCGCCGTAGCGATAAAACAGGTTGGCTAGATCAACTTCATCCCAGGTGTTGATGATGTCGGCGGCGGTCAGGGACTGCTGGCGGTTCATCCGCATATCGAGGGGGGCCGTGTGGCGAAAGCTAAAGCCGCGATCGCCCTGGTCGAACTGCACCGAACTCACGCCCAGATCTGCCAGGATGCCGTCGAATCTGATCGCGCCCGGATCGTAAGCCGAAAAGTTGGTATGGCAAACCGAGACGCGATCGCCAAACTCTGCCAAGTTAGCCCGAATCGCGGCGATCGCCTGCTCGTCTTGATCCAAGGCCACAATCTGTGTGTCGGGCGCTGCTTCAAGGATCAGCCGACTGTGGCCGCCGCCGCCGACTGTTGCGTCCAGATAGCGCCCGCCAGGTTTGACCGCCAGCCCCGTCAGCACCTCCGCGCCCAGCACGGGAATATGGTGAAAGGCGGGTTCAGACGTGATGTGTGGCGGGGCGATCGCCCCGCTAGTCGGGTCTGCGGCTAAACGGTCTGCCGCTGGGGAATCGCTGTGCAAACCCTTCCCGTCCGCCTCATCCGGCGGTGGGCCAGTAGCCATCTATCCGCCCTCCATCCAATGGCTCACTGCACCACACGCCCCGGCGTGTCTACTGCGTCGATGCAGGTGGCCAGGGCCCGGTCGGTGGTCAGGGTGCTGCCGTTTTTGATGCCCACTACGCAGTTAGCAAACTCGTTGGGCAGCAGGCTGCGGCGACAGTGGCTCAGCACGCTCGACAGGTTGGCTGTCTCATCATCCCCCACAATTTGGTTGAAACATTGCGCCAGGTCTTCGGGACGACGCACGCTGCGGCAAGCCTCTAGCACATCGCTGACCACTAGCGTCTCGCCGCCGCCAATGCCTGCCACGCAGCGCGACACTTCTCGCGGGTGAAACGCGCTGGCGCAGGCCGTCGCTGCAACTGCCTCCGCTGCCCCTCGACCGATCAAGTCCGCAGTACATTCGTCATAGTCGGACGTTCTGACGCGACGATAGCGATAGCTGGCCAGCGCGGATGATGTGGGCAACGCCAGGACAAGTAATCCCGCCGTCGTCAGCACCAGGGCAGACACACGAGCAAGGGGCGATCGCAGTGCAGAATGTGGCATAACAAAACCCGTGAAAGAGACCGTGGAGAATGCGTCAAACGCCCCAATTCTACGACAACTTCCGTCCGCCCGCTGCGCCAACTGTTTTATTTCATGAACATCTAAAAAGAAGTTGCCAAGAAACTGTGCCAACTGCCCCAAAACGCGCTAGAACTCTCCAGATCTGCCTACTTTCAGGTTGGGGGCTGCATCGAAGCCTCTCTGAATCTCTCTGAATCTGAACCTCGCTGAAAATGCCGTGCCCCGGTTCTTTGCCCCTTCGTGCTGATTTGCTACCCTCGCCCATTGAATCCATCCCCCATGCAACCTTTGGAACAACTTCTGGAACAGGTCAACCAGCAGCGTGTGAAACACATCATCAAGCTCTACGCGCTCGATAGCGAAGAGACGCAAGACGTTTATACTTGCCTAGACGCTTTGTTTCGCCGCTATCCGCCGCCGCTGATCGAACTGGCGCTAGTGGAAACGCTGGTGGATTGCTGGGCTGCTGTGCCCCTGCCCAAAGGACTGCCATTTATCAGCCAAGTGCGCGATCGCCTCCGCCAGTGGGAAGCTCAACGAGAGACAGAGCCACTACTCAGCACCCTCACGCCCCAGCAGTTTCACCACATTACTGGACTGGATCCCGCGCCGATCTTTGGGCTGGGGCTGGTTGATGCTGGGGGCGATTGCTCTGACCCTGCCTAAAGCCGAACAATCTGGCAAAAGAGCGAATAAAATGGCAAAACATTTCGGATAAAGATTTCGCCACTCTTGTACCGTGGCAAACCAGACAATCCTAGCCCTGGATGCTACCCTAAGTAGAACTACATAAGACATCACTTTTTAAAGACGAACTGGAGAGCAGGAGACCCACTATGCGCTGGGAGTTTGGTCGGCGAAGCACCAATATTGAAGATCGGCGTGGAATGAGACCCTCTCGCGGCGTGGTTGGCGGTGGGCTGGGAGCTTTGCTGTTGGCTCTGCTGGTGGCGCTGCTGGGGGGCGATCCGTCAATGGTGCTGAACCAGTCTCCTGTGTACGAGGGCCCAGCCCAGGTCGCCCCCACTCCCCCGCAAGACGACAAAGCAGCCGCCTTCGTTTCGACGGTTTTGGGCTACACCGAAGATACCTGGTCGCAGATCTTCCGCGAAAAAGGCTCAAAGTATGTTGAGCCAAAGCTGGTGCTGTTTTCAGGCGTGGTGAATTCGGGCTGCGGTACGGCACAAGCCTCAATGGGCCCCTTCTACTGCCCGCTGGATCAAAAAGTCTACTTGGACATGAGCTTTTATAACGACATGCAGCGTCGGCTGGGGGCGGGGGGCGATTTTGCCTACGCCTATGTGATCGCCCATGAAGTCGGGCACCATGTACAAAACCTGCTGGGGATTTCCGACCAGGTGCAGTCTGCACAGCGCCGTGTCAGCAAAACCCAAGCTAATCAGCTTTCGGTTCGGCTGGAGCTTCAGGCGGATTGCTTCGCAGGCGTGTGGGCAAATCGAACCCACCAGGCTCAGCAGATTTTGGAGAAGGGCGATGTGGAAGAAGCACTCAATGCCGCTGCTGCCATTGGTGACGATCGCCTCCAGAAGCAAGCCCAGGGCTACGCGGTTCCCGATTCCTTCACCCACGGCACCTCAGCACAGCGCGTCCGCTGGTTTACCCAAGGAATCAAGACGGGCGACGTGAATCAGTGCAATACGTTTGAGGCGACGACGCTTTAGGGTTTGGGGATGAGGCAAAGCCGGTCAGCCCGAACCTGGCTCTCTTAGGCTGCGTTTTTAGGGATTACACCCAAACGGTGACGGCGGCCACGGCAATTAGCATTTCGTCGTTTTTGTCGTCGAGTTCTGGAATGGCTCGTCCTTGAACCACCATGCCGCCGGATTCCAAGATCAGGCGTTTTTGTCCAAAGGGAAGAACTGCCAGCACTTCTGCCTGCCGCACTTGATCTGGATAGGGCACGCCGATCTGCACTTCGACGAGCATTTCATCGGGGTGGTTGAGACCCGCGACTTCCCAGATGCCGGGAAGGGCATTGTGGGCGATCGCATTTCGCACGGCCCGCGCTGCGGCAACCGTCGGGTCTTGTCCATGCTGGTCAATCCCCATGCCCATTTCGATGATGAAGCGTTTTCGGGTCATATCCGCAACTCGCTAAACAGCATCAGCAGCCCACCCAGCACCCCGATTACCGCAATCGTTCCCAGCGCGTTGAGTTTTTGGGGTAGCGGCTGGGCAGCGGGTTGCAGCCAAAAGGACAGCGTGCGTGTGACCCACGGCATCACCAGCCAGGTCAGGATGGAACAGGAAATGAAATTGTCGAGCAGCATGGCGCTGGGGTGGGGCAGGTTTTTCATAATTCCCAATGCGCCCAGCAGCACCGACTGAATCATTAGCGTCGGGTATAGCCCCAGCACGACTGCTAGGTTTTGCTTCCAGGCGGGCGGCCCCAACCCCAGTTGCTCACCGCCGATCTTGGGCGAAAACCAGCCCTCTAGCCCGGTAGTAAACGACTTAAACTGGTAGGACTCGACGGGGTGGTCTTCGGCATTGATCACGGCTTCCCGGTCTTCCGACTTCAGCCAGGCGTTAAGATTCTCTGGCGAGTCAAAGTGAACGATGGAATACCACTTGAGCTGGCTTTTGCCTTTGACAGGCGGCAGCAGGTCGGTGCGGATATAGCCCTTGAAACGCCAGGCCGTGCGGGTGAGTTTGGCGTGCCATCGGCGAAAGGCAATTCCTTTGCCACGCGGCACGGTATGTTCAACAACCAAGCTGGCATGGACGGGCTGCTCGGTTTGCAGATTAAACATGAGTTTGGGGATTGAGTGGATAAAGCGCAGGGA
This sequence comes from Thermoleptolyngbya sp. C42_A2020_037, assembly GCF_015272455.1. NCBI lineage: Bacteria > Bacillati > Cyanobacteriota > Cyanophyceae > Oculatellales > Oculatellaceae > Thermoleptolyngbya > Thermoleptolyngbya sp. C42_A2020_037. The sequence goes on from NZ_JACYLP010000057.1 coordinate 153,798, forward strand.
AATGGGGGTAGCAAACCAGTTGTTTTGAGGATCTGAATCTTAACGATTGATTCAGTTAATCATTTCAGTTGATTGATCAGTTGATTGATCAATTGATTCAGTTGATCAGTTCCGGTTTCGACTGCTTCTCGCTTCTAGTTCTAGTTTCCAGCAAAGGAAAGCATACTGCGTTGCGGGATCGCGGATACTCTATCTGCCGATAGAGGAAAACCCAACTTCTGGAAGGAGAGGGACGAAGCCTTTGCCCTAAACACCTCGTGGTAGGGAAAGGACGGTGGAACAGGCGGTAGAACCGGGGGATGTATCGGGTTGTACAATCCTGCTGCTGGATTTGCGTTAGTTCTGGGCTAGATGGTTTTACATTATTCAGCGCAAAGCCTTGACTGGAGTACTCAGTAGCTTTTTAGCAAATCTTTGAAGGGCGCATTCTGCAAAATTTTGGAAGCTTTGGGCGATCGCCCAATTTCTCGTCATAAAATCACCCTAATCTTTCGCCCTTGAGCGAGATTCGGGGTCATCTATCCACCAAACGCTATCCCTCAGACTCTACTCCTGTCGATCCTGTGACACAGCAACTTGAAACCCAACTGGCGATTACTATCAATGGCGATCGCGTTCGTATCAAAGACGTTCCCCTCACCACCACGCTGCTGGATTTTCTCCGGCTGACTGGGCGGGTGGGCACCAAGGAAGGCTGTGGCGATGGGGACTGCGGAGCCTGCACCGTGGCCGTGGTCGGCGCGGGCGTAGATGGCAAGCCCCATTACCAAGCGGTAAACAGTTGCCTGATTCCGCTGGGTTCGGTGGTAGGGCGCGAAGTGATCACGGTGGAAGGCGTGGCCAACGGCAAGCTGCATCCTGTTCAAGACGCGATGGTGAAGCTGGGTGGCTCCCAGTGCGGCTACTGCACGCCCGGGTTCATCATGAGTATGTTCGCCGCCTACTACGACGGCAAGCTGGATGATGTGGCGGTGGAGGGCAATCTCTGTCGCTGCACGGGCTATCTGCCGATTCGCCGGGCGGCCCAGGCTGCTGCTGCCGAAACGCCCTGCGACCCTTTCAGCGAGCATTTGACGGAAGCCGAAGCCGACCTGCTGCCCTACAGCTACACGGGGCAGGGTCAGTTCTATCGCCCGACGCGGCTTCAGGAGGTGCTGGAACTGCTGCGCGACCATCCCGATGCGACGCTGGTGGCGGGCGCAACCGACCTGGGGCTGGAGCTTCAGCGGCGCGAGTTTCCGGTGCTGATTTCCCTAGAAGCGGTGGCAGAACTGAAGACGCTGGTGCAAAACGACGAGTTTGTAGAAATCGGCGCGGCGATTCCCCTCAGCCACATCGAAAGCCATCTCCACGGCGTGTTTCCCTGCATGGATGAGATGATTCACTGGTTTGCGGCGCGACAGGTGCGGAACCGGGCAACGCTGGGCGGCAACATCGGCACAGCTTCCCCGATTGGCGATTTGCCACCCGTGCTGCTGGCGCTGGATGCGGAGCTAAAGCTGGTGAGTCTGGCGGGCGATCGCTGGTTGCCGCTCTCCCAGTTCTTCAAGGGCTACCGCCAGACCGATTTGCAACCCGGTGAAGTCATCGCCGCCGTGAAGATTCCCAAGAGCATCACGCCAGGCGCAACGCAGCGCCTCACCCAGTCTTACAAAATCGGCAAGCGCGGCACGGACGACATCAGCATTGTGGCGGCGGCCTACGTGGTGGATCTAGACAGCGAAAAGCGGGTGGTTCATGCGCGGCTGGGCTATGGCGGCGTGGCAGCAACTCCGGCACGGGCGATCGCCGTTGAGGAGTCCCTCATCGGCCAGCCCTGGAACGCGGCGACGGTGCAGCAAGCCAAAACCGCGCTATACAGCGCCTTTACGCCGTTAACCGATCTGCGGGGCAGCGCCGAATATCGCAAGATGCTGGTGGCCAATTTGTTTGAGAAGTTCTTTGTCGAGTTTGCAGCAGCAGCAGGGGTGGAACTATGAGCATGGTCGGTCAACGCAAGAGCCACGAAAGCGCCGAAGGCCACGTCAGCGGCAAGGCAGTCTATACCGACGACCAGCGGATGCCCAGCGGCATGCTGTCGATCTATCCGGTGCTGTCGCCCCATGCCCACGCCAAGATTCTCAGCATCGACACCGCTCCCGCGCTGGAGGTGGAGGGCGTGGTGACAGTGCTGACGGCGGCGGATGTGCCCGGAACCAACGATACGGGCGTGATTCGTCAGGATGAGCCGCTGTTTCCCATCGATGAAGTGAGCTACTGGGGGCAGGCGATCGCCTGGGTAGTGGGCGAGACAGAAGACGCAGCGCGGCGGGGAGCGGCCCAGGTCACGGCGGAATACGAACCTCTGGAGGCGGTGCTGACGATCAAAGGGGCGATCGCCGCCAACAGCTACCACAACGATCCGCAGTTCATCCGCCGAGGGGAGGTGGATCAAGCCATGTCTACCGCCGCCTACGTCGTCGAGGGCGAGCTAGAGATGAACGGGCAAGATCACTTTTACCTAGAGACCCACACAAGCTGGGTCATTCCCGATCCTGAAGGCAATTACCAAGTTTACTCTTCAACGCAACACCCTAGCGAAACCCAAACCATTGTGGCGCGGGTGTTGGGGATTCCTGTGAATCGCGTCGTTTGTACCTGTCTGCGGATGGGCGGCGGCTTTGGCGGCAAGGAGTCCCAGGCAAACCCGATGGCGGCAGCGGCGGCCGTCGCAGCGCACAAGACGGGTCGCCCGGTGCGCGTGAAGCTGGAGCGCCACCACGACATGATCCTGACGGGCAAGCGCCACGGTTTTTTGGGGCAATACAAGGTCGGTTTTGATCCCAATGGCAAGATCCTGGCGCTGGATGTGGCGCTCTATGCCGAGGGTGGCTGGAGCCTGGACCTGTCGCCCCCGGTGCTGATGCGGGCCATGCTGCATGTCGATAACGCCTACTACATTCCCAACATGCTGGTGCGCGGGCTGATCGTGAAGACCAATCGCGTGTCGAACACCGCCTATCGTGGCTTTGGCGGGCCGCAGGGAATGCTGGTGATCGAGGACGTGGTGGATCGGGTGGCGCGGCACCTGGATCTGCCGCCGGATCTGGTGCGCGATCGCAACTTTTACCACGGCGAGGGCGACAGCAATACGACGCACTACGGCCAGGTGCTGGTAGACAACCGCATCGCCCGCGTTTGGGATGAAGCGAAAGAACGCGCCAGCTACGCCGAGCGGGCCGCCGCCGTGGCCGAGTTTAACCAGCAAAACCGCTACAAAAAGCGAGGCCTGGCGATTACCCCGGTGAAGTTCGGCATTTCCTTTAACAAGGTGCAGTACAACCAGGCGGGCGCGCTGGTGCATATCTACACCGACGGCAGTATCCAGCTCAACCACGGCGGCACGGAGATGGGGCAGGGCCTACACACCAAGATGCAGCAGGTGGCGACGCGGGCGCTGGGGGTGACGCTCGACCGCATCCGCATGATGCCCACCAGCACCGACAAAGTGCCCAACACCTCGGCCACAGCGGCTTCGAGCGGGGCTGACCTGAACGGGCAAGCCGTGAAAAACGCCTGCGAAATCCTCAAGTCGCGGCTGGCTCCAGTCGCCGCCAAGCTGCTGGATTTCGACGCAGCCGAAGAGATGGTGTTTGAAAATAACGAGGTCTATTGCCGCACCTATCCGACGGCGCGGGTGTCGTTTGATGCAGTGGTGCAGCAGGCCTATGGCGATCGCATTAGTCTCTCTGCCACGGGTTACTACCGCACGCCGATGATCCATTGGGACCCGGTGACTGCGACGGGTCGCCCCTTCTATTACTTTGCCTATGGCTCAGCGGTGAGCGAGGTGGAAGTAGACGGCTTCACGGGCACATTCAAATTACGCCAGGTGGATATTGTGCATGACGTGGGCGAATCGCTGAACCCGCTGGTGGATCAAGGGCAAATCGAAGGCGGCTTTGTGCAGGGCATGGGCTGGCTGACAATGGAAGAACTGGTGTGGGATGAGCAGGGCCGCCTCCGCACCTTTGCCCCCAGCACTTACAAAATCCCCACCATTAGCGAGATTCCAGAGCATTTCCAGGTTCACCTGCTGGAGCGGGGTAGTCAGGACGGTACGATCTATGGCAGCAAAGCGGTGGGTGAGCCGCCGTTTATGCTGGCGATGTCCGTCCGCGAGGCGATTCGGGCTGCCGTGGCCGCCTTTGGCAATGCTGCCGTGGTAGAGTTGGCCGCGCCCGCTACGCCAGAAGCCACGTTGAGAGCAATCGAGGCGGTTCGGAGCGCTACCCCTGCGACAGAAGCTGCGCTATCGTCTACGTCGGTCTAGGGGTTAACCTGGTTTAATTTCGACCGAAATTCTGAGAAAAACGAGCTTTGTGAATGGAGGGGCGATCGCCCCTCTTTTTATGTCTTTACCCAATTCCCCAGCGCTAGCGTTGTGGAGCAATCACCCCTAATCCCTAGTTTTCTAGTTTTTCTGCCCTCCGTTTTAGCTCGTCACGCTTTCAGATAATATGAAGGAATGCCTAATTTCCCACTGGGCCAAGCGCATCGTCGGTTCCCGGCACATCGCAAGCCTTGCGGACAGAGACAGGCAGTGTCCAGTTCTGCCGAGTTTCAAGTTTGGATTCGGCTAGACTTGCACAACAGATTGAATTTCTTTGAATTTCTCAACTTGCATCCGCGTTGGGTAGGAACATAAAAGCTATGAGCGACGAGATTCTCACAAAGGTCAAAAAGATCGTATCCGAGCAACTGAGCGTCGAAGAGAGTGAAGTCAGCCCTGAGTCTAACTTCGCCAATGACTTGGGCGCAGACTCTCTAGACACGGTTGAACTGGTGATGGCGCTAGAGGAAGAATTCGACATCGAAATTCCTGACGAAGCCGCCGAAGGCATCGCTACGGTTCAAGCTGCTGTGGACTACATCAAGCAAAAGGTCGCTGCGTAGGACTGGACGCAAGTTTCCACGCCTTCTCCAACCTCCTGCTGTTCTCTGCCCTGGCTACTTATAGGCCTCGGCTATTCTGTGGTTTGGGCAAAAGCCCACGAATTTGCTGTCATGACAACTTTGGATTCTGGATTAAAGCGCGTCGTGGTTACGGGTCTGGGTGCCATTACGCCCATTGGCAACAACCTGGCGGAATACTGGGACGGCTTGATGAGCGGTCGTAACGGCATCGGCCCGATTACGCTGTTCGATGCGTCTCGCCACGACTGCCGCATTGCGGGCGAGGTCAAAAACTTTGACCCACAGCTTTATATGGATCGCAAAGAAGCGAAGCGCATGGATCGCTTTGCCCAATTTGCGGTGTCTGCCAGCAAGCAAGCCCTCGCCGATGCCAATTTTGTCATTAACGATCTGAATGCTGAACAGGTCGGCACGCTAATCGGCACAGGCATCGGCGGTCTTAAGGTCATGGAAGACCAGCAGGAAGTGTTTCTAACGCGCGGCCCCGATCGCTGTAGCCCGTTCACTGTGCCGATGATGATTGCCAACATGGCGGCCGGGCTGACGGCGATTCAAGTGGGGGCAAAGGGGCCCAACAACTGCACAGTGACGGCCTGTGCGGCTGGATCAAATGCCATTGGCGATGCATTTCGCATTTTGCAGCGGGGATTTGCTCAGGCAATGATTTGCGGCGGCACAGAGGCGGCCGTCACGCCTTTGTCTGTAGCGGGCTTTGCTTCGGCCAAAGCCCTATCTACCCGCAATGATGATCCACTCCATGCCTGCCGCCCGTTCGACAAGGATCGCGATGGATTTGTGATGGGCGAGGGCGCTGGCATTCTCATTCTAGAAGAGTTGGAACATGCCCTCAGCCGGGGGGCGCGGATCTATGCCGAGATTGTTGGCTATGGCATGACCTGCGATGCGTATCACATCACCTCGCCTGTTCCCGGTGGCGCAGGGGCTGCCCGTGCGATGCAGCTTGCGATGAAAGACGCAGGCTTGCGTCCCGACGAGATTCACTACATCAATGCCCACGGCACCAGCACGCCTGCCAACGACTCTACGGAGACGGCGGCGATTAAAACTGCGCTGGGTGATCAGGCGTACAAGCTCACCGTCAGTTCCACCAAGTCGATGACGGGTCACCTGCTGGGTGGGTCGGGCGGCATTGAGGCGGTGGCGACCGTGATGGCTGTGGCCAACGATCGTGTGCCTCCCACGATTAATCTGGAGAATCCAGACCCCGCTTGCGATCTGGACTATGTGGCAAACGAGAGCCGCAGCCAGACGGTCGATGCGGCGCTGTCCAACTCTTTTGGCTTTGGCGGCCACAACGTGACACTGGCTTTCCGCAAGTACCAGGGCTAGAGTCTGGAGCTCTTGCGATTTTCCTTGCATCCGATGGGAAGTCGGTCAGTCAAAACTCTGAAGCAGTGCCCTAAAGTAGCCAAACCAACCTCTCAGCTGCCAAGCTGCCTATACAGTATTCGGCTTTACAGAAAGCTGTGATTAACCCTTGTCCAGTTTTCCATAAACCGTTAAGCTAATTTTATTGAGTATATTTGCTTAGCGCGATCGCCCAGGAAATCTTTCACCTGTGATCCCCTGTAGTGGGATGATGGGGGAGATGCCTTTGGTGATTCAGGATTCTTCTGTTTGCCTATCCGCCTTGCCTGCCTATTTTGGCGTGTTTGTGAGCGCCTGTCACCCGTCGTTGAGTAGAAAGAAGACAATGGCTGTTGCGACCCTAACCCTCGAACAACTCTGTATTAATTCCATCCGGTTTTTGGCGATCGATGCTGTTGAAAAGGCAAAGTCTGGACACCCCGGTTTGCCGATGGGTGCTGCGCCGATGGCGTTTGTGCTGTGGGATCAGTTCATGCGGTTTAACCCCAAAAACCCCAAGTGGTTTAACCGCGATCGCTTTGTGCTGTCGGCTGGGCACGGCTGCATGTTGCAGTACGCCCTAATGTACTTGACCGGGTACGACAGCGTCACGCTGGACGAAATCAAGAACTTCCGTCAGTGGGGGTCGAAAACGCCCGGCCACCCCGAAAACTTTGAGACCCCTGGTATTGAGGTAACGACCGGGCCGCTTGGCCAGGGCATCGCGAATGCCGTTGGTCTGGCGATCGCCGAAGCACACCTTGCTGCTAAGTTCAACAAGCCCGACCTGACGCTGGTCGATCACTACACCTACGTCATCCTGGGCGACGGCTGCAACATGGAAGGCATTTCGGGCGAAGCCTGCTCCTTGGCGGGTCACTTGGGGCTGGGCAAGCTGATCGCACTCTACGACGACAACCACATTTCCATCGACGGCTCTACCGACATTGCCTTTACCGAAGACGTGTCCAAGCGCTTTGAAGCCTACGGCTGGCATGTGCTGCATGTGCAGGACGGCAACACAGATCTGGAGGGGATTGCGAGGGCGATCGCCGAAGCCAAGTCCGTCACCGACAAGCCGACGCTCATTAAAGTCACCACCACCATCGGCTATGGCTCGCCCAACAAAGCCAACACCGCAGGCGTTCATGGTGCAGCGCTGGGCGAAGCCGAAATCAAGCTGACTCGCGAAAATCTGGGCTGGACCTACGATTCCTTTGTGGTGCCCGACGAAGCCCTGGCCCACACTCGCAAAGCCATCGAGCGCGGTGCCAGCTACGAGGCTGAGTGGCAGGAAACCTGGGCACAATACAAGACCAAGTATCCTCAGGAAGCGGCGGAGTTTGATCGCCTGTTGAGCGGCAAACTGCCCGATGGCTGGGACAAAGTGCTGCCCACCTACAAGCCTGAAGATAAGGCGCTAGCCAGCCGCAAGCACTCGGAAATCTGCCTGAACGCGCTGGCTCCCGTACTGCCGGAACTGATCGGTGGTTCCGCCGACCTAACCCACTCCAACCTGACGGAACTGGAGATCAGCGGCAACTTCCAGAAAGGCGCTTACGAAAACCGCAACATCCACTTTGGCGTGCGCGAACACGGTATGGGCGCAATTTGCAACGGCATTGCGCTGCATGGTTCCGGGCTAATTCCCTACGGCGCAACCTTCCTAGTATTCACCGACTACATGCGCGGCGCAATTCGCCTGTCGGCGCTGGCGGAGTGTGGTGTGATCTGGGTGATGACGCACGATTCCGTGGCCCTGGGCGAAGACGGCCCGACCCACCAGCCTGTGGAAACCATCGCCTCGCTGCGGGCTATACCTGACCTGACGGTGATTCGCCCTGCGGACGGCACGGAAACCTCTGGTGCTTACAAAGTGGCGATCGAAAACGCTCGGAAGAACCGTCCGACGCTGCTGGCCTTGTCGCGCCAAGGTCTGCCGAACCTGGCAGGTAGCTCGATCGAAGGCGTGGGTAAAGGCGGCTACACGGTGATCGAGTGCGATGGCACACCCGACCTGATTCTGATTGGCACGGGTTCGGAAGTGAATCTCTGTGTCAAGGCCGCAGAGCAACTGGCCGCAGAAGGCAAGAAAGTTCGCGTGGTTTCTATGCCGTCTACCGAATTGTTTGAAGCGCAGGACGCTGCTTACAAAGAGTCGGTGTTGCCCAAAGCAGTGACCAAGCGCCTGGTCGTGGAAGCGGGGACGACCTTTGGCTGGCACAAGTATGCGGGTAGCGAAGGGGATATTCTTGGCATTGACACCTTTGGCGCATCGGCTCCTGGCGGTGTTTGCATGGAGAAGTTTGGCTTCACGGTAGACAATGTGCTGAGCCGCGCTAAGGCGCTACTTGGCTAAGCCGTTGCTTTGCTAGAACGTTTTCAAAACCCAAGCCCAGCCAAGAGCAAATCGAGGCTGGGCTTTTCGTGGGGCTTTTGCGTTTCGGAACAGTCTGCTTGGGCTACCCGTCTAGCCGCTGCTGCTCACTGCGATAGCGAATAAACTCTGCCGCAAAGGCCAAGGTTCCAGATGCCAGAATCAGCACGACGCTCAGTGCGTTAATGTCGGGCTTGACACCGGTGCGGACGCGGCTAAAAATTTCCATTGGCAACGTTGTGGTGCCGCCGCCTGCGGTGAAGCTGGAAATCAGCAGGTCATCCATGCTTAGCACAAACGCCAGCAGACAGCCGGAGATAATCGCAGGCATAAGCTGGGGCAGCAGCACCTTGATAAATGCTTGAAACGGCGTTGCGCCCAGATCCAGCGCTGCTTCTTCTAAGTGAGGATTCATGCCTGTGAGTCGCGTCGAGACGACGACCGCGATATAGGCGAGGCAAAAGACAATGTGTGCAGCGACTACCGTCCACAAGCTAAGGGGAATTGCCAGGGAAGCTAGAAACACTAGCGTTGCAACGGCGATCGCAATATCGGGAATAATCAGCGGCAGGTAGGAAACGCCTTGATACAACTGCTTGCCGGGAAAGGTGTAGCGAGCCAGCCCTACGGCCATCAGCGTGCCCAGCACGGCCGCAATGCCCACGGCCAGCAGCGCCACCGACAGGCTATCCGCCAGCGCCGACAAGATTCGCGTGTCGTTGAACATGCGCTGATACCACTGCAACGAAAAGCCGCTCCAGCCTGCACTAAAGGGCGATGCGTTGAAGCTAAAAAACGCCAGCACCAGCACTGGGATGTACATGAACGCAAACATCACCAGCGTAAAGAGAAACTGCCAGGAGAGGCGGCGCTTGGCGACAGTGGTTTTGGGTAGGTCGAGGGTTGCGGTCATGGTGGGGAAACGGGAGGGGTATTAGTAATTCTCTAGCTTGCGATCGCCATATTTCAGCAGCAGCACAATGCCCAGCCCCATCGCGCCAATCAGCACCATGCTGAGGGCAGAGCCAAAGCCCCAGTTGCGGGTTGCGCCGAGAAACTGGTTGTAAATCAGACGGGCCATGGTCATGCTAGACGCGCCGCCCAGCAGTTCAGGTACCACAAAATCCCCCAGGCTGGTAATAAACACTAGCAGGCAGGCAGCGGCAATGCCAGGGAGCGTCTGGGGCACGGTCACTTTCCAAAAGCCCTGCTGGGGTGTTGCACCCAAGTCGGCCGCCGCTTCTAGTAGCCGCTTATCGAGCCGCTCCAGCGAAGCGTAGAGGATTAGCACCATGTAGGGCAAAAAGTTATACGCCAATCCAATCATCACAGCGGTTTGGGTATTCAGGATATCCAGCGTTGGTAAACGCAGCGTACTCAGCAGCGAATTCAACACACCCGTTGGACGGAGGATGGTGATCCAGGCGTAGGAGCGGAGCAGAGAGGATGTCCACAGGGGCAGCACAAAGCTGACCAGCAGCAGGTTGCGCCAGCGGGCAGGAGCCATCACCGCAATCCAGTAGGCGACGGGAAAGCCCAGCACAAGGCAAAGGAGCGTACTGGCGATCGCAAAAAACACCGATCGCCCAATCACCCACAGATAAATCGCTTGACCGTCGATTAGCTCAAAGATTTTGGCATAGTTGCCCAGTCCGTAGGGGGCAGGCTGGCTGCCGGGACGAAATCCTGGAATCAGGCTCAGTTCCAAAATCATCAGCGTTGGCACGACCAGCAGCAGCAACAGCCAAAGCCCTGGCGGCCCCAGCAAGACAAAGGGCTGAATCAAACCCATCAGCCGCTGCTTGAGTCCCTTGCTGGCAGGGCGCTGGGGTTCGACTTCTGGAGTCGGGGAGAGCGGAGCGGAGGTTGCCATAGTGGAAAAATATTGAGAGCGATCGCTCAAAAACGGGGTCAGGCGCTGGTCAACTGCGTCCAGTACCGATCATAAATATCGACCGCTTCGCCCACATTGGCAAGAACCTCACACTTCGCCAGAATTTCTTCGGGGGGGAAGAGATCTGGGTTTTCGACCAGCTCCTTTGGCAATAGTGTTAGCGTTTTCTGGTTGGGCGTGGGCAGTTTCAGTCGTCCCAGGTTCTTTGCCGCCGTCTGCGGCTCGACTGAATACTCAATCCATTGGTAGGCGGCATCAACGTTAGGAGCCGTTTTGGGAATGGCGATGGTGTCTGTCCATACCGTTGCCCCACTGGACGGCACTACGTATTCTAGCTGGGGATTTTCCAGCACCATATCAATGCCATCCACCGAGTAGGCATGGGCCACGGCCAGATCGCCCACCGCCATCTGATCTCGCCAACCGTCGGTTGTAAAGGCATTGATGGCGGGCTTGAGTTCTTGCAGCTTTTTGTAGGCAGCTTCAATTTCTTTGGGATCTTGGGTGCTGTTGGAAAAGCCCAGCATCTTTAGCGCCATGCCCATGACCTCACGCACGTCGTTGAGCAGGGTCATTCTGCGAGATAGCTCAGACTTTCGTTCCCACAGGTCAGACCAGTCGGTAATGGGCTTCTTCACCAATTCTTTGTTGTAGACCAGACCTGTTGTGCCCCAGGTATAGGGCACGCTGTATTGGTTGCCGGGGTCGTAGGGGGGATCTCGCCACTGATCCAGGAGATCAGCGTAGCCAGGAACCCGATCTTGGTCAATTTCGAGCAGCATGTCTTCCTCAATCATGAGTTCTACCATGTAGTCGGAAGGATAGACGATGCTGTACTGGCTGCCGCCGCCGGCCTGCATTCGCGCCAGCATGGTTTCGTTGGAGTCATAGACATCGGCAATGACCTTAATCCCGGTGTTTTGCTCAAAGCCCTTCAGCAGGTCTTCATCGATATAGGCTGACCAGGTATAGACGTGGAGGGTGCTGTCTCCGCCGCTGGGCGGCGAGGCGGCGGAGTCTGTGGCGGCAGAACTGCCCGTCGTACCAATATTTCGGGCGCAATTACTCAGCAGCACGCCAGAGAAAGCTGCACTCGACAACTGCAAAAAGCGACGACGGCTGGCGCGAGAGGCGAAGGGATAGGGCGATCGCCCACCACCAGGATTCCGCCTCAGCGAGGATTCAGAATTGGAACGACCAGAAAATCGATAGGGAGGCATAGCAAATCTCCTAAAACTGCGGTGTCCATACAAAGAATAACCACCCCCTTTGAGGGCAGTAATTCTAAGGAGTGCATCCAATCTTGACTCCCAACGCCTTCGTGCTTAGTCCTGGGTTTCAGACTTTAGGTTCCAGGCTCTAGGTTCCAGGCTGAGTTGCAAGGGGCAAGGCATCTGCCGCCGACCAGGACACGTACACAGGCGTATCAATCTGGGGCATCGATTCTGGGCGATTTGGGCGCATGACCGTCACCATATCCCCCGTCGGCAAATCGACCACATAGTGGACATGGGTGCCCAGGTACATAGTGTGCCGGAGTCGCCCTTCAAAACAGTTCATTTCGCTACCAGGATGCTCCAGCGACAGCCGCACCTTTTCAGGGCGAATGCTAACTACCACAGGCTCCGCTGCTACACCAGGGCAAGCCTCTGTCGGCTTCACGACCATCTGGAGTCCGCGCTCAGTTTCCACCTTCATCAGCGTTGGATCTGCTGCCGCCACGTACCCTTGGAATAGGTTCGTCTCGCCAATAAAATCTGCCACAAAGGGCGTAGCTGGAAACTCGTAAATCTCGCTAGGCGTGCCGATCTGCTCCACCCGCCCCTCATTCATCACGGCAATCCGATCGGACAGGCTGAGGGCTTCCTCCTGGTCATGGGTGACCATGATGAATGTTACGCCCAGTTCTCGATGCAACGTTGAAAGCTCCACCTGCATTTCCTTCCGCAGCTTCAAATCTAGCGCTCCCAATGGCTCGTCAAGCAGCACGACGGTTGGCTGGTTTGCCAGGGCCCTAGCCAGCGCGACGCGCTGCTGCTGTCCGCCAGAGAGCTGAGCCGGATAGCGTCGGGAAAAAGACTCCATCTTGACCAGTTGCAGTGCCTCTCCAACCGCTTTTTGAACCTCTGCCTTGCTCTTATTTTTTAGCCGCAACCCAAACGCTACGTTGTCCCACACGGTCATGTGTCCAAACAGCGCGTAGCTTTGAAATACTGTATTCACCGGGCGGCGATAGGGCGGCACACCCACCATCGACCGACCCTGAAGCAGCACCTCGCCTGCTGTTGGCTCATCGAACCCCGCCACCAGCCGCAGCGTCGTGGTTTTGCCGCAGCCGGAAGGGCCGAGAATGCTGAAAAACTCCCCTTGCCGCACGTTCAGATCGATACCGCGAACTGCCGTGTAGCCATCAAAGACCTTGAAGACTTTGCGGAGTTCGACATCGTATTGGGTTTCGGTTTCTACCGTGGACTGATTTGGGGTGATGGTCTGTGCCATGTGGCAAATTCCCTGTAGAGATTCTGCTAGAACGGGGCAGTGGTCAAGGCTTAGGTCTGAGATTTTAGCAGTTGAGTCCTTATGTGAGTATGTGTGTCTCTATGGGCGACGAGGGGGAAGACAAGCGCCTGATTCTATATGATTTTATGACTCGTACTTTGATGACTTGTAAATATCCTAAGGGATGAAGCCTGTAGACTCGTGAAATTGCTGGATTTGAAACTGTTTGGATTTGAAATTGCTGGATTTGAAATTCGCAAGATGGAAATTCGCGAGATGGAAATGCTCGAATGTCGGGGCGTTTCCCAATTCAGGGACAGCGACTCAGCTTGTAAGTCAGTTTGCCCGCAACGGGGTCACGACTATCGCTATGCGCTTTTCAAGCTGGAGCTACGCAGATAGCCGCCAACATGCCATAACAGACGTTGCAGGACAGACATTGCAGGACAGATGTTGCATAACAGACATTTCATCCGGCTAACTTTTCATTCATCTTCAAAGAAGCCAGGGTAATCAACGGTTGTTTGGTATACCGTTTGGCGATTTGGACTGAGTCATTTCGGCAGCGGCTATGGCAGGTTTGGGATGTGGGGGCGATCGCCCTGTACCCAGAGATAGACAAATCCGAGTCCGACAGCGCCAGGGATCAATACCGGGATCAATGGCGGTAAACTATGTGAATTGATTTACTAATGATTTACTAAGCATCCAAAGTTTCTCCAACCTGCACTGGTTTTCAGAGGTTCTGTCAGAGGGCGCGTTTTCATTTATGACGCTGACGCAAAATCCGCCAACCGTGCGGCAACCAACGGGCCGCACCGTGGGCAAGTCCTACCAATCGCTGGTGGTGATGCTCACCGTCACCGTCGCTCTGCTGGGAGGCATCGGCACTCGCCTGGCCTATCTGCAACTGGTCGAAGGGCAATACAATCGGCAACTGGCAGACGACAACCGGGTGCGGCTGATTCCCCGACAGCCGGAGCGGGGGCGAATCCTCGACCGCAAAGGGCGGACACTAGCAGGCAGCCGCCTTTCCTATGCGGTGTTTCTCTGGCCGATTGCCAATCGCCAGTCCAACTGGCGACCGATTGTGAAGCGACTGTCCACAATCCTTAACATTCCTGAAGAGAATATCCAGAAGCGGCTGGATCAGGCCGGCTACAGTTCGCCAGAACTGCTCCGCATTGCTCGTGGCATCAGCCCCGCCCAAGTGACGGCGCTGGCCGAGTTTAGCCAGCAGATGCCGGGGGTGCAAGTGCAGGCAGAGGCGGTGCGCTACTATCCTCACGGGGATCTGGCGGCCCATGTGCTGGGCTATACGGGCGAAATGTCGGACGAAGACCTGGAGCGACGGCGCGAAGAGGGCTATCGCTTGGGGGATGTGGTTGGGCAGATGGGCGTGGAGGCCGCCTTCGAGCGGCAACTCCGAGGACAGTGGGGCGGGCAGCAGGTCGAGGTGGACGGGATGGGCCATGTGCTGCGGGTGTTGGGCGAAAAGTCGGCACGGGCGGGCAATACCGTGACGCTGACGCTAGATCTGGATTTGCAAAAAGCGGCGGAAACGGTGCTGGGCGATCGCAGAGGGGCGATCGTCGCCCTCGATCCGCGCAACGGAGCCGTGCTGGCGCTCGTCAGCCGTCCTGCCTTTGACCCCAATCTGTTTTCTACCCACATTACCGATGCTCAGTGGCAGGAGCTTCAGAGCAAGTCCTATCCGTTTGTCAACCGGGCGCTCCAGGGCTATCCGCCGGCCAGCACCTTTAAGATTGTCACTACTACGGCAGCGATTGAGTCGGGGCGCTATTCCCCCAGCACCGTTCTCCGTACGCGCCCCTACATCGAAGTCGGCGGCATCAAGTTTTGGGACTGGAACAATGCAGGCTTTGGCCCGCTGGATTTTCGCGGAGCCATGGCCTGGAGCAGCGACACGTTTTTCTATCAGACTGCGATGGGCATGGGCCATGAGCCGCTGATTGAGTGGACGCGGCGCTACGGTTTTGGCCGGAAAACGGGCATTGAGCTGGCCGCTGAAGAATCGGCGGGACTAGTGCCTGATCCGGACTGGAAGCGCGAAAACCTGGATGAAGAGTGGTTCATCGGCGACACCATCAACATGTCCATCGGTCAGGGCTATATGCAGGCCTCGCCGCTCCAGGTGGCGGTGATGTTTGCGGTGCCCGCGAATGGCGGCGATTTGGTGCGTCCCCATTTGCTAAAAGACCAGGAAGCGAGCCGCTCTTGGCGAACACCAATTGGTCTAAGTCCCACCACGCTGAGAATTTTGCAAGACGGGCTGCGGCGGGTGGTTAGTAGCGGCACGGGTAAGGTGATGAACACGCCCAGTCTGCCGCCCAATGCGGGTAAAACGGGCACAGCCGAAGACCCGCCGCGCAAATCCCACGCCTGGTATGGCGGCTATGCTCCGCTGGATAATCCAGAAATTGTCGTGGTGGCGTTTGTCGAGAACTCTCCGGAGGGCGGCGGCGGCAAGGTGGCTGCGCCGATGGTGAAGCAGGTGTTGGAAACATATTTCAACAAAACCCAGCCTGATAGTCAGGCTGCGCCCCAGGGTGGGGTTGTGTCTGATTAGGTTGGTGTTAGGTTGGTGCTTTTAGGTATGGCGTGCGCTTCTATGCGGGGGCGCGTGTGGATGGCGATCGCCCATCAGGTTTACACCCGTTCGCTAAAAAAAGCGCTAGCGTGACGATTGGGGATGCAGGATGGCAAGGTGTAGCGCCCGTGAGAAGCCGCTACTGTCACTCTAGATAACGGCTGGCTTTTGAGCCGGGGGCCTGTTCCCAGTCTTTCTTAGTTTTTCGTTTTGTATGTCTAGAAGTCGATTAATTACGCTTTTTCGTCGAGCTTATCGAATTTCACAATGGTCTGAGCAAACACAAATGTCTCTGCCCGAAGCGGCGGGATGGCTGGATGCACACTTGTCGCGGCGGCGCGTGTTGCAGGCAGGCGCGGTGCTGGGTGGCACGCTGGGGATGGGCAGTTTGGGAATGGAAGACTCGGTAGGGGGCGATCGCCCTCAAGCGTCTGGGCAGTCTGCTCGCTCTAGCGCGAACCCATCGCCTGTGCTGATTGTGGGCGCAGGCGTGGCAGGATTAACGGCTGCCTATCGCCTCCAGCAGGCGGGTGTGCCGTTTGAGCTAGTCGAAGCCAGTGCCCGCATCGGCGGTCGGCTGCGGACTGTGCGAAACCCGGATGGACTGCCAGGAACCGTGGAACTGGGTGGCGAATTTATCGACACGCGCCATACCCACATCCGCGCTCTAGCCGCAGAATTGGGTCTGGAATTGTCTGACCTGAGGGCGGCCGATGCGGGGCTAGAGCCGGAGGTGCTGTATTTTCAGGGGCAAAAGGTGAGCCATGAGGCAGTGGTGGAGCGGTTTGCGCCCCTCGCCAAGCGAATCACGCAGGACTTGCTGGCGATGGGGCGAGGCATCACCTATCGCCAGCATAATGACCACGCCGCCCAGCTCGATCGGCTGTCGCTAGCAGAATATCTGGATGCGGCAGAGATTGACCCGGTGATTCACCAACTGGTGCGGGTGGCCTACATCACCGAATTTGGGCGAGACGCAGAAGACATGTCCTGCTTGAACATGCTCTATCTGATCGGGACAGAGGTGGGGCAGTGGAGCACCTACGGCGACAGCGACGAGCGTTGGCATGTGGTCGGCGGCAACCAGTCGATTCCTGAAGCGCTGGCAAAACGAGTTGCGGGGGCGATCGCCCTCAACACTGCTCTGGAATCGATTCGCCTCGCCCCCGATGGGCGCTATCGCGTCAGCCTGCGACAAGACGGCAAGAGCATCGAGCGCAGCTACGAAAAGGTACTGCTGACCATTCCGTTTTCGGTGCTGCGACAGGTGGAACTCGCGATAGACCTGCCGCCTGTGAAGCGAAAGGCGATCGCCGAGTTGGGCTATGGCACCAGCAGCAAGCTAGCCGTCCCCTTCCAGGAGCGGATCTGGCGCACCCGCTACGGCTCCACCATTAGCGTCTACACCGACCTGGATTTTCAAAATACCTGGGAAAGCGCCCGCTACTCGCCGGGGCCGAGCGCCTGGGTGACAGACCTGCGGGCGGGACGACAGGGCGTATTGCTGGCGGCCGATAGCCCCGCCACCCACGCCAAGGCGCTCGCCGCTGATCTAGACCAGATCTTTCCAGGCATTGCTGAAGTGCAAAAAGGGCGATCGCTCCGGGCAATTTGGGCGGCCGAACCCCACGCGCTGGGGTCTTATTCCTGCTATCGGCCCGGGCAGTGGACGGCGATCGCCGGAGCCGAAATCGAGCGCGTGGGCAATCTCTGGTTTGCAGGGGAACACTGCTCTCTAGAATCCCAGGGCTATATGAACGGCGCAGTAGAGACGGCTGAAATCGCTGCCTGCAGCATTCTTCAGGCATAAAAGTTTTAGGCGTAAAAGTTGGTAAGACTTGCTAGCTTCATCAAGAACCCTGTCAGAAGATTTGAAATTCTGCCAGGGTCTTTTATCATCTACACCACAACGGTGCGATCGCCCAATCCTAGTCACCGCCGCCCCCTGATCCAACGCAGCGGGTTCCATCCAAAGGACAGGTGCTGGTTCCTCTCCGAGCAAGTGCCGCTGGAGCAACGGCTGTAGACAGCACCAGCGCAAACAGCGCCATGAGAACAATCCGTTTCATCGAGAACCTCCTTGATGTTAGTCAATCCGTGGAAGGTTCCGGCCCGCTATTGGCAAGGCTTGGGAGTCCTTTCCGAGATAACTCACATCTTGGCGGCTCTGGCTGAGGGGAACCTGAAACAGCACTGAGTGCCCCAGAACCCTTTTGTGAGGAAACTGAAGCGACCGTGAAAATATGCCAGACCTTTGGGGGAATGCTCAGGGGCACGCGCAAAAGGTGAGCTTCTGTCGAATAGGCGATCGCCCCTTGCTAAAACTCAAGCCGCGCTGTCTAGAACTCATCATCGGCATAGCCACCAGAGGCTGCCGCCGCCTCATTGTCACGCTTAGACCCCAGCAATTCCATTCGGTCAACCCGAATCACGGGCGCAGAGCGATCGGCTCCAGTGGCTCGATCTTTCCAATGTTCAAACTTGAGAGAGCCGCTGACTCCAATCAGGCTGCCTTTGCGGACATAGTTTGCAGCCACCTCAGCCGTCTTGCCCCACATCTCCAGGTTGAACCAGTCTGGCTCATCGCTGTTGCGCGTGCGACGATTCACTGCCAGCGTAAACTTGCAGACCACGCTGCCCGACTCGAAATACTTTACATCCGGATCACGACCCGCTCGACCCACCAGGGTAACGACGTTTAAGCTCATAGGACATTCCCCAAACTTAAAATCAAAACTTTGGAAACAGAAATTAAAGCCAGATACGCAGAAAACTGAATCGATCAATCCTTTCAAAATTAATTCCTAAAAAATTGAGAGGAATGATTAGAATTGCATATCGCTTCAGATAGTATACCTGTTCTATTCTAACAGGATCTCGCCAGATTTTGAGGCGGTTGCTCCCCTAATTGCCGCACTATTCTGCCCAAACTTTTTCGCTTCAGCAAGCGCTTGAAAGACGTTCAAATCAGCATCGACAGGCGATCGCACTGTTGGCGATCGCCCCCATCTATCCACCTTCCGGCAATCTTCCTGGTATCTTGCGCCACAGGGGTCAGTTTTGCGGTATCGTGAGCGGGGTGCAATCTGTCAGGGTTCAATGACCGGATCAAGCTGGGAGATAGCAACAGGATGTTGGCGGCTGACCTTCAAGCAGGGGCGATCGCCCTCATTCACTCAGTCAGCCCAAACTCGATCAGCATCTTAGGCATATTCCGACTAGACGGTTGACAAAAATCGTAATACAATCCCATCGACGGAGTTGGGATGCTGTGCTTGAGTCTCTTCCATGCTTATAGGTCTTTGGAATCAGGTTGGAACTCTGAGATATTGTTTGGAGACATTAATTTTGAGGGCATAGGCTTAGCAGCATAGGGCAGATGGAGTGAACTTAAGGCATAACGAATCCGGTCAGCATTGATAGCAAAGCTGCTTTTCAAAAGCAAAGTGGCTTTCTGAAAAGGGGAGTCCGGTTCACCGAGCAGCATCTGCAAGTTTACCCCTGAGCATCGTCATCACCTCAGAAGCGTTAACCAGGTGCCAGCCAAGGATTTTACCTGAGTTATCGGGGCATTTAGAGCGATCGCAGTAGTGTTTTTGTAACTAGGAGCTTGTTAGGCTAGTGGGACTTTTTAACCGCTTCTCGTTGTCACGCGACATGGGTATCGACCTGGGCACAGCAAACACCCTGGTCTACGTTTCGGGTCGGGGCATTGTGCTTCAAGAACCATCAGTAGTAGCCATTGACCAAAACGAGAAAGTACCCCTAGCCGTTGGCGAAGATGCCAAAAAAATGCTGGGGCGGACACCCGGAAACGTGATGGCCCTACGCCCCCTGCGGGATGGGGTGATTGCAGATTTTGACACAGCTGAGCTAATGCTCAAGCACTTCATCCGCCGCGTCCATGAAGGTCGGACGCTCGTTTCCCCTCGGATTGTGATCGGCATTCCCAGTGGCGTGACGGGCGTTGAGCGCCGGGCTGTGATGGAAGCTGCGTCCCAGGCGGGGGCCCGAGATGTTTATCTGATTGACGAACCCGTGGCAGCCGCCATTGGGGCTGGCTTGCCCGTGGCAGAGCCGACTGGAAACATGATTATCGACATCGGCGGTGGCACCACCGAGGTCGCTGTGCTGAGCTTGCAGGGCACGGTGCTGAGCGAATCGGTGCGGGTCGCTGGTGACGAGCTAAGCGAGGCCATTTCCCAATACATGAAAAAGGTTCACAACCTGGTGATTGGGGAACGTACCGCAGAGGAAATCAAAATCACGGTCGGCTCCGCCTATCCAACGGACAACCATGACGACATCATCATGGATGTTCGAGGGCTACACCTGCTGTCGGGGCTGCCCCGCACTGTTTCGGTGAAAGCGCCAGAGATCCGTGAAGCGATGGCAGAACCCCTGTCGGTCATCATCGAAGCCGTTAAGCGCACGCTGGAGCGCACCCCTCCCGAACTGGCGGCAGACATCATCGATCGGGGTATCATGCTGGCAGGGGGCGGAGCCTTGCTGCGCGGGCTAGATACCCTGATCAGCCATGAGACCGGAATTGTGGTTCACGTTGCAGCGGATCCGCTGAGCTGCGTAGTGCTGGGCACTGGGCGTGTTCTAGAAAACTTCAAGCAGCTTGAGCGGGTCTTTAGCGGACACTCTCGCAATATGTAGCGTAAGGCTGTATACCTTACAGGTATTCCGAATTGGTGTTCTGAGCGAGTATTTCCAAGTTTTCGTCGGAACTCCTCTCAGGATTCATATTAGGCATGTTAGGACTTGTGTGAAGCGCTGGCGATGAGGATTGAGCGCGGCTAATGTACGTACTGCGTCGATGGTGGGGGAAGAATGGGTTGCGGCTGGGGCTAGCAGTGCTGGCTCTCAGCACTGCATGGATGCTCAGGCAAACCCAGGGTGCATTTGTGCTGGAGCTATATCGAGCGATCAGCGCCCCGTTTCAGGCTAAAGGCCCGACTCGCGCCGAAATCCTGGATAACGCCCAGGTGCAGGAGTTGCAGCAGCGCTTGATTGAGCTAGAAAGCCAAAACCGCCGACTCCAAGAATTGTTGAACTACAATACAACGCAGCCACAACCGGGGATTGCAGCTCCGATTATTGGGCGCAGCGCTGACCACTGGTGGCAGCAGGTGACTCTGGGGCGGGGCCGGCGAGACGGGGTAGAAGTTGGCTCTATTGTCTCCGGAACGGGCGGACTGGTGGGGCGAGTGGTACAAGTGACGGCAAATACGAGCCGTGTGCTGTTGGTGAGCGACCCCACCAGTCGTATCGGCGTGACGGTTAGCCGCTCTCGCTTTATGGGCTATATGCGGGGGCAGTCGGGCAATCGGGCAGTGATGGAGTTTTTTGAAAAGGTGCCGGATGTGAAACCGGGGGATGTCGTGTCTACGTCGTCGTTCAGCCAGTTGTTTCCGCCGGGGCTGCCTGTGGGGCGCATTGAGTCAGTAGACTTTAGCAAAAGCCCTGCCCCAGAGGCGATTGTTGAACTATCGGCCCCGATTAGCACATTGGACTGGGTGCTGGTTGCGCCCAATCCAAAACCTGCTGCCACTGAACCGCCCCCGCCGCCCCCACCGCCATCAGACTCGACCTTGCCCTGATATCCTGCCTAAGTGCTATGAATGATTTGCTGCTTCTGAGTCCTTATTTGAGGCAGGCGCTAAATGCACTGGTGACGGCTGGCTCGGTCTTGGCCTGTTTGCTGGTTTTGCCAACCCGGTTTGTAGGGATGGAATTGCTGGGGGTGGGGCCAAACTGGCTGCTAATCTGGGTTGTGGCCTGGAGTATCAAGCGATCGCCCTGGCAGGGTGCGATCGCCGGAATTGCACTGGGACTGCTGCAAGACGGCATGACGGCGGCCAACCCAACCCACACGCTGAGTCTCGCGCTGGTCGGCATTCTCACAGCACTTATTCAAAAGCAGCGCTATATCCAGGAAGACTTTATTTCGGTGGCGCTAATTGTGTTTGGCATGGCGGTGATTGCGGAAACCGTGACGGCGTTTCAATTCATGCTTCAAGATCTGCGGGTGCCCGATCGCCTTTCCTCCCGCACGCTTTCAGAAATTTGGAACTATCACCAGCAAATTGCCCTCTGCTCTGCCATTCTCAGTAGCCTCTGGGCACCAGCGCTTTATTACCCACTAAATCGCTGGTGGCAGCGAGTGAGTCTGGCGGATCAACTCCAGGCCTAGAGGGGAACTGGGGCGTTACCACTGATCCACGGTGTCTAAAATTTTTTGATCAACTTGGTCAACAACGCATCTCTGGATGTCCATTGACAGGGATAATAGGAGTAGCTGAAATCTTGCTCAGTCTGGCTTCCAGAGAAGGCTCTAAGTATTTTTACTCAAAGCTGATATGCTAAGCGACCGGAGCAGCACGTTCAGCCAAAAGATTAGATGACGAGCGAGAAAATCTAGGGGTTCTCCTGCGTTTTCTTGACGACAAAAGCTTTTGCGACCACATAGACGCATTGAACACACAGACGCATTTCTTGGAGCGATCGCAACAATGGGTTTAATTAAGAAACTACTTGGGGGACTGTTCTCGTTTTTGGGTGGACTGGGCAAGCTGCTGGGCTTGGGCAAGTCTTCAGAATATTTTCTAGAGGCTGAGCCTTCTAATAGTGCTGCGCCTGCGGCTCCGGTGGCGGCTGCTGCCCCTGCGACGACCGAAGCGCCTGCGGCTGCCCCTGCACCTGCGGCGGCTGTGGCTGCGGTTGCGCCTCCTACAACGGATATCACGTCTAATGGCAAGGCTCCCGCGGCTCCGGCACCTGCGGCGGCCCCGGCTGCCAAGCCTGCACCTGAGGCTGCGCCTGCGGCTGACCAAACCTTTGCGCCGAATTTTGTGGTGTTGAGCAGCAGCCGGAGCGGCCGTCGTCGTCCTGGTCCTAGCCTAAATCCGTTCCTGGACATGGCGCGTCAGGTCAGACCCCAGGGCTAGGGCTGGCTTTTGCTTGGGTCTTGGCTAGATTTTTTGAGGCTAGATTAAATTTTTGGCTGGATTGGAAGCTGCTGTTGAAGGGTTCAACGGCAGCTTTTTGTTTAGCTTTTTGTCTTGAAATTTGATCTTGTGCCAAGTTTTTGGAATTCTCGCGGGCGCGGCTCCTAGCCATCATGCAGATGCGTAAGTTCTATTCTCTCTGTGTAAATCCTGTTTAAGCTAGAGGTAGCCAACTCACTGAAACCAGAGATAAGTCGCGATGGTTGCAATTGTCAAAAAGCCCCTTACCTTTGAGGAATTTCTCAACTGGGATGATGGCTCCGGCAGGTCCTTTGAGTTGGTGAATGGAGTTGCGATGCCCCTCAGCGAACCAACTGCGAAACATGAGGATGTCGTGGAGGGATTATGTCGTCTTTTGGTTGATCATTGCCAATCGCTCAAGCTGCCCTACGTACCTCGCCAGGGCAAACAAGTAAGGCTTGTCGCTGGGTCCGGTGAACCTCAATCCAGCCGCAAGGCAGATATCGTCGTGTTTGCCAAAGAAGAATGGGACAGAATGCGTGAAAGTTCTGCCCCGGCTGCGGCGTATATTCCACCGCCTCTGGTGATTGAAGTGGTTAGCACCAACTGGCGCGATGACTATCGAATTAAACTGAATGAGTACGAAACCTTGGGAATTTTAGAGTATTGGATTGTGGATTATGCAGGGCTGGGCGGTGTGCAGTATATCGGCTCTCCCAAGCAGCCAACCATCACAGTTAATTCCCTGATTGATGGGGAATACCAGGCGCAGCAATACCAGGGCGAAACCTCGATTGTGTCGCCGACGTTTCCGCAGTTACAGTTGGCGATCGCCCAGATTATTGCCATGACTGAAACGTAGGATTCATTCACCCAACTTTGTATCAACTCAACCAATCAAAAAAATTAGCCGATGGAAGACGTGTCTTGCTCTAGGGCCGCTGCAAGGATTGACAGCGCGGCTGCTGGTGCGGTAGTGGCTCGCAGCACGCGCCGCCCCAGCGACACGACTCGATAGCCTACGGCGATCGCCCCGTCGATTTCGGCATCCGTCCAGCCGCCCTCTGGGCCAATGGCAATTGCAATCGGTTTTGTCGAAGGGGATGCTCTACGGGCTGACAAGAGGATGCTGAGCAAATGGGGGCGATCGCCCCTTGCTTCGCACAGATAAGCGTCACAGGTTCCCGCATTCCAGTCGTTCAGCGCTTTGCCCCAGGGCTGAGGATCAAAGACCGTTGGCACAAACTGCCGTTCGGATTGCTCGGCGGCCTCTTGGGCAATGCGCCGCCAGCGGTCGAGCTTTTGGGGACTAGGGTTAAGCAGCGTGCGATCGCTCAAAATCGGCACAATCTGCGATGCGCCCAGTTCCGTTGCCTGGCGAACAATATCGTCCAATCCCTGACCTTTGGGCATGGCAATCAGCAGCGCGACAGAGCATGGCAGTTCTGTGGGTGCGATTGGGATCTGTTCCTCCAGAATTTGCATCTGGTCGGGCGGCTCGACGGCAACCAGCCAGCAGTGTCCTAGACCGTCCATTGCCAAAAGGCGATCGCCCGCCCGGAGCCGCAACACCCGCCACAAATAGTGCTGCTGCTCTGGCGTTAGCCGGATATTAGATCCGCTGATCTGAGCAGGCGCAATGGTAAGCCGCTGAAGCTGAGACACAGATGATGCAGCCGGAGAGAATCAAAAAGGTCTGCGCCGAATATGGATCACTTAGCGCGTTTGAAGCTCAAAATACTCATCGTCTAGCGAAGTCCGCACCAAAAACATGCAGCCCCCCACCGTTTCAGATGGCTCATGCACAGTTCCCTGACGAGAGCGGATATAGTCTCCCGCGCCGTATACCTCGCCGTCAATTCTCAAATCGCCGTCAAGCATGTAAATCTCTTCGGCAGTTGCATGGCGATGAATTGGATAGACTGCACCGGGTTCCGCCTTGAGCAGCGCAGTGACTTCTCGCTTTGCCAAATCCACATAGAGCGGCGCGACAGACACGCCAGGAACCCGATAAGGCTGCCAGTCGAGGTTGCGGCCGCGCACCGTCAGTCGATTGCCGCTAGAAAACTGGCGCATTAGTACCCGTGCAGCTGCGACCGCCTCGCGCATCTGACGGAACGAAAAGGAGGCTGCCGGTTTTGCGGGTGGCGGGGATACGACTTCAGAAGAGATACCTGAGCTAGCAGGTCGAACCGAGTCCTGATGAATGCGTTGAAACAGGCGATCTTTCAGGTCAGCAGCAGGCGACATCAAATCTAAACTGTAGGGCAGGGTTGCCACAGTTTCTTCCAGTTCGACCATTTCAGTAGCCAGTTCTGGACATTCTTTTATGGAATCGTGAATTTGCTGAAGCCCGTCCTCATCAAGTAGCCCAAGGGCATACAGGACAGTCAAGTCACACAAGCAAGGGTCGTGATCCATAGCTACTTCTATCATCATTTCTTCATCCTAGCTTGTGGATTTGGTAAGCATTCCAACGGTGCCGAACCCGTTCGCCAAGCGTTTTTCTATACTGATCCATGTTTATCTTGATACTTCTCGATAGATCCCTAACATCACTGCGAAGCATAGATGCTTTCGGTCGTATTACGCTCTCAGCCACACTGCGTTCTGAGCTGCCCGCTTTGAGTTGCCCATTTCAGGCGCAAGCCTTATGAAGGCAACACTGTATGACAGCAGCACTGTAGTCGCATCCTGGCTGAGGTGTTGTTGCCTGTTTGTTGTATCGTCATGTTTTTATAGTCCGTACTTTTATAGTCTGTCTGTGCGCTGTCTGCACGACATGCGTAGCAATCTGAACCCTGACTGCTTGACACATCGTTGGGAATCCCTGACCTTTCATGAAAGGCGCTGCCCGAAAGCTCGTTAGCTCAAGTCTTCAGAGCAAGTTTTCCAGGTGCAAGCTTTAGGTATGGTTGTCAACCCACAGTTTTTAATCCGCGTAGGTTTTAATCCCCGTAGGTTTCGCACAAGTTTTGATCGAAGCAGTTTCGCATGTAGAGACTTCTCACCTCCTTGCCTCAGAGACCTCTTACCTCTCAGAAATAAATCAGAAATAAGGAGGTATCGCTAGAGAGGCCCGTCACTCAAGCCAGTCGAGCGCGTCAAGCAGCTGTCGTAACTTATTCAGCCCTAGACGGATGCGTGTTTTCACCGTTCCCAGAGATTTTTCTGTCTTGGCTGCAATTTCTACATGGGTTAGTCCTTGATAGTAAGCCAGTTCAATCACCTCGCGTTGTTCTACAGGCAATCGCTGCATTGCTGCCAGCACACGCTCACGCCGTTCACTAATTAATACGTCTTCAGTTGGATCTGAGATCTGTGACTGGGGATTTATTTTTATAGCGTCGGTGGAAGATTCGACGACTTTGCTGACCCGCTGGAGCGATCGCAGTCGGTCAAGCGAGCGGCTGCGGGTGAGCATGAACAGCCATGCGTCTACCCTTCCACGCTGGGGATCATAGCGCCCTGCTAGCTTCCATACCTGACTAAACACATCGAGTACAATTTCCTCTGCTTCTTCGACTGATCCCAAAATCCGAAACGCCAGGGAATACAGCACTCGCGCATAGCGGTCGTACAGGGTCGATAGAGCGGATTCGTCCTGCTGGGCGATGCGGGCCAGCAGGTGCGCTTCCTCGGAGGTTGAGGGTTGAGGGGGCATGAGTCAGGATTTTGGGGGGACTAGACTAGCATATAGCCGAGGTTAAAGCATACAGTCCAGACTAGCCGCTCAACAGTGCTTCCACAAATTCATAGCTGGAGAAGGGGCGCAAATCTTCAATCCCTTCGCCTGCGCCGATGAAGCGGATGGGCAACCCCAACTGCTGCACGACGGCCAGCGCGATGCCGCCTTTGGCTGTGCCATCTAGCTTGGTTAACACAACCCCGCTTAGCTGGGCGGCTTCGGAGAAAACCTCGGCCTGACGCAAGCCATTTTGCCCCAGGGTGGAGTCCAGCACCAGCAGCGACTCGATACGCGCATTTGGCGCTTTTTTGTCGATGATGCGGCGAACTTTGGCGAGTTCATCCATCAGGTTTTTCTTGTTTTGCAGCCGGCCGGCTGTGTCAATGAGCAGCAGTTCAGTGCCCCGTGCCTGGGCAGCCGTGATTGCGTCGAATACAACGGCTGCGGGGTCGGTGTTTTTGCCAGGGTTGGCGATGACTTCTACATTGCTGCGATCGCCCCACACTTTTACCTGCTGTACGGCTGCGGCTCGGAAGGTGTCGGCTGCGCCAATCAGGGTTTTGTAGCCCGATTTTTGGGCGATGTGGGCGATTTTGCCGATGGTTGTGGTTTTGCCTGCGCCGTTGACCCCTGTGATGAGCCAGATGTTCAGGGTATCCTTCTCTGGGGCAAAGGTGGGGCTAATAGGCTTGCCGCCGGGGTTGTCGAGCATGTCTCGCAGGATTTGTTTGAGGTAGGCGATCGCCGCTTCAGGGGGCAGAGATTCCTGGCGGAGTTTGTCCTGCAAGCGCTCGATGATCCGATCTGTTGCCTCCACGCCCACGTCTGCCTGGAGCAGCAGCGACTCGATCTCCATCACCGCGTCCTGGTTGAGCGGTCCCTGACCCACGATCGCCCGCAGTTGGTTCACCAGGCTGCGCCGCGTCTTGTCGAGTCCCTGGCGCAGGCGCTTCAGCCAGGTGATTTCCTCTAGGTCTACTTGGTCGGCTCGGCGGCCCTGGGAGGCTAGCACCTGCGCCGACCAGAGAAAGCTTTCATCCAGGGGTAAATCTGGCTCTGGGGCTGAGTCCGTTGGGCTAGCTGCTTCAGGAGCCAGTTTTTCAGCTTCCGCTGCTGCTTCAGCCGCTTCTGCTTTGAGTTGCTCCAAGCGGGCCTGACGCTCGGCCTCAGCCTGTGCCCAAAAGGGGAGCGGGGGCGCAGCCGTCTCTGGCGCGGTTTCTGGCGCGGTTTCTGGCAGGGTTTCTGGCGCGGCAGCCGTCGATAGTCCGCTGGGCGCTACTGCTTCGGCGGGTTTCAATGCGGTTTCTCTGGCAGCAGCCGATTTGGCCGCCCCTGACTCTGCTTCGGCTGTTGTAGCGGGTTCTGTTTCTGGCTCTATGGCAGTTGCGGGCGCAGTGACCACAGAGGCTTCTTGCTGGCGCTTTTGAATATTTTTGTAGGCAGACTTGGCCCAGGCGAGATAGTCTTGGGCGATCGCCGCTTCACCCGCAGCAGCATCGGCAGACGCTTGCGACTCTGGCGCTGGGGCAGCGTCTTTCAGTGGCTCTGGCTCTGCCTCGGCGGGCTGGTTTTCGTATTGACGGTTGAACCAATTAAACGACGACATAGGGAGGGTCGGGGAGTTAGGGATATTGCTCTGGATCAGGAGCAAACGCCCAAGAGCGCCTGGAGCCGCTGCATCCAGATTTCCGCTTCATCTAGCTTATAGTGCTTGCGTCTTTCCTGGTAAAGAGATTTCCGCCAGCCTGGGACAGGGCAAGACTGGAAGTGCGGCCCATCAGAATGGCTGCTGGGAAAGTCTGATAGCGCCTTATACGGAGCCTTATCTAGAACATTTAGAACTGGAAAGCCTGGGCAGCGGATGATCTGAGGGGTCTTCAGGCTTTTTCGAGCTTGTTTTCGGGCTTGTTTTCGGGCTTGTCTTCGGGCTTTTCGACCACCCGCCGCAGCACGCCATTGATAAAGCGATGTCCGTCGTCGTCGCTATAGCGCTTGGCTAGCTCAACGGCTTCGTTAATGGCCACTTTGTCAGGAATGCCCATGTACTGAAACTCCGCCACGGCCAGCCGCAGAATATCGCGGTCGATCTGGGGAAGCCGATGAAGCTGCCAGTCTATCATTGCGGCGGAAATAATCTGGTCAATTTCGGCGCGGCGGATGCTGACGGTTTGCAGCAGCGCCAGGGTGTAGTCGCGCACCTCCTGATGGTTAGCGAGTTGCAAAATTTCCGGCAGTTCGACGGCGGTGCCAATCCGGTTGATGGCTGCCTGAGCTAGTTCCAGCGCTTCTTTCACCATGACGCGGGCGCTGTCCAGATCTTGGGCTTTGGTTTCACTGGCTAATAGGCGATCGCTCCCCCGCTCGACCTCGGCGGCGGCGGTTTCCAGCAGGTCGTGAACTTCGCCTGTCAGCGTCCGCACAGCGGCCAGGGCGACGGACTGAAGCTGTTGAGCCTCCAGTTTTTCGGGCTTGGAGGGAAGCTGGCTCATGCTCAGCAGCGCCAGTTCTCGCGCGATGCGTCGAGCTTGCATTTCGGGTTCTCAATCCTTAAAAAATTCGAGTGGAAACAGAGGGCAGGCTGGCGGAAAGGCTCAAGTTGGGTCGGATGGCAGTGGCATGGACTGACGCTTGGCTTCGGGGGAGGCGTTTTCAAACGGCGGCTCCATGAGTGGTTCATCCAAAACCAGATCGAGGGGACGGGTGTCCTTGGCCGCCGCAGGGCGATCGCCA
Source organism: Thermoleptolyngbya sp. C42_A2020_037 (assembly GCF_015272455.1). Lineage (NCBI taxonomy): Bacteria > Bacillati > Cyanobacteriota > Cyanophyceae > Oculatellales > Oculatellaceae > Thermoleptolyngbya > Thermoleptolyngbya sp. C42_A2020_037. The sequence continues at coordinate 182,898 of NZ_JACYLP010000057.1, forward strand.
TAGCTGCTCGTTCCTACGTTAGCAGGGTTCAGCCCGCCCGTCGCAAGGGTTCCCGTGGGCGGGTTTCCGGGTGGCAGTCCGCCTGCGGGCAGCGCACTGGCCAAGTTGGGGCCGACAATGCCGCCAGAGACAACCACCTTAAACGCATCTTCTACCGACATTGCCAGGTTGATGACTTCGGTTTCTGGCACGACTGCATACCAGCCCGTCGTGGGGTTGGGGGTAGTGGGAATGAACAGGCTCAGCATCTTGCCCGACAGGGGGCCAGCGATATCGGCGGTGAATGCACTGGTAACGAAGGCGATCGCCCACACGCCGCGCCGGGGATATTCCACCAGCACGACTCGCCGAAAACGGTCATTTGTATCGCGCAGCAGCGTTTCCAGGAGTTGTTTCAGGGTTTTGTAGACTGCCCCTGCCAGCGGAATGGCTTGCAGCAGGCGCTCACCCACATCTAGCAGCCAGCGTCCGGCGATGTTGCGAGCCATCAGCCCGATTAGCAGAATCAGCGCCAGCGGCACCGTGAAGCCGACCACCAGATTGAGGAAATCGCCCAAAATCGGCGGAAAATCGTTAAACGGGTTAATCTGCTTGGGAATGCGCGTCAAAAAGGCGATCGCCCAGCTGGCGATCGTAAACGACAGCCAGATCGTCGTAGCTAGCGGAATCACCACCAGCAGACCTGCGATCAGGTCGTTTTTCAAATCCTGCTTGAAGCGTTGAAGAACGGACAAACCAGTATCTCCCTGATAAACAAGCCGAGGATCAACAAGTCGAGATAGATAAGCCGAAGGTGGACAGAGCGCTTGAGAAAGCGGCGGTAAAAAGCGTTTGTAAAAAAGTATCTGAATCTACAATCTAGCAGGTTAAGGCGGGGTTATCAGTGCTGCTTTAGAGGAGCCTGTTTTGGGAGGACTGCCATCCTCAGTTAGCACGTTACCTTATTTGTACGATTTGTAAAGAATTATTTCAAGTTTCAGGGCTACATTCCCTGTTTCTCAGCAGATACTTTTGAGAGTTTTGAGAGTTTTGAGAGTTTTTCCAGCTTAGGCGGTTGGGGAAGAGCGATCGCCCGACTCAGCGGCCTCTGCCTGTTGCACGGTTGTATCCAGGCGGGATTTGGCGAATCCCGACTCAACTTGCGGAGAGGCGGTCTGCGGGTGGGTCGTCGCCTGCTGCAACTCCCACACCTTGAGCAAAATCAGGTATTCGTAAAAGGCTTGCAGAACGCACCAGGTAAACCCCGGCCCGCCATCCCGCCAGCCCCCCAACCCAACGTACATATAGAGAAACCGCAGCAGCGGCCGGCCGGGCAGGCGGTGAGACAGGTCTTTTAGGGCGCGGCGACGCTCCACCTCCGAAGCACCCCAAAAGAGCGATCGCCAGTTGACGGTTCCTTGCTGCAACTGATGCATGGTTTCCGCCGCTTCGTCCGAGGAATAGCGGTTGTGCTTGTCAATCCAGCGGCTAAAGCCCTTGCTACAGGTGTAGTGGGGATAGGTTTCCTGCAAAAAGCCCGTGGGCCCGTTGCAGATCTCACGCTCGGCGTGGCCATAGTCCTCAAACCAAACTTTGCCGTGGCGCAGCAGCCGGAGCTGATAGCGGGGATACTGCGTGCTATGACGAATCCAGCGGTTCATAAACATGACCCGCTCGGCGACGTAGTAGCCCACCCGCTCCTCGGACTGGATCACTTGGCAGCACTCTTGAAACAGCTCCGGAGTCATCCGCTCGTCCGCCTCTAGGATATAAATCCAGGGATGCTTGGGCGGAATGGACTCCAGCATCCAGGTGCGCTGCTTGCCGTGGCTCTCGAAGGCGTGCTGCACAATCCGGACGGGATGGCGCTCGGCAAATTGAGCGGCAATCTCCAGCGTGCGATCGCCACTACAGGAATCCACCACCACCACGTCGTCCGATAGCAGCGCCGACTCCAGGCAGTCCGCGATGTCGATCTCTTCGTTGTAGGTGAGGATGTAAATCGAAAACATCAAGACGCTTCGCTGCAAAACCGCTAATCCAGCGATTTTAGCCCCGTCCAGCCAATAATGATGTAGCCCACGGCCAGCACCAGGCTACCCAGCCCAATTCGCAGACCCGACTTGATGGATTCTGTGCGGGCCGTCGCCTGGGCATCTTCCTTGCGGGTGCGGATTTCAGTCTGTCCCCGCGAGCGGAGTTCTTGCACGCGCTCCTGCAAAAACGGCTCCAGCCGCTCTGGATTTTGCTTAAACTCCCGAATTTGGTTCGCCTGCTCCTGGTTAATCTGGTTTGCCCGCACCGCCTGCTCGATCTGCTCGTCGCTGGCGTTGAGCAGTTGAGCAATCTGGGCCCGCTGCTGCTGCAATGCGGTCGCCAGACTTTGATCTAGCCGTCCTTCGGCCTGCTCGGCTTCTTGGTTGATTTGTTCTTGGGCCGCCGCATTGTTGAGCCGCAGGTTGTTGAGATGTAGGGGGAACAGCAGCACATAAATGAGACCCAAAAGGCTGGCTAACAGTAGTGCCCAAAATCGCAGATCTCGCGTCCGCCCCGGTCGCCGCTCATCGAGCGTTCCGGTTGCATGGTCAATCCAATATCCTGCAAACAGCAGCGCCAACCCCACCAGCGGCACGATGCCCCGATCGACAAACTGAGTCGTAAAAGCAAGCTGCCATTGGCGATCGAGCAGTCGATAGGGAATCGGCAGAATAAAGAAGTCGATCAGCGCGGAGAGCGTGATAATGATTCCGACTGTTTTCAGAATGCGGGAAGCCAGCGGAGCAGTGATGCGGCCAGCAGGTTTAATCGATGTCATAACGGTAATTTCGATTTGTTGGGATTCACAAGATTAGGGGTGAACAAAAACAAACCCGCCCGCATCAGCCTATCGTGAGGGTTCACAGGTCGGTTTCATCGGTTGGTTTTACAGGTGAGTCTCACAGGTGAATTTTACAGGTCGGTTCATACAGGTCGGTTCATACAAGACACAGGTAAATCAGCCGTTGCAGTTTCGCGCTTGTCATTCTCAAACTGGCCATTCTCGGAATCTTTAGGGATAGCGATATTCAGCGACTTTCAGCGACATTTAGAGACAGAGACAAGGTTGATCCCATTGCTCAGAGACAGCGACCCGCTGGAGACGGCAGTTACTTAAAGAGACGGCATCTCAGAGACGGCATTGGACAAGCGCGATCGCGCTTGAGGATCGAACTTCGTCAAAGCTTGGGAAAGCGAAGCCTTGGGAAAAATGAGATGCTTTTGCACAGGTGTCCATCGGACAATTAAACACCAAACAGGATGCAAGTCTGAAAAAAAATAGCAGTTCTGCCGTGCTTTTCGACTTGTGCCGATACGCTTGTCGGAGTGGTGACATGCTGTGGTGTAAGTGAGGGACGCATGACTCAACAGGTAACTCGACAGGTTGAAGTATTGCCAGACGTGGCAGGCATTGTGAATCGGGCGCTGGCGCTGATTTTGGAGCGGGCTGAAGCGGCGATCGCCCAGCGGGGAACCTTCTCGATTGCGCTGTCGGGCGGCAGCACGCCCAAGCCGCTATACGAGGCGATCGCCCAGCAGCCCCTTCCCTGGGACAAAATCCAGGTCTTTTGGGGCGACGAGCGCTACGTCCCGCCCGACCATCCCGACAGCAACGAAGGCATGGCCCGCCGCGCCTGGCTCGACCAGGTGCCCATTCCCGCTGCAAACATCCACCCAATGGACACAACGCCTGCCGACCCAGCCGTCGCTGCCGACCTCTATGAACAGCATTTGCAGCGGGTCTTTCAGCTTGCACCCGGAGACTTTCCCACGTTAGACGTGGTGCTGCTGGGCATCGGCGACGACGGCCATACCGCCTCGCTGTTTCCCCACACGAAGGCGCTGACCGTGGGCGATCGCCTGATCACCGTCGGCAACAAAGACGGGCAGCCCCGCATCACCTTCACTGCGCCGCTGATCAACCACGCCCGCTGCGTCATCTTCCTCGTCGCCGGAGCCAACAAGCGCCCCGCCCTGACCCAAATCTTCGCCCTCGAAGGCGATTCAGACACCTACCCCGCCCGCCTGATTCAGCCCGCAGGCGAACTCTGGTGGCTCCTCGACCAATCTGCCAGCATTCCCGTTCCCTAACTAGACGGGATGTGTAACTTTCAATCTGCCCTCATCCCCCAACCCCTTCTCCCAGGTCGGGAGAAGGGGGGGCAAGAGAGGCTTGAAGTCCCTCTACTAGACTGGGAGAGAGCTTAAAGCTCTCGGCATACCAGAAAAGGTGAAGGGGGATCGGCAAAGTTGTACATAGCGTTAACTAGCAGCGCCAAGAGGGTCTTTCCGCACCGTCGCTCAACGCAATTGCCAACTGAAGCCCATGCCATGCGAAGCGGCCTTCGGACTCCCCAAAACGTCCTTAGGAGGGGGTGTGGGGGACGCTTCGTCCCCTGCAAAAGGGGGTTTGGGGGATATCCCCCAAGGCTGTTGGCTCGGAACTCAGAACCCCGCAAAACCAGCGCTATTCCTGAGAGAAATTCCAAAGTTTGATAACAAGCCCACCCCTCAACCCCAATTTCCCCTTACCCGTTGTCCCTCTGGTCTGATACCTTGATGGGGTAAATGATTTTGCGCCACTTGTGATTTCTGGACGATCAGCTTCATCCGCGCCGGAGATCACGAAGCGGGCGGTGCAGCGAGGGCTATGGCGTTAATTGTTCAGAAATACGGCGGGACATCGGTCGGCACGGTCGAGCGGATTCAGGCAGTCGCCCAGCGCGTCATGCAGACTGTCCAAGCGGGGAACTCGGTCGTGGTGGTGGTGTCTGCAATGGGCAAAACCACTGACGGACTGGTCAAGCTGGCATCGGAAATCTCCAGCAACCCCAGCCGCCGCGAAATGGATATGCTGCTATCCACGGGTGAACAAGTGTCCATCGCCCTCCTGAGCATGGCGCTTCAGGAACTCGGCCAGCCCGCCATCTCCCTCACAGGCGCACAGGTCGGCATCGTTACCGAGTCAATCCACTCCCGCGCCCGCATTTTGCGAATCGAAACCGATCGCCTGGAGCGGCATTTGAAAAAGGGCGAAGTCGTCGTCGTCGCGGGCTTTCAGGGCATCACTGATTCAGCAGATCTGGAAATCACCACGCTGGGGCGCGGCGGCTCCGACACTTCGGCCGTGGCCCTAGCGGCAGCGCTGCGGGCCGATGCCTGCGAAATTTATACCGACGTGCCGGGGATTTTGACCGCCGACCCGCGGCTTGTACCCGATGCCCAATTAATGGACGAAATCACCAGTGACGAAATGCTGGAACTGGCCAGCCTGGGTGCAAAGGTGCTGCATCCCCGCTCAGTAGAGATTGCCCGCAACTACGGCGTGATGCTGGTGGTGCGCTCTAGCTGGACGAATGATCCGGGTACTCGCGTGATGTCGCCCCTGCCCCAGCCGCGATCGCTCGAAGGGCTGGAAATCGCCCATCCTGTCGATGCCGTCGAGTTTGACACGGATCAGGCTAAAGTCGCCCTACTGCGCGTGCCCGATCGCCCCGGCATCGCCGCCCGCCTGTTTGGCGAAATCGCCTCCCAAGCGCTGGATGTGGACTTGATTATCCAATCCATCCACGAGGGCAACAGCAACGACATTGCCTTCACCGTCACCCGCAACTCGTTAAATCGGGCAGAAGCCGTGGCAGCGGCGATCGCCCCCGCCCTGCGCTATGACCCGTCGCCCACCTCTGGCGAAGCCGAAGTGATGGTAGAGCGCGACATGGCTAAGGTCAGCATTTCTGGCGCGGGCATGATTGGTCGCCCTGGCGTGGCAGCGCAAATGTTTGAAACGCTAGCAGCGGCAGGCGTGAATATTGAAATGATTTCCACCTCCGAGGTGCAGGTGAGCTGTGCGATCCGGGCTGAAGACTGCGATCGCGCCATAACCGCTCTGTGCAGCACCTTCGAGGTCACGTCTTCGCCCGTCAACCAGGCGCAAAAATCCCTTGCCTATGCCGATGCGCCACCCGTGCGCGGAGCCGCCCTCGACCGCAACCAGGCCCAGCTTGCCATCCGCCATGTGCCCGATCGCCCCGGCATGGCCGCCCGCCTGTTCCGCCTGCTGGCCGATCACAACATCAGCGTAGACATGATCATTCAGTCCCAGCGCTGTCGCCTAGTCAACGGCATGGTGACGCGGGATATCGCCTTTACTGTGGCGAAGGGCGACGTAGATGCAGCCAAAGCGGCCTTGGAAGCAGCCGCCCCCGACTTGGGCTGTGGCGAGATTGTGGTAAACCAGGCGATCGCCAAAGTCAGCATTGTCGGCATGGGCATGGTGGGCCGCCCCGGCATCGCTGCCCGTATGTTTGAGGCACTGGCTCAGGAGCAGATTAATATTCAAATGATCGCCACCTCGGAGATCAAGATTAGCTGCGTGGTGTCCGAAGAAGACGGCATCCGCGCCCTGCAAGCCGTTCACGCGGCCTTTGGGCTGGCGGGTACAGAGCGCGTGGAAGTGCCTGCTTAGTTATTCAGAGTCCTCTAGTGCTTGGCCCGTAGAGCCTCCACGTCGAACAGGCTGACTAGCACACCCGCCACCGGAATCGCTAGAAACAGCCCCAGCAGCCCCGCCACGCGCACCCCCACCAGCAGCGCCAGAAACATCACCACCGGGTTCATGTTGATCGACCCCTGCATGATTTTGGGCATCAGCACGTTTTCCTCCACCTGTTGTAGCAGCACGCAGCAGACCAGGATCAGCAAGCTGAGCCAGATGCCCTGGGGCAGGAGGATGAGGCAGATGAGGCTGATGCCCAGGGTTGCGCCGATGCCAGGGATCAGATCAAAAAATCCGGCGATCGCCGCCAGCAGCAGCGCATAGGGTGCATTCACCAGCAGAAAAATTACCAAACACGACAGCGCAAAGAACAGCGACAGCAAAAACCGTCCCCAAAAAAAGCCCAGCAGGTTTTGCTGCACTGCATCCGTCAGGCGGGGCCGGAGCGAGGCTGGAAATCGATACACCACCCATTGCCAGAGGCGATCGCCATCCAGCAGCATAAAAAAGCTGACGATGCCAATCAGCAGCAGATCCAGCAGCCGTTGCAGCAGCACTTGCAGCCCAATGAGGGACGTTTTCGCAGCCTCGATTGTTTGGGATTGCAGCAAATCCTCCAGGGCTGAAAAGTCTGCCTGGAGATTGAACCGTTGCAAAAACTCTTCCACCTGCTCCAACGAGTTCAGCAGCACTGCCGCAATGCCGGGAGCCTGCGCCAGAAGCGCTTGCCCCTGCGACAGCATGGCCGAGCCAATCGTAAACACAAACCCCGCCAGCAGCAAGAGACTCAGCAAAAACACGGCCACCGCTGCTGCTGGACGAGGCAGCCAGCGCTGGAGCCACCGCATGGGATAGCTGAGCAAAAATGCCAGGATTGCCGCAAAGGTGAAGATGACAATCACCGAGGAAAAATAGGCAAGCACCTGGGCGATCGCCCAGCCCAGCAGCAGCAGCAGTAAATAGCGCAGCAGCTTAGCATTGTTCAACTGCGACCACAGCGGCTGCATTGGCTGATCGTCCCGATTCACGGCAGTCCCACCCTCCTTATCCATAGCGCAGTCGAATTGTGGAGAAATCGGCAATAATAGAACTTGCAATGCGCCCTAAAATACCGCGCACTAGCCTCCACGATTGGAATATGTGAGACGGAAAACCGTCTCTCGCTGAAATCCTGCTTAATCTAGCAGCATACGGCAGGCTTCAGGGTTAGAGCGATATTCCTTTCGAGCGACATTTTTCGAGCGACATTTTCTCCATTTCTGACCCATCCTCGTTCCCCCTCTCCCCATCACGCTATGCAAACTGCTGACACGCCGCAAGCGATCGCCCACATGGACGACACCAAGCAGGGTCTTCCGGTCACCATCATCACGGGCTTTTTGGGTAGCGGCAAAACCACGCTTCTGAACCACATTCTGACCAATCAGCAGGGGCTAAAAACTGCTGTGCTGGTCAACGAATTTGGCGAAATTGGCATCGACAACGAGCTGATTGTTGCCACCGACGGCGACGACAGCATGGTGGAACTGAGCAACGGCTGCATCTGCTGCACGATTAACAACGACCTGCTCGAAGCCGTTTATAAAATTCTGGAACGCCCCGAAAAAGTAGACTATCTAGTCGTGGAAACCACTGGCTTGGCTGACCCACTGCCCGTCGCGCTCACCTTTTTGGGAACAGAACTGCGCGACCTGACGCGGCTCGACTCGATTGTGACCGTGGTAGACGCGGCCAACTACAGCCTGGATCTGTTCAACAGCGATGCCGCCCACAATCAAATTGCCTACGGCGACATCATCCTGCTTAATAAGTGCGACCTGGTAGAAGAGGCTGATCTCGACTTACTGGAAGTCAAGATTCGCGATGTCAAAGAAGGCGCACGGATTCTCCGGACGACCAATTCGCAGGTGCCGCTGCCGCTGATCCTCAGCGTGGGGCTATTCGAGTCGGCCCAATATTTCAAGCCGGAGAGTGACGGGCATTCGCACGATCATGACCATGATCACGCGCACAATCACGACCATCATGATCACGCACATCCCGATCACGGGCATGATCACGACCATTCCGCTTGCGACCACGATCATGGCCACTGTGTCCACGATCATGACCATCATCACCATCATTCCAATCATCTAGAGGTTGATGGATTTACCTCGGTGTCGTTTCAGAGCGATCGCCCCTTTGCCATCAAGCGGTTCCAGCATTTCCTCGACAACCAAATGCCTGCCAACGTGTTCCGCGCCAAAGGCATCCTCTGGTTTGACGAAAGCCCCAAGCGTCATATCTTTCACCTCAGCGGCAAGCGCTTCACGCTAGACGACAGCGAGTGGAAAGGGCAGCCCAAAAACCAGCTCGTGCTGATCGGGCAAAACCTGGATCGCGAAACCCTGCTGGCGCAGATTCAGGCCTGTGTCTGTATGCCGACGGCCTCTCGCGGGCGCGGCTTTGGCAAGTAGGCTAAGCCGTTGACCAGCGTGGGCGAACCTAGCTGAGCAATCCCACACCCGCAGCAAAACCTAGCGGGCGATCGCAAATCACTTTAACTCAACTCAATGAAGCGGACAGATGTCGAGTCTTATCGCATTTGTCCGTTTTTGCATCTTTGCTAGCTGGTTCAAAAAACCTCGTATTTCGATTGAAAAACCGTAGATTAAAAACTGAATTCAGGATATGATGGCTTCTCATGAGGAATAATTTCATATTCCGATCGACAAACCGTAGATTTATTGCTTGGCATTACTCATCCTTCCGTTTGCCCAGAACTTGTCTTCCAGGAGAATCCGATGGCTAAAAATGTTGGACTGCGATCGCCCCAAAGGTTTCTTGCACTGGCTGCAACAGGACTCAGCCTCAGCATGGCGATCGCCGCTTGCAGCCCCAGCAGCCCAGATACCGCCAGCAGTTCGGGCAGTCCCCCTGCAAAGGTTGAACTAACGCTCGTCTCCTACGCTGTCACCCAGGCCGCCTACGAAAAAATCATTCCCCAGTTCGTTGAAAAATGGAAAGCCGAAACGGGGCAAGAGGTTGTGATTAACCAGAGCTACGGTGGTTCCGGCTCCCAGACTCGTGCGGTGATCGATGGTCTGGAAGCAGACGTTGTGGCCCTCGCCCTCGCCCTGGACACAAAGAAAATCGAGGAAGCCGGATTGATTGAACCGGGCTGGGAAAAGGAGTTGCCCAATGACTCCATCGTTCACAAGTCAGTGGTGGCACTGGTGACCCGCGAAGGCAATCCCAAAAGCATTCAGGACTGGAGCGACCTGGCCAGAGACGACGTAAGAATCGTCACCGCCAACCCCAAGACCTCTGGCGGGGCCCGCTGGAACTTCCTTGGCGCGTGGGGTTCGGTAACGCAGAACGGCGGCACGGATGAGCAAGCGCTGGAACTAGCTACCAAGCTTTATCAAAATACGCCGATTTTGGCGAAAGATGCTCGCGAATCGACCGATATCTTCTTTAGCCAGAAGCAGGGTGACGTGCTGATCAACTACGAAAACGAGGTGCTGCTGGCGAAGCTGAAAGGCGACGTGCTGCCCTATGTGGTGCCCAAGACCAATATCTCGATCGACAACCCCGTGACGGTGGTGGATGCCATTGTCGATCAGCGCGGTACGCGAGAAGTGGCCGAAGCCTTTGTGCAGTTCTTGTTTACGCCCGAAGCGCAGGAAGAGTTTGCAAAAGTTGGGTTCCGTCCCTCTGACCCAACCGTTGCAGCCAAGTATGCAGACCAGTTTGGCAAAGTTGATAAGCTGTTTACGGTGGCAGACTTTGGCGGCTGGGACACCATCCAGACCAAGTTCTTTGACGACGGCGCGGTGTTTGACCAAATCCAGTCCAAGTTGGGCAAATAGACTGGGACAGATCCCTGCCTTAGGAATCGCCGCAGAGCAGCCCGAAGGCTAGCGATCGCCCCTCCAGAATCACTGACTAGACCGATAAAAATCTGCCGGAACCCCTATCTTGAAATTCTCGTATCTTGACTGGAAAACCGTAGATTAAATCGCGCTTCTGGTGTATGATGTCTCTCCAGACTGCTTGAAAGCCTCTATGCTTTTATTGCACCAAACGCTGGAGAACTGGACGCTGGAGAACTCAATGTTTGCTCGTTGTGGACGGCGATCGCCCCAAAAAATTCTGGCGCTGGCCCTGGCGGGGTTGGGGTTGAGTATGGCGATCGCCGCTTGCAGCCAAAACGGCCCGCTGATCCTTGGGTCTGCCGCCACTGCCCCCCGGCAGATCAATTTCACGCTGGTTTCCTTCGCCGTTACCCAGCCCGCCTACGACAAAATCATCCCGCAGTTTGCTGCCAAATGGAAAGCCGAAACCGGGCAGGAGGTGTCTATCTTCCAGAGCTACGGCGGCTCTGGCCCCCAGGCGCGAGCGGTGATCGATGGGCTAGAGGCCGACGTGGTGGCGCTGGCACTGGCGCTCGACATCCAAAAAATCGAAAAAGCTGGCTTGATCCAGCCGGGATGGGAACAAGAACTGCCGAATCAGTCCATCGTGCATCGCTCGGTGCCCGTTTTCGTGACGCGAGACGGCAATCCCAAAAACCTCCAAACCTGGCAAGATTTAACCCGACCTGGTGTGCGAATCGTGACTGCAAACCCCAAAACTTCCGGCGGCGCTCGCTGGAACTTTTTGGGAGCCTGGGGCGCAGTGACGCAGACGGGCGGAACGGCGGAGCAAGCGCTGGCGCTGACCACCCAAATCTATCAAAATGCACCTGTGCTGGCCCGCGATGCGCGAGAGGCGACCGATGGCTTTTTGCGGCAGGGACAGGGCGACGTGCTGATTAACTACGAAAACGAGGTGCTGCTGGCCAAAAAACGGGGCGAATCCTTGTCCTACGTCGTGCCCCGCGTCAATATCTCCATTGATAATCCCGTGGCAATTGTCGATGCGGTGGTGGACAGGCGGGGCACGCGGGAAGTCGTAGAAGCCTTTGTGGAATTCCTGTTTACTCCCACAGCCCAGGCAGAATTTGCGAAGGTTGGCTTTCGCCCCGTCGATCCAACCGTCGCAGCCGAATATGCTGACCAATTTGGCGAGGTCGATACGCTGTTCACTGTGGCAGATTTAGGCGGTTGGAAGCAAGTTCAAGCCCAGTTTTTCGACGATGGGGCGGTGTTTGACCAGATTCAGGCGAAAATGGGCGGGCGCACGCCGACAAAGTAGCTTTGATTCCGAATGTTTCTTTAGCTGCAACCCCTGCGATAGCTTTATGACTGCTTCTCCTGTAAGTGATAGATCTGCAAAGGGCGATCGCCCGCTCTGGCAGCGTTTGATGCACCTGTCCTGGCCCTGGCGCGTCACCTGGGTCTACCTGACAATCATGCTGTTTTTGCCAGCGATCGCCATGCTGCTCAGCGCCAGCACGGTCGGCCCCGCCCGGTTCTGGCAAATTGCCACCAGCGACATTGCCCTTTCGACTTATAACGTCACCTTTGGCACGTCTCTGGCGGCGGCGCTCTTGAACGGCGTGTTTGGCACAATCATTGCCTGGGTGTTTGTGCGCTATGACTTTCCCGGCAAGCGGATCATCGATGCAGCGGTGGATCTGCCCTTTGCCCTGCCGACCGCAGTCGCCGGACTGACACTGGCTACGGTCTACAGCGATGCAGGCTGGATCGGCTCCCTGTTTGCCCCCTTTGGCATCAAAATTGCCTTTACCCGTCTGGGCGTGTTTGTGGCGATGGTATTCATTTCGCTGCCGTTTGTGGTGCGGACGCTCCAGCCTGTGCTGCAAGAAATGGAAAAAGAAGTGGAAGAGGCGGCCTGGTGTTTGGGCGCGTCGTCCTGGCAGACCTTCTGGCGGGTGCTGTTGCCGCCGCTGATTCCGGCGATTTTGACCGGGGTGGCGCTGGGGTTTTCGCGGGCAGTGGGCGAATACGGTTCTACGGTGATTGTGGCGGGCAACGTGCCGTTTCAGGACTTGATTGCGCCGGTGCTGGTGTTTCAGCGGCTAGAACAGTATGACTATGCCGGAGCAACAGTGATTGGCACGGTGCTGCTGCTGATTTCGCTGCTCATGCTGCTGGTGATTAATTTGCTGCAAGCCTGGGGGAGGCGCTATGCGGACTGATGCGGAACTCTTTAACACACCGGACGCTTCATCGGGCCGCAGGGTTGCCCCTCGCAGCCAGGGGGCGTGGGTGAAGTGGGTGCTGATCGGCATTGCGGTGCTGTATCTGACGCTGATTTTGTTTATTCCGGCGCTGAATGTATTTGTGCAGGCGTTTCGCAATGGGCTGGGGCCGTTCTTTTCCAACCTGGTGTCGCAACCGTTTTTGAATGCAGTCAAGCTGACGCTGCTGATCGCGGCGATCGCCCTCCCCATCAACACAATTTTTGGACTCTGCGCGGCCTGGGCGATCGCCCGTCACCAGTTTCCCGGTCGCACGCTGCTGCTCAGCATCATCGACATTCCCTTTGCCATCTCGCCCGTGGTGGCGGGGTTGATGATTGTGCTGCTGTATGGGCGAAACGGCTGGTTTGGCCCGTGGCTGCAAGCCAACGATCTGCGGATTATCTTCGCCGTGCCGGGGATGGTGCTGGCGACGATGTTTGTGACGATGCCGTTTGTGGCACGGGAGGTGATTCCGGTGCTGGAGGAAGCGGGCACCGACCAGGAAGAGGCTGCGAAAACCCTAGGCGCAAGCGACTGGCAAACCTTTTGGCGGGTGACGCTGCCCAATATCCGCTGGGGCTTGCTGTATGGCCTGATTCTCACAAATGCGCGGGCAATGGGCGAGTTTGGCGCAGTGTCGGTGGTGTCGGGGAATATCATTGGCAAGACCCAAACCCTGCCGCTCTATGTGGAAGAGGCCTATAAGCAGTACAAAACGCCGGAAGCCTACTCCGCAGCCGTCTTGCTAGCGTTTTTAGCCGTAATTACGCTGGTGCTAAAGGAACTTGTGGAGCGCAAAACGCGCATCAAAGACGTTGAAGAGTAGCGCCTGTGCTGTGGAATAGCGCTGAACAGTCTCGCTCTGTGGTTTTGAATCCGCTGCTCGTCAGACCTCATCGAACTATAGGAGATTTAGTCATGACTGTGCCCACGACCTCGATCGCCCATTCCGCCGGAGACGACCTGGATCACGGGGGCGATAGCCTCACCCAGACCCGCATCCGCATCCGCATTCCCAAGCAGTATCACGAAGAGCCTGTGATTTCTCGGCTCATTTCCAAGCACGGGCTGACGGTGAATATCTTGGCGGCGCTGCTAGGGGCAAATGCCCGCGACGACGGCTGGTTTGACCTGGAACTGCGCGGCCCCGCCCAAAATATTCAGAGCGCTTTGATCGACCTGAATGATTTGGATCTGGAAATCTGGCAGGGGGGCGATCGCCCTGACGGTTGGTAATCGCGATTTTGGATTTGTGATTTTGGATTTGCGATTTTTTGCTAGGCGAGCGTCTGCAAGACTGCTAGCAATATCACTCGCAGCATCGACAATTGCTAGATAAGTCGTCAAGAGTGCAACACAAAAACAAAAAATAGCCAGCCCTACAGCAGGCTGGCCGGGTTCGCTGTGTTGGAAAGAGATGTGATGCTAGGAGAACGAAGTCACTGGCAGACTGCCTGGATGAACAGTTGAAGTCGTCAGTGCGATCGCTTCGCAGAAATCTCTGTAAAGTAATGTAACACTATCGCCCCGACAGCGCAACATTTCGCAATAAATTTACAGGCTGATGGATTCGGCAATCCAAAATCGCCAATCCAGCGGGCGGCAATCCAGCGGGCGGCAATCCAAAATCGCCAATCCAAAATCCAAAATCGGCACCGCCTTTCTACCGCCGGGGCGTGAGCGATGCCCCCAAGGCCTGCGACACCCACACTTCAAAGTTGCGAACCGGGCTGCGGCGCACCTCCACGGCGGGGTCTGCCATTGGCTCCACCAGGATGGTGAACATGCCCAGGCGATTGCCCGCTAGCACATCGGTAAACAGGCGATCGCCCACCATTGCCACCTGTTCAATCGGAATGCCCATTGCCTCCACGGCCTGCCGCAGTTTGCGCCGTGAGGGTTTGCCTGCGCCCAGCAGATAGGGCAACTCCAGTGAGTTGGCAATGCTGCTGATGCGCGACTTGCTGATATTGTTGCTCACCAGCCAGATGGCGATCGCCGGCCGCAGTTGCGCTACCCACTCGCGCAGTTCCCCGGAGGTCTGGGCCACCCGGATTGGCACTAGCGTTTCATCTACATCCAGCACCAGCCCCCGCAGGTTATATTGCTGCAATAACTCTGGAGTCAGCGCCAAAATGCTGCTGCCCAACACCAGGTCAGGTTGTAAGAGTTTTCCCCAGGACATTTTTTTGTAAAGGCGAATTGAGGCGTAGCGCTGCGCTTCCTCAGCCAGAAGCCCAGCCTAAATTCTACCTGGTAGACCTGATGCCGTTGGATGATTTTCTGTAATCTCGAAGCTCTAGTTTTGCCGAGACAGTTCCGCATCGACCGCTCGCTTGGCGGCTTCGTGTTCGGCCAGCGTCCGGCTAAAGATATGCGTACCGTCGTAGCGTGCCATGAAAAACAGGTATTCTGTATCGCCAGGATTGAGGGAGGCTTCCAGGCTGGCCAAACCGGGCGCGGCGATGGGCGTAGGGGTGAGGCCAGGGTTAATGTAGGTGTTGTAGGGCGAGGGCTGGCGCACCTGGGCGTAGGTCAGCGGCTGCTCGACAGTTTGCCGGATACCCAACCCATATTCCACTGTGGGGTCCGCAGCCAGAGGAATGCCCTCGCGCAGTCGCCGTGCAAATACGCTGGCGATGGTAGGACGCTCTTCCTGAACGACGGCTTCTTTTTCGACAATGCTGGCCAGCGTTACCCATTCCATAAAGCTGTAGGGCGATCGCCCTTCGTCATAAATTGGCAGGGCGACTTGCTCAAATCGACGGAGCATCTGGTCGATTGCCAATTCAGGCGTAAGCTCTCCCGCAAACTGGTAAGTATCGGGAAACAGAAAGCCTTCTAGAATGGGCAGATTTTCGGGCAGCCACGGAAAGCGATCGCGCGGGATATCTTGGGCGGCAGCCATGAATTCCTCAGCGGGGAAGTAGCCCCGCTCCTCGAAATACTCCGCCATTTGGCGAATCGTCCAGCCTTCGGGAATGGTGAAGCTGTTTTGCACGACTTCACCCCGCCAGATCTGGTCGGCAATCGCGGGCAGCGGCTCAGCGGGTGAGAGGGCGTAGGTCCCTGCCTGAAAGCTGCCCGGCCGCTTTTGAAACGTTTGCCAGCGCGTCCATAGGTTCCAGGCCTCGGTCGAACGAATGATGCCTTCGGCTTTCAGGGTTTCGCCAATTTGCTGGGCGGTGCTGCCTACGGGAATTTCGACCTGCACGGCTGCGTCTTCTGGAGAGTTGCCATTATCGGTTGTTGAAGACACTGGAGCGATCGCCCCCAGCCACCAGCGCCAGCCTTGCCAGCCGCCCAGCAGCAACGCCAGCAGCACCAGCGTCAGCAGGATTAACCCCTTAGACCATCCAGAAAATCGTTTGACCGACATGGCTGTCTTCTCCAAACCCAGAGCTTCCGAACCTAGAGTGGTAGGGCGATCGCCCTGCGGGTTTCTGCATCAAACACCTGAACGCAGTCTAACCTTAGTCTAACGACGACAGACCTGCGATCTGCCTCCTGATTGATTGACGAATTGACCAATAAGGCAGGGAGCAGGTTCCGCCTGTGCCGTTTTAGCCGGGCGATCGCACGCTTAACCGGTTAACTGAATCAACTAACGTATCTCCCAAAGACTCGTCCAAATTACGCATTCCAAATTACTCAAACGAGTCAAACAACTGCTCCTCGAGCTGCGGGCGGATTGCCTGAAACTCTTCTGGAGAGAGCAATTCAGGTTCGCCGCTGGCGTTAAGGCGGGCAAAAAACATGAGCGGATCGAGGGGCGTACAAACGTCGTATTCCTGCTCTTGGTGATAGAAGGAGGTGAGCCGCTGAAACTGTTCGGAATCCACCAGACCACCTTCTTCCCCTACGTCAATCGTGATTACGTCTTCTTCTGAAACATCAGGTAGGTCGCCCACTGCCGTCAGTGTATAGGCGGTGCGCTTGAGGGTCAGATCTTGTTCTGCTAGCACAGCCCGGGCGGTTTCAAAAATCTCTTCAATCTGCGTATCTGCCAGGTCAACGAGTGTTTCTGCGTCTTCGTCTTCGTCCTCTTCCCAAGCAAAGATTTCAATCGGCGAATCGACTGGCAGCAGCAGCAGGTAGGCTTGTCCGTCTACTTCGACCGAATGCTCCACATAACAAACGAGCGATCGCCCAGCTTCGTCCGTCAGGCTGACGGTAGGCAATTCCTCTTCCAGGTCGTCCTGGTTTGTGTCAAAGTCATCATTACTTTTCCCGACCTTTGCCATGCCAATATCCTTAAAAAAACTTCGCCAGCAAGAGTTCACAAGCGCATTGCTACTGAAAACTTTACCGCATCGCTGCGCCGCAATTGATGAAAAGGTGGATTCTAGTGGACTCTTCGGCGGATGGAAAACAGAAGCAGCTTTGGATTTTGGGTTTTGGATTTTGGGTTTTAGATTTGTAGACACTTGAAGCTGGCAAGGGGGCTAGGGCTGCGTGGGCGATCGCCCGTCTAGCCACTGTTGCAAGATAAGGGCGGCGGCTTTGCGGTCGATCAGCGCCTTGTTTTGGGAGGGCGATCGCCCCTCCGCGTGAATTAGCTCTTCCGCCGCAACAGAAGTCAGCCGTTCATCCACATACTCCACTGGCAGATTCAGCGCCACTCCCAGCCGCTCGGCAAATCGCTGCACCTGCCGCGCCTGTGCCCCCACTTCGCCATCCAGCTTGTAGGGCATTCCCACCACCAGCACCGTTGCCCGCCGCGCCTCGACCAGCGTCCGCAGCCGCGCCACATCTTCGGCAAAGGATCGCCGCTCGATCGTCTCTAGACCCGTGGCAATCAGCCCCGTGCCGTCGCAGCCCGCTACGCCGATGCGCTTCCTACCCACATCCAGCCCCAGCGCCGAGATCCGCGTCATGCCGTAGAAGTTAGTTGAGATCAGTTAGTTGAGATCGGTTGGAATCTTCAGTTGGAATCTTTAGACAGCCCCGGTGGCTTGGTGTCGGGCTTGCCGTTGCCGTTGCCCGATTCCAGCGAGAAGCGGCTGGGCACTGGCTTTCGCACAGGCTGGAGATTTTGCAGCACGTCGGTTAGTTGCAGCCCCTCTAGCGGCTTGGCTTCCCGCAGCTTGTGCCACACCGAGCGCGACATCATCAGCGTGTGGTGGGTTTGCTCTGCACCCAGTTGTTGCAAAAAGTCTTCCCGCTCCGGCTGATAGTCGGCCGAATCGACCATGAGCACCTGCTCCGGATAGCCCCGCACCACCTGCGCCATCTGGCAAAATAGCTCTGGATAGAGCCAGGTGTAGGCCGGGTGAACCGTTAGCTTGGCTTCGTGGGGGTGGCTGCCGTCTTTACAAAGTTGCAGCCGAAAATAGCCGATCGCTGCTTTGCGCTGTGGCTCGAACACGTAGCCGCTAACCACCTGCACCGGAGTGAGCCAACTCCCCACCCCGTCTGTGACGCTGCCCAGCAGGCCGGTCTTGAAGTCGGTGATGTGGCGATCGAACACTTGACGGACATGGGGCGGCATCGAGGCTGTGTCCAGTTGGCACAGTAACCCCGCGTCGGCGTTGCCCACAGGCAACAGGTTAGGCAAATCGGGCTGTCGCTCTGCTAGAGCTTGCCACAGCTCGGGGGCGATCGCCCAGTAGGTCATCTGCGCCAGCGGTTGAAAGCCTGTTTTGCGGCATAACCCAATCACTGAGTTGTCGTTGACATCCACTTCAATCAGCCAGGTACGGGCTTCCCAAATGGCTTGCAGGCAGTAGCGCAGGAGTTGGGAACCCACGTCCATCAGCGAGGTTTGTCTGAATTCGCCGGGGGAATATTGCCCAACCGCAATTTGCTCAATCCGCCAAGTGCTGCGTGTGCGGTTGAACGGCGAAACCTGAATGACCCCGCGCACCTGATCGTCTTGCTCAGCCACGTAGGTTGAAAGCAGATGTTGCAGGGGATTGGGGAATAAACTTAACCCTTTGAGTAGCCCGTACCAGCGTCGGAGTTGCTGCACTCGCTGCGTTACCTCTAGACGGTTGCTCTCGGTGTCCGTTTCTAGTGCATCCAGCATCAACCGCTCCACGACTTCCAGGTCGCGACGAAGCAGCGGTCGAATTTGCAACTCAGGAGTTTCCGCAGGAGATGAGGCCATCAGGGTTTGAATAATTGCACTGACTCTATGCTACATCCGAATCACGGGTTAGGGGAGGGTTTGCGGTGACAGGGGATTGGGGCAGTGGGACGATGGGGGAGTTCGCCCGAACACTCAAATTAATACTCAATGAATACTCAAACTGGGCGAATACTCAAACTGGGCGATCTTGCACAAACCCTGCGGGGAGAACGATTAGCGTGTTCCCCTGGCGACCGACGACGTGAACCGTCTGCCCAACGGCGATCGCCACGTCCGAAACCTGGCTGCGGGCTGACCAGATCGTGCCTTCATAGGTCACCTCCCCAACCCCGCCGCGTGGAATCGTCACAGAGACCCGGGCCTCGCTCGGAGCCGCCAGAGCTTTGGACGATTGGGGCACTAGCCCGCGCATAACGATCGCCAGCGCCACTGACAAAATGCCCCACAGCATCATCTGAAGCCCCACGCTGGGCAGGCTGAGGGCGGCGATTGAGGTAATAATGGCCGCAATGCCCAGCGCTGTGATGGTTGGCTCAAACACCAGCAAATTCAAAAACAGGCAACACATTCCTCCCACCAGCCAAAGCAGGTAGGCAGGCTGATTGAAGACGGACTGCATCATGGTAGAAAGCTCCCGCGCATGGAAGACGGCAGACCGGGAAAGGAGGAGGATTTGGGAGCAGGCCAGCCGCTATGTTTCAAGACTACATGCTGGCGATCGCCAATTACAGGCAGCCCCAGCGAAAGGCTTCAATGTGCGATCTCAGTCTGGGCGATCGCGGGGAGAGCGGGGTTCAGCAGACTGCCAGGAATCAGCAGTCGCTCAAGTCCGTGAGCAGAAGGAAGTTCTGACTCGCTTGACTAGATTCGCTTGACTAGACTCGCTTGACTAGAATAGACGGTATTGCTGTATCGGGTTGGATCATAATTCTATGGCACACAACCTGCTAAACGACGACGCAATCGTGACGGAACTGGACATCAGCCATCTGGTTACCGAGGACGACACACCAGTGGACAATTTTCAATCCGAAAAACAGCAACGACTCCTGGTGGAACCGCTGTATAGCTCCTGGTCGCCCGGAATCCCGTTTATTGCTGCTGCCAATGTGGGGGGGCTTCTATGCGCTCAAACAAGACCCGATTGTTCCCGATGCGATGTTGAGTTTAGGGTTGGAAATGCCAACGGACTGGAGTCAGAAGCAAAACTGCTCCTACTTTGTCTGGGAGTTTGGCAAAGTGCCGGACGTGTGCATTGAAATTGTCTCCAACCGAGAAGGAGATGAATTAGCGCTGAGCCGTAAATCTCAGCAGAAGGGCAAAACCCTGAGTAAGAAGGATCTCTATGCCCGCATCGGGGTGCCCTACTACGTCGTGTTTGATCCACTGGAACAGCTTCAGGCTCCAGAAGAGATGGATGGATCGCTGCTGCGAACCTGGGCGTTGAGGGAGGGGCGATATCACCTCTTGCAGCCGCCTGTCTGGTTAGAGGCGGTGGGGTTGGGGTTGACGCTCTGGGAGGGCGAATTTGAAGGGATAAGCGGACAGTGGCTACGCTGGTGCGATGCTCAAGGGCAGGTGATTTGGACTGGAGCAGAAGGACAAAACGCCGAACGCCAGCGGGCAGAAGCCGAACGCCAGCGGGCAGAAGCCGAACGCCAGCGGGCAGAAGCCGAACGTCAGCGGGCAGATAGACTGGCGGAGCGACTGCGGGCTATGGGCGTTGACCCAGATGAGGTTTGACCGATCGAAGCCCTCTTCCTGGAAGAGCCACGGGGTGGGGCGTGGGATTTGAGCGATCGCCCGCCCAAGATTTCAGTCCCACCTTTCACACCGGGCTTGACTCTCCAGCAAACTGGAGAATCTAGAGTGGAATCACGTCCTTGATCTCAACTTCTTGATCTCAACTTGTAGACTTTAATCCACATTGACCGATGAACCTCAAAAAAGCGAACGTCAAAGCAAACGTCCAAAAAGTCCTCCTCGCGGTTGTTTTTGCTGGAAGTCTGGGCTTAGCTGCCTGTAGCCACGACTCTGGCCACCAGAACAGCCAGTCCACCGCCCCAGCAACGATGGGTCACAATATGGACGGCATGGATCACAGCAGCATGAGCTTGGGGCCCAAGGATGAATCCTTTGACCTGCGGTTTATCGACGGCATGATCCCTCATCACGAAGGCGCGGTGCTAATGGCGCAAGAAGCGCTGGAAAAGTCCAGTCGTCCTGAAATTCGCACCCTCGCCGAAGCCATCCTCCGCGCCCAGGAACAGGAAATCAGCCAGCTTCAGGCCTGGCGCAAGGCGTGGTATCCCAACGCAGGCGATCAGCCCGTGATGTGGCACGACAGCATGAACCACATGATGCCCATGACCCCAGAAATGCGCGACGCAATGAGGATGGCGGGCGATCTGGGCGCGGCGGATGACCAGTTCGATCTGCGGTTTATCGAGGCGATGATTCCGCATCACGAAGGGGCACTGGTGATGGCGCAGGAGGCGCTGGAAAAGAGCGATCGCCCTGAACTCCGCCAGATGGCAGAAGAAATCTACGCTTCCCAAAAGCAGGAAATCGAGCAAATGCAGGCCTGGCGCAAAGCCTGGTACGGGAGATAGCGTCCCCATTGCCCGTCCTCACGTCCCGCTCTCTGAAGTCTCAAAACATCAAGACAAGCAACCGCCTGAGAAAATTGCTCAGTCAGCAGGTTGCCTGTCCTGATTCGTCACCGTTGGCACGTATGTATTAAGTGAGGGACGCTGCCTTCGTTTGGAGTCTTTTGGCGCAGGCCAGCTTGGACAATGCGGCAATGATGCAGGCAGGCGACCCGATTGCTGTTTCTCTTCTCACCCCCTCCCTGAGACTCATGGCTAAGGCGCTTTCCCATGTTGCGGTTTACACGCTAGCGGCGCTGGCCGCCCAAGATGCACCCCAGACGGCAATCGCCCAATCGCTGCGAATCGACGCGCCGCCGATGCTGGTTGGGCTGGACGCATCCCAAGACTTATTGCAGGCGATGGTCTCCGTCTACGCCACGATTGCCCCGCCAGAGGTTGCGGCGATGGGCCTGGAAGAATGGGCAGACTCGGCAGGAGCAGTGATGGCGTTATCCGTCGCGCCAGTGGAATTTGCTGATCCTCTAGCAGTTTGCGAAGCGATCCGTGCGGGAATCGCCCCGCCAGAAACCCTCGACCGGGCGATCGCGCCCCTAGCGCCCCTAGCGCCCCAGGCTCTTCCGCGATGGCAACCGCCATCTGCGCCCTGTCTGGCGGAAGCGATCCGTGCGGGAATCGCCCCGCCAGAACCCCTGTTTGAGGAACCCATCGGGTTAGAAGCATCCATGCCCTTGTTTGATCCGTGGATCGACGCGGAAGAACTGAGCCTGCTGGATGCCGAATGGTGGCAACTCCAGCACCAGAATGACCTTTGGGATCTGCTGGCGGATCTGCCTGCGGATGGGCCGACCGGCTATTGGGGATAACGCATATCCGACGCTTTTAGCCAATCGTCAGTTGCAGCCAGGACATTCGTAGGCAAACTCTTGCCGATGAATCGGCTTGCAAGATTCGGCATCCCAATCGAATCGCTCAATCTTATGGCTCACTTATGGCTCAATCGGGTTGCAAAATCTTAAGTCATGCTGAACACAAAGATGAGTTTTGGAACGGTCTGAAGCGCACCAAACGCTTCAGCAAGACCATGCTTTGGGCTGTGAAATTTGCAGGGCGATCGCCCAAATCACGCCGACAGGGCCAGCCCTGCCGGAATTTTGCCGTTTCGACGAGAAAGTTAGAGATCACCGCAAAATAAGCATTTCAAACTTTTTTTGACTGTCTCCCTCCGTACTATTTCAGCGCAAAAGCCGTAGTATGCTATTGCTTTGAGTTTTGGCGCTCCGAGCATCAAACTGTATAACCTACACAGGAGCTTGTCCACCTGTGGCATCGCAAAGCTGAAACTTGTGTTTCTTAGAGTTCTTCGAGACTTTAGAGAAGAGCATTCTTTTCAGCAGTTGGTGTTAGCGTTACCCCCCATTGGGCTAGATCGTTAAACCCAACTCAAGCTGCCCTAGTGGTTTCAGTCAGATATCTGCGAGACGATTGAGGTTCTTGTCATGATCTGGCGCGATCAGAAAACCTGAGGAATTCAAACGGCATGGATTGCAGTACGTTCATATTAGAATTATCCCCACCCTTGCTGGGACAACTCAACCTCGACTTTGGCAAAATTGTGCCCAACATTCCCTACATCCTAGGGGGCATTCAGGTCACACTTTTATTCACGCTTTTATCGGCTCTGTTTGGCTTTGCGCTAGCCATTGTCCTTTCTTTTTTCAAGGTTTCCACGTTTAAGCCGCTGCGCTGGTTTGCCGATGTTTATACTTCGATCTTTCGCGGCACGCCGCTGATTTTGCAGTTAGCTTTAATCTACTTCGCAACGCCGCAGCTGACGGGGTATCCGATTTCGGGTCTACAGGCCGGCGTGATTACCTTTGCGCTAAATTCGGCCGCCTACAGTTCGGAAACCATTCGGGGCGGCATTTTGGCCGTGGACAAGGGGCAGCGAGAAGCAGCACAAACCCTGGGCGTGGGCTATCCCATGATGATGAAAGACATCATCTTGCCTCAGGCGTTTAAGAATATTTTGCCTGCGCTGGTAAACGACAGTATTGCGCTTTTGAAGGACTCGGCGCTGGTGTCTACGGTGGGGGCGTTGGACGTGATGCGGCGAGCGCAGATAGTGGCCGCAGAAAAGTTTATCTACTTTGAGCCATTGCTATTGGCGGGTGTTATTTACTATGTTTTGGTGATGGGGCTGACACTGTTTGCACGACGATTTGAACGGAGGATGCGGAGAAGTGATTAGAGTTGAGTTTTTGACAAAATCCTTTGGCAAGCTGGATGTGTTGAAAGACATTTCCACTGAGATTAAAGATGGCGAAGTAGTGGCCGTCATTGGCCCCTCTGGTTCTGGAAAATCGACTTTTTTAAGATGCTTGAATTTGCTAGAAACGCCAACTCGCGGCCGCATTTACATCAACAATGTCGAGGTCACTGATCCAAAATGTGACATTCAAAAAGTGCGGCAGAATGTGGGCATGGTGTTTCAGCATTTCAATCTGTTTCCCCACATGACGGTGCTGGAAAACCTCACCTACGCGCCACGCAAGGTGAAGGGCGTATCCAAAGCACAGGCAGAGGAGAAAGGAATGGAATTGCTGGAGCGCGTGGGGCTAGCAGAAAAGGCTGGCGTTTATCCCTCCCGGCTATCCGGTGGACAAAAGCAGCGAGTGGCGATCGTGCGGGCGCTGGCGATGGAGCCGGAGTATATGCTGTTTGACGAGCCGACCTCGGCGCTTGACCCAGAAATGGTGAAAGAAGTGCTAGATGTGATGAAATCTCTGGCGCAGACGGGCATCACGATGGCGATTGTCACCCACGAAATGGGCTTTGCGCGGGACGTGGCGGATCGGGTGCTGTTTTTGGAAGGTGGCAAGATTGCAGAAGACGCGCCACCGGACGTGTTTTTCTCTACGCCCAAGAGCGCCCGGGCGCAGCAGTTTTTGGAGAAGGTGCTGTAGCGCTTTTGCTGTGCATTTTGACCTGTGGGTGACGCGCACTGGCTGCGGCGCTGGCGACGAAATCGTCCAAAACCAGAAAGCTTGTTGTAAGTGCGTAAGTCCGTTGCAATTAAACGGTCAGGAAGTTGAGGTGGTCGCCTGCCTGCGATCGCACGTCCTTCATCGTCCCAGCGATCCGCAGGCGACCCTCTTCCAGAAACACGACCCAATCCGCCAGCGCAATGACGTTGGGGCGATGGCTGATCAGGATCGTCGTCTTGCCCCGACGCTGCCATAGCAGTTTGTCCAATAGCTCAGATTCGCTGACCGGATCGAGACCGCTGGTGGATTCGTCGAGAATCAGGATCGGCGGGTCGGCGAGCAGGGCGCGGGCGATCGCCAACCGCTGGCGCTGGCCGCCGGAGAGGGTAGAGCCAAATTCGCCCAGAATGGTCTGATATCCATCTGGTAGCCTTTGAATAAAGTCGTCTGCGCCCGTCATCTGGCAGACAGTCTGAATGTCTGCTTGGGGGATATGGGGCTGAGTCAGGCGAAAGTTTTCCACAATCGAGCGGCTCCAGAAAAATGAATCCTGGGGCACGAGGATAACCTGCCGTCGCACGCAGGCAAGGGACAGATCCTTGAGCGCATGATCGCCAATGCGAACCGTGCCCGACTGGGGTGAGTGCAGTCCGGCGATGACCTTGGCGAGGGTGCTTTTGCCACAGCCCGTGCGACCAATCAGGGCGATCGCCTGTCCACCGGGCATTGTCAGCGAAAAGTCCTTTAGCAACTCGACTCGACCCGGATAGAAGAAGCTCACCCCGTCGCAGGCGATCGCCGCATCGTCGGCCAGCGTCTTCCAGGGTTTGTCCAGGCGATCGGCTTCGGGCGTGGCGGCGATCACCTCATGCAGACGGGCGTTGGCGGTCTGCACTCGCGCCGCGTCGTCTACATAGTTCACCAGCAAGTCCACCAGCGCCACTACGTTGCGGTTTAGCGTGGTAAACGCCAGCAATTGCCCCACTGATAAGTCCTGGCTGAACACCAGCAGTCCACCGATGCCCAGCAGCAGCGCATTGCCCAAGTCCGACACCAGCGCGCTGAAGTTGCTGTTGATGATGCCGATTTGCATGGTTTCCAGCAGCAGCGCCGCCAGTCTGCGAAATCGCTGCTGAAACTCTTCCCAAAAGGGCGATCGCGCATCCAGCACCTTCAGCGTCAGCGCCCCCTTGAAAGTTTCCACCAGCACACCCTGGTTTTCGGTTTCCAGCACCATTGCCGCCCGCGTTTTTTGCCGCAGCACAGGCTGAAACCAAACAGTGGAGAGGGTCATGGCGATCGCCACCAGCACCGCCACCAGCGTCAGCCGCCAGCTATAAAACAGCATCAGCCCAAAGGACACCGCCGCCACCAGCACCGTACTCGGCAAGCTCACCACCGCATCCGACACCAGGCGGTTAATTTCCTCGATGTCGCGCAGTCGGCTGACCACCTCGCCACTGCGCCGCGTTTCATAGTAGGTCAGCGGCAGCCGCAACACCTGCTGCCCAAACTCCAGCACAAAGCCCAACTCTAACCGCTGGGCAAACCGCGCAATCAGCAAATCCGCTGCCAGCGATAGCCCGCTACGAAACACATACAGCAGCATTACCGCTGCCACGATGCCCAAGAGCACCTGCCGCTGGGCGGGCAAGGCTCCCGTTTCCTCAGCAGGCAGCAGTACCTCGTCCGTCAAAATTTGTAGAAACACAGGCGATGCCAGCGACAGCAGCCCAATCAGGCTGGCGCAAATCACCGCTTGCAGCAGCACCCAGCGATAGGGGCGAATTCGCTGCCAGAGTTGGGCGATCGTTACGGTCGGGTCGTCGGGCTGGCTAAAAAAGCGCTCTGGATCAGGTTCCAGCAGCAGGATCACGCCGTTCGCCCAACCCTCTAGCAGTTCCACTCGCGACAAAAAGCGCAAACCGACTGCTGGATCGGCAATCACAAGGTGATCGGAGGGACGCTCAAAGGGGCGATTCCCGTAGGGATTGCTTCGCGAATCGCCCTTCTGTCCATACAGCACCACCCAGTGATTCCCCTGCCAATGCAAAATCGCGGGCAGCGGCATCCGATCGAGCGCATCCAGCACTTCGGCTGACGCGACCACCGACTGGGCACGAAACCCCAGCGACTCCGCGCCTCGCCGCAGCCCTAGCATCGTCGTGCCCAATTGCCCCGTGCCGATGGCTTCGCGAATGCGGGTAAAAGACACCGTGCGTCCGTAGTGTTTGGCAATCGAGGCTAGACAGGCCACGCCGCAGTCTTCGCGGCTGTGCTGGAGAATGAGCGGGTAGCGAGGCATGGAGGGGAAGGGGGAAGAGGGAAGAAAGAAGAACGAAGAGGGAAGAAAGAAGAACGAAGAGGGAATTGGGGAGGGCTGCGGTTAGATCCTTCTGAGTTTCTGCGCTGACAAACTACTGCGCTGAAAATAAGGGTACTTCTGAACTGGCTCGGTTCTCCCCTTTGTTTAAGGGGGGCGAGGGGGATCAGGCTCAGACACTTCAGGTGGGTAAGTTCTGTCAGAGATTGTTCCGCAATGCTACCGCAGGGTGGGTTTGGGGGTCAGTCCCTCTTTAGGAGGACTGTCCCTCTTTGGGCAGACTAAGGACTTGGAGCAATCAGGGTTGCTTGACCTAAATGCGATCCAAGTTGGTCTGGACGGTGCTGCGGAGCTTTTCGGTTAACTGCTCGACGGTCTGCGTTCGGTCTTGGGTATAGTCGTCCAGGTGTTGCGTCAGGTTTACGGGTTCGCCGACGCGGAGAATGACCGTGCGATCGCCCTTGGGGGGCGGCTGGTCGATGCCAAACACAGCCCGCTCTAGCCGAGTGAGCGTGTCCAGAAAGCGCTCTGGCGTGGGGTTGGCGGCCACATAGCCATCGGAAATGGCATTGAAATTGAGCAACTGGGCGGCGGCGCGGGCGATCGCCTCTTGGGTTCGCAGATCGAGGGTTTCTGCCTGGGCCTCTAGGCTGCGCTGGATGCGATAGACCCGCTCCCGCAGCGGTTCGTGGAGATTCGGCGCAATCTTCAGCGTGTATTCGCAATAGTTCAAAATGTGGTCTTTGACCTGCTGAATGCGGTCGTCGCGCGATCGCCGCACGGTTTCTGCAATCGGCAGCCCATAGTCGCGCTCGAACCCCAGCAATACTTGCTCGCCAATTACCAGCAGTCGCTCATACCAGTCGGTGCTGCTGGGAAACACCCACAGCGCTTTTTCTAACTGCTTTAGGGTTTGTTCAATCACCGGAGCCATATCGCCCTGATAGCGATACTTCAGCGCAATCGGCACAGCGTACAAATCCTCCAGCGCTTCGACGGGGTTTCCCTGCTTCACCTGCCGCTGCATCGCCTGCATCGCTAGTTGCACTGCGCCTGTGCGAAACGGCATCACCGTGTCATTTTGAAAAGAAAAGCCGCCCTCCGGAAACACCACCAGCCGACAGCGAGGCTGAGAGAGTAACTCCATCGTTTTTGCAATGCTGGGGCGATCGCCCAATCCCCGCCGCAGCGAATACGCCCCCATCCGCTGAAGAAACCAGCCTGTCGCGCCGCCAAACCGCTCGTGCGCCGCCAGATAGTGAAACGCCTGTCCCCACCGCGCCGACAGCAGAAACAGCGCAATCCAGTCATAGTGGGTGGGGTGGTTGGGCAGCAGCAGCAGGCGATGGGGCTGGAGCGTGCGGAGCGTCTCCAGGCAACTCGGCTGCACCTCCAGTTGCATTTTGTGGTAATAGCGAGCTACGAGCGGCGACGCACGCTGAACCGCCCACACCAGCGGCGGCGACAGCTTAGGCGGATAAAAGTCCGGCATAGCGGAGCAGGCAGGGGCTGAATAGAGGCCTGGGTCGAGGCGTTAGGAATCGGTGAATGAATCAGGAAAAGGGAAATTCGGGGTGAGTCGCTAGGACGGTGGGAAAAACAGAATCGGGTGCCAGCTTCGGCGCAGCAGATCGCCCGTAAAGCTGGGAACCGACAGTTCTACCAATCGCCCGATGCTTTTGGACGACGTGGCGATCGCCGTAATGTCAATATCAATCGCCGTTTCCAGCGCCTGCGTCACCGCATTGCCATGCGCCACCACCGTATCCGTTTTCACGCCTAGCGCCTCTAGCTCTCGCTTTGCCGCTTCCAAATTCTTCGCTGCCTCTTCGCGCTTTGCATCCCGCAGCACAGAGCTACGAGCCACATCTTCAATAGACGTAAACAGCAAGGCTTTCTCTAAGGTTCCGGGGGGGCGATCGGCTGCCAGTTGCTTAACCTGGCGGAGCATTGCCTGTCCGGCTTCGCTGCCGTCATAGGGCAAGAGCAAGTAGCGGAACAGATGCCGGGCCCGCAGGTCTAGCTCCTCTTCGGTGTAAGCCGAAATCAACTGGGGACGCAGAATCAAGAGTGCCGTCGTTCCTTGCTGACAGAGAGAAACTGGCGTGCTGCCAAACAGCTTTTCCTTCAGCAGCCCATCTCCCGCAGTCCCAATAAAGACGATATCGCTTTGATATTTCTTACGGGCTGAAAGGATATGCTCGACGGGCTTACCCCAGGCCACCTCAACTTGCACGTCAACCCCAGCAGGCACATCGCCCAGCAGCCTTGCAAAACGCTCTCGCGCCTCCACAAACGGCTTGTCAGATTCACGAGGGATTTGCCCCTCCAGAACGGGAACCGTGTGTAAAAACGTAATCTGCTGTAGCCCGGATGCCGAGAGGCTGGGGACGAAGCGGGCAAAGCGATAGAGACCGTCTTTAAAGTCGGTGCAAATCAAAGCACGCTTGAACATACGCGATGAGGGGGCGCTATTAACTGCATGGTGAGAATTGCCTAGCGAGTTACGGCTGCAAATTGGCGCGGCGAAACCCTACCCAACCCTACCATCTCAACGCGAAAAACTCGAACCCTTTTCCCCTTGAAACTACTCTATCGAAACGTTAAATAGGCATCAGGGCTGTTATTTGGCGGGTGAAACCAGGATAGAACGCTACTAGGCTGTAGAATCTTGGTCAACTACTCAGCAAAGTCATGAAAGGATTGGCACAGGGTAACTGTCGGTGCGCCGCTCAAACGCGCAACCTGAAACGATTGACAGGAGCCAAGGCCGAGAAAAAGTATGGAGTGCAATGCTTAGAGAATTTGCAACGATCTAGTGCTAGTCAGCAGAAACCGGAGAAGGCAATCAGGCTTTTGAAATGACTTGAGATCGAGCGGACGCCCCAGCATCCCCAGCTCCTTTCCCAACAGGACAGGAATCGAGCAAGAGAGGGAGGTCGCCGACTGCGACTCTAGCGGACTAGAACTGCGCCCCGCCTTCGATGCCCCACTGGTGCTTTAGCAAGCTCTTGTAGGTGGCATCCTTCA
Source organism: Thermoleptolyngbya sp. C42_A2020_037 (assembly GCF_015272455.1). Lineage (NCBI taxonomy): Bacteria > Bacillati > Cyanobacteriota > Cyanophyceae > Oculatellales > Oculatellaceae > Thermoleptolyngbya > Thermoleptolyngbya sp. C42_A2020_037. The sequence continues at coordinate 212,582 of NZ_JACYLP010000057.1, forward strand.
GCATCATCTGCTCGTAGAGCTTGACCAGGAAGTGCTGGGCCTGTTCTCGGCTCATGTTTTCGACCTGGGTTTCAAAAGACCGCAGGCTGAACTGCTGTTCTAGAGAGAGTTCAATTCGTTCGTTCATTGGAATTCTCCTTGACTGAGGTAAACAACGTCAGAAGTCGAACATGGTTGGATTCGAGCTTCCTTGGGAAGCTAGCTGGATAGGTTCCTCGTAGGGTTCCCTAAAACAGGCTCCATGCTTCCACCTTTCTATTAAAAAAGATAACAATCGTTTGACAAAATGCACAGTCCCCCCGTGGGTGAGTCTTTGAAATCTTAGGCAAGATCTGTGGACAGATTCTTGGTTGAGGTTTCCTTGAGCTTGCCCCTTAGGGCTTGTGCAAAGTGCTGGGCGATCGTCATCCTCCGGTTGAGGGATCATTCCTGGCGGCCGAAGTGCAACCAGGTTGGAGTTACTTTTAGCAAGTGAAGAAATGTAAAAAAGTTCGGATTGAACATCCTGAGGACTTGACAAAAATCACATCGTTCTGAACTTCTTATAAAGATTCATCAGTATGGCTTTGGTGGAATACGCAAAAAAAGCTTAAAGAAAGCCTGAATAGGGTTTTGGGGCAATTATGAGAGCGTTTGTAACACTGGGGCGATGCGATCAGTGAGATAAGACACAAAAAATGGCGATCGCCCTGGGGATAGAGGCGATCGCCATTTATGTAATCTGCCAAATAGGAAAACGTTGATCAGAGGTCGGTTGGATCTGTCGGAACCAGCAGCCGGAACTAGCCGCGCAAATCCTATGAATCCTTTTACCTGGCCCCGATCCAGCCTGTACGCTACTGAGACTTAGCCCTACTCAGACTTAGCCCTACCTAGACTTAGCCCCACTCAGACTTAGCCAATGTAGTCGGCTTCCGCTTCGAGCTGACGCACCAGTGTCTCGTCGCCCTTGGCGCGAGCCGCTTCCAGACGACGCTGAATATTTTGGCGCAGGTTGTCGTGGTGCATCTGAGCAACCTGTTCGCGAGAAACCCGATTTTTTCTGTTAAGTCCCAACATTTGCAATTCTGATGAAGGTAATAGAGAAACACTTTCCTCAGAATAGCATCGCCCACAGCAAATGGTAGCTTTTGCTACAAAAATTAGGAATTCATGGGCGCTGGTGGGCGATCGCCCTAAAACTCAATTCCCGGCTGTGCCTTCACGCCCTGCTCCCGAAACGGATGCTTCACCAGCGTCATCTCTGTCACCAAATCCGCCCGGTCGATCAGCGCCTGCGGTGCGCCGCGCCCGGTGAGGATGACATGAGACTCCTCTGGCTTTTGCGTTAGTCCGGCCAGTACGCTATCCACTGCCAGATAGCCCAGCTTTAGCGCAACGTTGACCTCATCAAGCAACACCAGCTTGACATCGGGATCTTGAATATAGGTCAAGGCAGTCTCCCAGGCTTCGTGCGCTTTTTGAATGTCGCGATCGCGGTCTTGGGTTTCCCAGGTAAAGCCTTCGCCCATTGCGTGAAAGACCAACTGCGGCGGCTCGCCTGTCGTCCAGGGTTGCAGCACGGTCTTTTCAGCAGGTTCCCATGCGCCCTTGATGAACTGCACAATGGCGACCCGGTGACCATGGCCGAGCGATCGCAGCACCATGCCCAGGGCCGCAGTCGTCTTGCCCTTGCCATTGCCCGTGTGGACGATGATCAGGCCTTTTGTGAGCGATCGCTCTGCTAGCCGCTGTTCCTGAACCTCTTTCCGGCGCTGCATCTTGCGACGATACTGCTCATCCGTGAGTCCGGGCGCGATCGCCTCCTGATCAAGCTGCTCGGCTTCCTGGTCAGCTTGGGGCGTGAGGGCAAGGTTTTCGGTCATCACCATAGAACCTGAAACGAGAACCTCCCCATGCTATAGCAGAGGTCGCAGGATAGTCACAGGTGGGTCACAGGCTGGAAATTAGCGGATTGTAACAAAGTCGCTGTCAGGCATTGATAATTCTACACGCCAGCTTTAACCAGTTCTTAGCCTGACAGTAATCGCTGCTTTAACTCCTGGTGATGTACTTAACATTGGCATGATTCTGAACCTTTCGGCACTGAGAGAACTTCCCCATGAGTCAAGACCCCCAATCCAAATCTCCCCTGCGCGTTTCTCGCCGCTCGTTTCTAGGCTGGAGCGCTGCTGGGTTTGGTAGTGCAATTCTGGCATCCTGCACCCAATCGACGACCACTCCGACGGCTTCTCCGGCAGCCAGCCCTGCGGGTGCTTCTCCGGCAGCCAGCCCTGCGACCAGTGGATTGCCGCTGACAGCCGCCGAAGCAGGTGGACTAGAAGCCATCATCGAGCGGGCCAAGGCCGAAGGTGAGCTTTCGGTCATCGCCCTGCCTGATGACTGGGCGAACTACAAGGAGATGAAGTCTAGCTTTTTGCAAAAGTATCCCTTCATCAAGCTAAATGACCTGAACCCAGATGCAAGCTCTGCCGACGAAATCGAAGCAATCAAGGCCAATAAGGGCAACAGCGGGCCCCAGAACCCCGATGTGATCGACGTGGCCTTTAAGTTTGGCGAAGAGGCAAAGCGAGAAGGACTCCTCCAGCCCTACAAGGTAGCAACCTGGGACACCATTCCAGCGGCGCTGAAAGACCCTGAAGGATTCTGGTTTGCCGATTATTACGGGGTGATGTCCTTTGAGGTGAATGCCGACGTGGTGAAGACGCTGCCAGAGGACTGGAGCGACCTGCTGAAACCGGAATATCGGGGGCAGGTGGCGCTAGCGGGCGATCCGCGCAAGTCGGGTCAAGCCATTAACGCCGTGTGGGCAGCCGCGCTGGGCAACGGGGGTTCCCTGGAAGATCCAGGCCCGGGTCTGGAGTATTTCAAAAAAATGAATGCCGCGGGCAACTTCCTGCCCGTCATCGCCAAGCCCGCCACAATTGCTAAGGGTGAAACCCCGATCGCTCTGCGGTGGGACTACAACGCGCTGGCCAACCGCGACGCAACGGGCGGCAACCCCAAGATTGAGGTGATTTTGCCAAAAACGGGTCTGTTGGCGGGTGTTTACGCCCAGGCCATCAACGCCTTCGCACCGCGTCCCTATGCGGCTCGTCTGTGGATGGAGCATCTCTATTCCGACGAAGGGCAGTTGATCTGGCTGAAGGGCTACTCGCGTCCGGTGCGCTTTGACGACCTGAACGCGCGCAACGTGATTCCGGCTGACCTGAAGGCGAAACTGCCCGATGCCGCAATTTATGAAAAGGCGGCATTCCCCACAGCAGCGCAAATCACCCCCGCCAACGACAAAATTACCAAGGAGTGGGACAGCGTGGTTGGCGCTGACGTGAAGTAAGGTTCTGCTGCTATCTGGCTGGCGGTCTGATCAGGCTGTTCAATCGAACTACCTTGTCAGACCGTCTGGTCAGACTGTTTGATCGGATGGCGGCTTTTGTGGCATAAATCAGCATGACGCTTGTTCAACCGCTGGAATCAGTTCAATCGGCTGCGAAGGGCGATCGCCGCTGGGACTGGCTCGGTCTAGTCCCGTTTTTTGCATTCGCCTTTGCCTTTTTGATCCTGCCGGCTCTGTCGATCGCCATTCGCAGCTTTCAGGACAATGCAGGACAGTTTACGCTGCAAAACATTCTAGACTTGCGCCAGCCAAGCATTATGTCCGCGTATGCCGTCAGCATTCGCCTCAGCATTGTGACGGCGCTGATTGGCGGCTTGCTGGGGGCGCTGATGGCCTATGCGGTGACGGCGGGTGGCTTGCCCGAAAAAGTGCGATCGCCCCTAGTCACCTTTTCTGGTGTAGCATCCAACTTTGCAGGGGTTCCCCTGGCCTTTGCCTTCATCGCAACGCTGGGGCGACTTGGCCTAGTGACTGGCTGGCTGAAAAATCTTGGGCTAGATCTCTACGCCCAGGGCTTCAACCTCTACACGTTTTGGGGATTGATGTTCACCTATCTGTATTTCCAGATTCCGCTGACGGTGCTGATCCTGGTGCCAGCCTTCGACGGGCTGCGGCGGGAGTGGCGCGAGGCAGCGGAAAACTTGGGCGCGAGTTCCTGGGACTATTGGCGGCAGGTGGCGCTGCCGATTCTCATGCCGTCGCTGCTGGGCACAATGATTCTGCTGTTTGGCAATGCCTTTGGGGCCCACGCCACGGCCTACGCACTCACAGGCGGACAGATTAACCTGGTCACCATCCTAATCGACGCGCAGATCCGGGGCGACGCGCTGCAAAATCCGGGTCTAGGCAATGCTCTGGCGCTGGGCATGGTGTTTATCATGGCTGTGTCGATCGCCCTCTATTCCTGGCTCCAGCGGCGCACGTCGAGGTGGGTGCGATGAGGAGCGTGGAATGATGGATTCGACCAAGCGGGGCAATTCCTGGGCGTGGCTATGGATGGTGATCGGCACCCTATATTTTGCCATCCCGCTGCTCGCCACCATTGACTTTTCGCTGCGGGCACAAAGAGACACCCTTAGCCTCGCCGCCTACAGCAATATATTCAACGACCCCAAGTTTTTTGAAAGCTTTACCTTTTCAGCGCTGACGGCGCTGGCAGCGATCGCCCTCAGTTGGCTGCTGATCGTTCCCACGGCCTACTGGGTGCAGCTCCGGCTGCCCCGGATGCGCCCAGTGATGGAGCTAATCACGCTGCTGCCTTTTGTCGTTCCCGCCGTGGTGCTGGTCTTTGGTCTAATCCGCACCTACAGCACCACGCTGCTCAACACGCGCACGGGCGGCTGGATCTTGCTCACCGTCGCCTACGTCGTCCTCTCTTTTCCCTATATGTATCGCGCCGTAGACACTGGGATGCGCGCCATCAACGTGCAGACCCTTACTGAAGCCGCCCAGAGTCTCGGCGCAAGCTGGCCCGCCGTCATCCTGCGCGTCATCTTCCCTAACCTGCGCGTCGCCCTGCTGAACGGAGCCTTTATCACCTTCGCCATCGTCATGGGCGAATTCACCATCGCCGCCCTGTTGGCTCAGCCCGCCTTTGGCCCCTACATGAACCTGCTCGCCAGCAGCAAAGTCTACGAACCCTCTGCCCTCGCCGTCGTTAGCTTTGCCCTCACCTGGGGCGCAATCGGCATCGTGCAACTGCTGGGCCGCAGCAGCAGCGGCCAGTTGGGCGGGCCACGGTAAGTTGTAACGGAACCTTTGGAAACGCGCAATCCTCCCTCTTCCCTCTTCATTCTTCCCTTTTCCCATGCACCTCTCCCTCAACCAACTTTCCAAATCCTACGGTGGCAAGACTTTGGCAGTTCGCGGAGTCGATTTGCAAGTCCAGTCAGGCGAGTTTGTCTCGCTGCTGGGGCCGTCGGGCTGCGGCAAGACAACGATTTTGCGGATGATTGCGGGGTTTGAGAAGCCCACCAGCGGCACCATTTTGCTAAACGGGCAAGACATCACGCGAACTCCGGCGAGTCGGCGAGACATGGGCATGGTGTTTCAGTCTTACAGTCTGTTTCCCCACATGACGGCGGCGCAGAATGTCGCCTTTGGGCTGGGTCTGCGGAAAATGAACCGGGGAGAGCAGCAGCGGCGCGTGGAGGAAATGCTGGAACTGGTGGGACTGAGCAGTATGGGCGATCGCTTTCCGCATCAGCTTTCGGGCGGGCAGCAGCAGCGGGTCGCCCTAGCACGGGCGCTAGCGATTTCACCGCAGGTGTTGCTGCTCGACGAACCCCTGTCGGCGCTGGATGCCAAGGTGCGCGTGCAGCTCCGCAACGAGATTCGCCGGATTCAGCAGCAGTTGGGCATCACCACGCTGTTTGTCACCCATGACCAGGAAGAGGCGCTGTGTGTGAGCGATCGCGTCGTGGTCATGTCCCAAGGAAAAATTGAGCAACTAGGCACGCCAGAGGAGATTTACCTCACCCCCAGCACTGCGTTTACCGCCTCCTTCATTGGCGCAATGAACCAGATCCCCGGCTTTTGGGTAGACGGCAAAGTCCGCATCGACACCCACCCCAACACCAGCCTGCCCGACGAGTTTTTGCAGACGCAGCCGACAAACCTACCCGATGGCAGCCGCGTGGTGGTGCTGGTGCGTCCAGAGAGCATCACCGCCCAGCCGCCAGAGCAAACCGCCCCGCCCAATACCAATCTGCTGAGCGGGTTGATTACAGGTCGAACCTTCCTTGGCTCAACGGTGCGACTGTCGGTGCTGGTGGGCGAGTTTTATTTGAATGTGGATGTGCCGACAGGTCAGGCAGAAGCGTTTGCCGCTGGGCAACTGGTGCAGTTGAGCTTCCCGCCAGATCAGTGCCGCGTGCTAACGATCGAAGAAGCGCCTAAGCCTATCCAGCGTTCAGCGACTTTGAATGTTGAAGATCCGGTGCGCGATTAAAAACAGCATCGAGCAGCCGACCGGGTTCCTGTTTCGCTGGGCGAATAAGTCGCTGGGCGCGCAGAGGGCCAAAGCGTGTGCGCGGTTCACCAGGCCGAGAAAGCTGGAATCGTGAGAGTCAACGCTGAGGGTGGCAAATGATGGGAAGCTTCTGAAAGGCTTCAGCGTTGAAAGGTTTAACAGAGATTTAACATTAAGTCCACAGTTCGTTACATTAGGGGATGGTTTAGAGTTATTCTGGTACGCGAATTCTATGCGTTGAGCCAGGGGCTTTAGTTTATGAGTGAACGTTCGCAACCCGCCTCGTCGGAGGAAGCGCCTGCTGGTGTTGTCGATACTCCCAATCCTGCACAGGCTGCGCCATCGGAGCCGCCGCCCAGCTATGTGAAACTGGCCATGCGGAACATGGTTCGCAAGCGGGGCACGTCGCTCAAGCATTTTGCTTTGACCACTGTGGGACTGTTGGGGCTGTTGGTGGGGCTGGCCTACCTAACGCGGTGAAGGGACGATGATTCCAGAATTTCCGGGTCGAGCCGATATCCCAGAAGCCTCCGGAGTGGGGCGTTTGGCTGCTGAAGTATGGACTGGAGTCCCTGAAGCCCAGCCTGTTCAGGAAACCTCACAGGAAACCTCACAGGAAATCTCAGTTGAGGTGGACGTGCAAGAGGAGGGGGCGATCGCCTCTCCCATTTCGCAGGACACCTGGATCACCTGGTTCCAAACCTGGCTTACGGCACTCGCGCCCGATCTCTCTCCCATTGGCGCGTATGAGCTGAGTCTGCGGCTGACCACCGATGTCGAGATTCACAGGCTCAATGCTCAATACCGCCAGGTCGATCGCCCAACAGATGTGCTGTCGTTTTCCGCAACGGAGTCTGGCGTGACGCTGCCTGCCGGACTGCTTGCCGAAGAACCCTTTCCTCTAGGCGACATCATCATCTCGATGGATACCGCCGCTGCCCAGGCCCAACAGCGCAACCACACGCTGACCGAAGAACTAGCTTGGCTGGCGACCCACGGACTGCTGCACCTGCTGGGATGGGATCATCCCGACGAGGCTCACCTCCAAAAAATGTTGCAGCAACAAGTTAATCTGCTACAAACTGTTGCGCTGGAGGTTCAGTATGATTGACCAGGGAGTCACATCTTTACAGCCGTGTCCATTGCCATTTGGAACTGGGCATTCTGATGATTGATAAAGCGAGACGCTGAAATTACCAGAGAGGCTATGGTCAGCTATCGAGTCTCTGCTTTTACCTGAACTCTGTTCTGAATACCAGTTTGAGTTTTTATGTGAGTTCTTAAGCGATTGGCTACTGGTCAAGCCTAAATGTCCTTTCGATACGCATCTCAATTGCAATGATTCCTATGCCCCAGTCACTCCCTACTGAGAATTATCAAGCGGTTCCACCACCGCCTCCGATTCCCTTTCCCAGCAAGCCCAATCGGGAGTTGTCCTGGAAGGTTGCATCCAGCCTGTTTGTTAGCTTTCGATACGCCTGGGCGGGGCTGACCTATGCCTTTTTTACGCAGCGAAATTTTCGGATTCATCTCTTGGTGGGCACGATTGCCATTGGTCTGAGCCTCTGGCTCCAACTGAGCCGGGTCGAAATTGCGATTATCGGTCTTACGAGCGGACTGGTGCTGACGATGGAACTGCTGAACACCGCGTTAGAGTCCGTCGTTGATCTCACCGTCAAGCAGACGTATCACGAACTCGCCAAAACCGCCAAAGACTGCGCCGCTGGGGCCGTGCTGATTTCGGCGATCGCCGCCCTGCTGGTAGCGGGTTCTCTGCTGCTGCCCCCGCTGCTGGCGGTGCTAGGGCTAGTCTAACTCCACACGATCCCCACTTTCCAACCCTTCATTCCTCATGATCCTGGTCATCGACAACTACGACAGCTTTACTTATAACCTGGTGCAATATCTAGGGGAACTGGGGGAAGAACTGCCCGTCGCGACCGATATCCGGGTCTATCGCAACGACGAGATTACGGTCGAAGAAATTCGGCAATTGCAGCCAGACGGCATTGTAATCTCGCCCGGCCCAGGACGGCCGGAGGATGCAGGCATCTCGCCGCAGGTGATTGCAGAACTGGGTCCAGAATTGCCGCTGCTGGGCGTGTGCCTGGGGCATCAGGGGATTGGGCAGGTGTTTGGCGGTCGGGTGACTTCGGCGGCGGAGCTAATGCACGGCAAAACATCCGCCATCGAGCATACGGGCGTGGGCGTGTTTGAGGGCATCCCCAGCCCCATGACGGCGACGCGCTACCACAGCCTGGTGGTGGATCGGGAAACCTGCCCCGACGTGCTAGAAATTACCGCCTGGATAGAAGACGGCACGATTATGGGCGTGCGCCATCGAGAATTTCCGCACCTCCAGGGCGTGCAATTTCACCCCGAAAGCATTTTGACCGACCAGGGTAAGCAGCTATTGCGAAACTTCCTGCGGCAGATTCCGCCCCGTCCAGCGGCCGTGGGCTAGGCGCGTGCCGCCAAGCTGTTCTGCCTGTTTCGTCGCCATCCAATAGAGCCAGGCCTGGCCCAGCGCTTCCCGGTTCAGGTCATACACCGTTGCCAGCGATCGCTCGTATTCGTTTAACAGCGGCGAGCTGTCGGGATCATAGCCCTCCAGTTCATCCAGCGCCGCCAGCACGCCAAAATCCGCAAAGGACAGCACATAGCCATAAACGGGGTCTTCCCCAGGCGTGAGCGCCGGATACCCCATCGGCAAGTCATAGAGCGTGCCCAGGGCGATCGCCTCTACGCTGGCCACCACTTTGCCCTCACAGTAGCGCGGATAGAAATATTCGCCGGGTTTCAGCGTACCGTAGACAAAAACATGCAGCAGGTCGGGAGAAAGCATTTTGCAAGGATAGATGCAGGGTTTATCTAGGGTTTATCTTTAGTTTCCCGCGTTTTGCCTAGGCGGATTAGCCAGCCAGAACTTTTGCGTCAGAAGGGGTTCAAGCTCTGGGGGAAACGGACAATGGGCAGGCAGGGCAACATCAGGATAGTCGTCCTTCACCTGTCCAGCAGCATAGCGCCAGGACGCTTCAAAAATCTCGGCGAGATACCCCTTGAGGCTGGGCGAATCTTTGAGCAGTAGCTGGATTTCGCTGCGCTGTTCTTTGATCGGGTTTTCCCAACCCCGATAATCCTCTGGAGATTTAACATAAACCCGCCTCAGCAAATGACTCAACAGCACTCGCAGGCGGCTTTCTAGCTCGCGGCGATCGCGCTTGGCCAGGGCCTCAACCTCCTCAATCAAATGCGCCCAGTCCACAGTGCCAAACTCGCCTGCCCGCAGCTTAGCCACAGTTTCGTCTATCCAGAGGCAAAAATCTTGGTCATAGAGCGTAGCTTTCGCTGGAAACTCCGCCATACCCATCTCCCATCATGCAAACTTCTCCAGAATCCAACCCCTCTTCCCTCTTCCCTCGTTCTTCGTTCTTCGTTCTTCGTTCTTCGTTCTCCGTTCTCCAAACAACACCTTACCCTGACGAACCGTAGCCAACACGTCGGCCGGCGTGACGCGAGTAACGATACTGGCAGGAATGTGGCGACTAGCGCGGAGATGCGGTTGGGTAAAGTCCAGCACGACAAAATCCGCAGGAAGCCCCTGTTCTAGATAGCCGTAGGTGTCGCCGCCGAGGAGCGATCGCACGTTGGTCGTCACCATTTTCAGAATCGCTCTGGGATCGGGGCGAATCGCGTCGCCATACTGGCTCTTAGCGACTTTATAGGTGAAATCCAGTTCGGCAAACAGGTTGGGGCTGTTGAGCAGGCCGTTGTCGGTGCCTAGGAGCAGATTGGCATTGCTTTCCAGTAATTTGGCGATGGGGGGTAGCGGCAGCCCGAGGTTGGCATTGGCGCGGGGATTGAGGGCAATGTTGGTGCGGTGCTGGCTCATCAGGGCGATTTCGGCATCGTTGGCGACGGTGGCATGAATCACCAGATGCGGCTGATACAGATCCAGCGCTCGCTCCAGGTCGCCCCGCCCAGTGACGGCGAGACTCACGTCCCGGTAGCCTTCATTTTCCAGACAGTGGATTGCCCGCAGCTTTCCCTGTGCCTCGGTCATCTCGCGAATTTGCACCCAGGCGGCGTCGGTGAGGTCGTTCATGGTGCTTTCCGAAAAGCCATCGGCAACTGCTAGCACGGCCGCCAGTTCCGCCAGCGCCGCATCCGATAGCGGAGCCTGGTTTTCCCGAAGCTGGGCATCGCTAAAGGGCAACTCGTTGAACTGGCCCAGCACCACCGAGCGCACGCCCGTTTCTGCGGAAGCGCGGCGCAGTAGCTCGCTGCCATACGTGCCCTGCTCCCGAAAGTCGATATGTCCCACGGTGCCCGTGCGGGCCATGTAGTGGAGGTGGGCGGTGATGTGGCGGAGGTGTTCGGCTTCGGATTGTTTCGCGAGTTCTCGATATTTGTAGCCGTGGGGACGAAAGAAGCCCTGCTCCAGCGTCATACCCGTTGCGCCGTCGGGCAGGCAAGCGTCGCCCATGTGGGTGTGGCTATTGTAAAAAGCGGGCACGATGACCTGCGTTCCCCGCTCCAGGCTGAGGCAGGGTGCGCCTAGGTCGAGGCGGGTGATGGTGTCGGCGGTGACAGAGAGGCGATCGCACCAGTGCGGCCCTAGCTCTGGGCCATACAGCACAACGCAGTCGGTGAATTCCAGCATCGGCAGCGGGTTGGGGTGGGGTAGGGCAGACGTGACGTGACATTCAATGGCGAGATGTGGCGATTCTAATCCCACCCGATGGAGAATTGTCGTAGGCCATTCACAATTTGTTGATTAGCTGATTACTTTCCAGTCCCCCTTCTAGTCTCATTAGCTCATCCTGGGCAAGGCCCCCGCAGCCTCTCCACCCCACCCCAACATCCCAAATCCAAAACCCAAAACCCAAAATCCAAACCCCCTCCCCAACTCCATTCACCTCTCCCTGCAACCCTCCGTGAGCTATTGTCTCAATCCCAACTGTGCCAATCCCCGCAATGTGGGCGATCGCCGCTTTTGCCAGAGTTGCGGGATGGAGTTGGTGCTGGGCGATCGCTATCGGGCGCTGGAGCCGCTGGGGGCGGGCGGGTTTGGGCGGACGTTTTTGGCGGTGGATGAATACCTGCCCTCGCGGCCGCGCTGCGTCATCAAGCAACTGTTTCCGCCGAAGCCGGGAACCCGCCACGCCGCCAAAGCAGAGGAATTGTTTCAGCGGGAGGCCGAGCGGCTGGACGAACTGGGGCAGCATCCGCAGATTCCCAAACTGCTGGCGCATTTTATTCAAAACGGCTATCCATACCTAATCCAGACCTATGTAGACGGGCATCCCCTGACGCGAGAACTGCTGCAAGCGGGCGCGTTTGACGAAGACCAAATCCGGCATCTGCTGCGGGGTCTGCTGCCTGTGGTGCAGTTTGTCCACGACCATCAGGTGATTCACCGAGATATCAAGCCCGACAATATTATTCGCGATCGCCACACGGAAACGCTGACCCTGGTGGACTTTGGCGCATCGAAGATGACAACGGCTTCCAGCCTCAGCAAAACGGGCACGGTCATCGGTAGTGCGGGCTATTCTGCACCGGAACAAGTGGCAGGCAAGGCCACCTTCGCCAGCGACCTCTACAGCCTGGGGGTTACCTGCATCCATCTGATGACCGAGGTGCCGCCCATTGACCTGTATTGCTTTGTCGAAGGGCGCTGGCTATGGCGCGACCACCTGATGCAATCCGTCAGCGATGACCTGGCCCTAGTCATCGACCGGATGATCGAGCCGGCCATCAGCCGCCGATACGCCGCCGCTAGCGCCGTCTTGCACGATCTGGAACCCGCGCAGGTGTCTTTCGCCCTGCCCTATCGTCCGTCTGCGCCGATGATTCCCGCCGCTACGGTTCCGCCCCAGCGATCGCCCTGGCGCTGTATGCGGACGCTGTGTGAGCATAAACAGGCTGTGGCGGCGATCGCCCTCAACCCGCGCAATCAGCAGTTTGCCAGCGCCAGCTTCGACGGCTCGATTCGGCTGTGGGACGTAAAAACCGACCAGTCCACAGGGATTCTGCTGGGACATACGGAACCCGTCGTATCGCTGGTGTTTAGCCCCGACGGGCAGCGGCTCATCAGCGGCAGCCTGGATGATACGCTGCGGGTGTGGAATCCGGAGAACGGCGAACTGCTGCGAGCGTTAAACGATCCGTCGGATTCGATCGTGTCGCTGGCGGTGGCGGTCAGTCCCGACGGGCAGACGGTGGTCAGCGGCAGCGATCAGCACACGATTCGGCTGTGGCACTTGGCGACAGGGCGGCTCGTTCGCACGCTGGAAGAACCCCGCGCCGTCACCTGCGTCGCCATTAGCCCCGACGGTCGCCTGCTGGCCAGCGGCAGCAGCGGCAATACGATTCGCCTGTGGAACCTTTATACGGGGGAACTCTTGAAAACGCTGGAAGGGCACAGCCGCGATGTGAATGCGATCGCCTTTAGTGCAGATGGGTCGATTCTGGTGAGCGCCAGCAGCGACCATAGTGTGCGCCTTTGGAACTTTGAGACGCGCAAGGTGCAGGTACTCAATGGACACCACGACTGGGTAAAGGCGATCGCCCTCAGCCCCGACGGAACCCTCCTCGCCAGCGGCAGCAGCGACCACACCGTAAAGCTGTGGAGCTTGCCCGATGGCAAACTCTGCCACACGCTGGCGGGGCATACCCGCGAAGTGAATGCGATCGCCTTTACGACCGATAGTCAGATTTTGATTTCGGGAAGCCGCGATCGCACGATTAAGCTCTGGCGACGTTAGGATCTGCGATCCTTTGGACGCGGGTGTGTGATTGAGGCGACTGGCGAGCCAAACAGCCTTGGGGGATTATCCCCCACACCCCCTTTTGCAGGGGACGAAGCGTCCCCCACACCCCCTCCTAAGGGTTTGTCGGTGAGAGTGAGAGGTCGCTTCGCATTGCAGAGGTAATAAGGGCGATCGCGCAGCGTCTTCCTGAGAGAATCACGCAGTGTCTCCTGGGAGAATCACGCAGCGTTCTTTCCGCAGGCTTTTCCAGAACAACTCCGCCCAGAGATGTCTGGCAATATGCCGACCGAATTGCAGACGGACAGAATGTTGACGGACACCGCCGATACCGAGGTCGGAGGGGGTTTGGGGGACGCGCTTCGTCCCCCAAGCAGGGGGTTTGGGGGAAGGCTTCCCCCAAGGATTGCTGGTTCGCCAGTCGTTTCAACCCATCCAACAATCAACCAACCGGGCAATCAACCAAACGGGCAATCAACCAAACGGGCAATCAACCAAACGGGCAAAAACGGGCGATCGCCCTACTCATGCACCCAGGGCATAATCGTCGGCGTCCAGTTCACCAGTTCTTCCGGCTTAAACCACAGGCCGATTTCATACTCCGCCGTCTCTGGCGCGTCGGAACCGTGGATGATATTGCGGCCAATGTTTGCGCCCAGGTCGCCGCGGATTGTGCCCGGTTCGGCATTCAGCGGGTTGGTCGCGCCGATCAGCTTGCGGGCCGAGGCAATCACGCCGTCACCTTCCCACACCATCGCCACCACCGGGCCAGAGGTGATAAAGTCCACCAGACCTGCGAAAAAGGGGCGCTCCTTGTGAACCGCGTAGTGCTGCTCCGCCAGCTCGCGGCTGGGCTGCAAAAACTTCAGCCCCACCAAGGTAAAGCCTTTCGTCTCAAAGCGGCGGATAATTTCGCCCGCCAGCCCGCGCTGCACGCCGTCGGGTTTGATTGCGATAAAGGTGCGTTCCACAATAGTTACTCCAAATACTCCAAATAACTCCTAACTGGATTCCGAGCGGTGGGTTCCGATCCGGACAGTCCAACCGGGGGACTCCAGGCGGAACCCTTGCAAGCCTTCTCTATGCTCAGAAAAAGATGGCCCTTTGTAAAGGGTAAGCGGCGATGGTCATCGGGGCTTCATGTCAGAGCTTAATCGAAACTTAATCAAAGCCTTGCGCGACAACGGATACAGAGATTTTTTGAGGAAATACGCTAGACTTAAGCTGAGCTTAAGCAATGCAGACCTGAGGGGGTGTCGTGCGTCGTGCGACACCCCAAACTGTTGAGAGGAATTCTAAAGTCTACTCGGCGGCTCATCATCCATGTTTTAGAGGAAAAACTTGATGGAAGTAAAACCCAAACTCTTTGCCAGCGATGTGGAAGAACCCGGAGGGGGAAAGCTCGCAGAAACGCCGCGAGACCGACGCATCACCAAGCTGCCCACTCCAGAGACGGGGCGTGTGAAGTCGGGCTGGACGATTGAAGACAGCGAGGAACTGTACCGCATCAAGGGCTGGGGCGATCCGTATTTTTCGATCAACGCGGCAGGACACGTTACCGTCTCTCCGCAGGGCGATCGCGGCGGTTCGCTAGATCTATACGAATTAGTGCGAGCGCTGAAGCAGCGAAATTTGGGACTGCCGCTGCTGATTCGCTTTTCAGATATTTTGGAAGACCGGATTCAGCGGCTCAATGCTGCCTTTGCCAAGGCGATCGCCCGCTACAACTACCAAGGCGTTTATCGCGGCGTGTTTCCGGTGAAATGCAACCAACAGCGGCATCTGATCGAAGACCTGGTGCGTTTCGGCAAGCCCTATCAGTTTGGGCTAGAGGCGGGGTCAAAGCCAGAACTGATGATTGCCCTGGCGCTGCTAGACACGCCTGGGTCGCTGCTGATCTGCAACGGCTATAAAGATCAGGAATATATTGAAACGGCAATCCTGGCAAAGCAGTTGGGCAAGACGGTGATCGTCGTGCTAGAGCAGGTGGAAGAAGTAGATCTGGTGATTGCCGAGAGTCGCAAGCTGGGAATCATGCCGATCGTGGGTGTGCGGGCCAAGCTGAGCGCCAAGGGCATCGGGCGCTGGGGTGGCTCGGCGGGCGATCGCGCTAAATTCGGCCTCACCGTGCCTGAAATCATCCAGGCCGTCGAAAAGCTCCGCGCCGCCGACATGCTGAGCTGTTTGCAGCTATTGCACTATCACATTGGCTCCCAAATTCCCGCCATCAATGTGATCAAAGACGCAATTCGAGAAGCCAGCCAGATTTTTGTAGAACTGGCGCAACTGGGCGCGAATATGCGCTATCTGGACGTGGGCGGCGGACTGGGCGTAGACTACGACGGCTCCAAGACCAACTTCTACGCCTCCAAAAACTACAACATGCAGAACTACGCCTACGACGTGGTGGCAGAGGTAAAAGAAGCCTGCGAAGAACGCGACGTGCCCATGCCCACGCTGATTAGCGAAAGCGGCCGGGCGATCGCCTCCCATCAGTCCGTTCTCGTGTTCGATGTGCTGGGCACCAGCGATGTCATTGCCGAAGAACCCGAACCCACCACCGACGACGACCATCTGATTCTGCGAAACCTCTACGAAACCTGGCAATCCATCACGCCAGACACCTATCAAGAGGCTTATCACGACGCAACGCAGTTTAAAGAAGAGGCCATCAGCCTGTTTGGGTTTGGCTATCTCAGCCTGGTAGAGCGGGCGCGGGCCGAGCGGCTCTACTGGGCCTGCTGCGCCAAGATTCTAGAAATCGCCCGCCAGCAGGACTATGTGCCCGACGATCTGGAAGACCTGGAAAAGATCATGGCATCGATCTACTACGTCAACCTGTCCGTCTTCCAATCTGCCCCCGATAGCTGGGCCATCGACCAGTTGTTCCCCATCATGCCGATCCATCGACTGGACGAGGAACCCACCTGCCGGGGCACCCTGGCCGACCTCACCTGCGACAGCGACGGCAAGATTGACCAATTCATCGACCTGCGCGATGTCAAGTCGGTGCTGGAACTGCATCCCCTGGTCAGGGGGCAGGGATCAGACGCGAATTCTGAACTCCAGACCACAGAGCCGTATTACCTGGGGCTATTTCTAGGGGGCGCGTATCAGGAAATCATGGGCAACCTGCACAACCTGTTTGGCGACACGAACACAGTACATATCCAGCTCACGCCCAAGGGCTACCAAATCGAGCATGTGGTGAAAGGCGACACCATGACCGAAGTGCTGGGCTATGTGCAATACGACTCGGAAGACCTGATCGAGAGCATCCGCCGCCAGAGCGAAGCCGCCCTACAAGAGCGACGCATTACCTTGCAAGAAGCGCAACTGCTATTGCAAAACTACGAGCGATCGCTCAGTCGGTATACATACTTGACCTCGTAGGGAAGGAGGAAAAGGGAAGAACGAAGAGCGAAGAACGAAGAGCGAAGAACAAAGAGGTTCCGTTTTTCGTTCTTCGTTCTTCATTTTTCGTTCTTCATTTCTTCCGTCCCTCCCCGACTGCCTCGATCTGCCGCGCCACCGTCCACGCGCTGTAGCTCACGCCCGCTGTGCCCTCGCCGGGATGGGTCGAGTCGCCCACCAGCCACAGGCGAGGAATCGGCGTGCGGTTGGCAAAGCCGAAGGGGCCGAAGGTGGAGACACGCTGCCCAATGCCGCCGACCATGCCGCGATCGCGCGCGGTGTAGTACGCAAAGGTGCGGGGTGTGGCGGCTTCGGTATGCAGGAGCGTTTCGGCAGTTAGGTGGAAAAATTGACCTAAGCGGGCGATCGCCGTTTCGGTGTAGTGCTGCTTCAGTGCGGCGTAGCGGTCGTCGTCGCCTTGCCAGATGCGTGGGTCAGTAAAAGACGACGCAATCACCGTGGCGCAGCCGTCTGGGGCGCGGCCATCGCCCGGATGGCTAACGGAAACAAACAAGGAGTTATTCTCGGCGATGGGCCCGTCAAAGTCGTAGAGAAATTGCAGGTGCGGCGGGCAGTCAGCCGGAATCGCGTCCTGCTTGACCCCTAGATACACCACAAACGCGCCGGAGCCGTCGGGCAGCTTGTCTACGCGCTGGCGATAACCCGTGGGCGCGGCCTCGCCCAGAAGTTTCACCAGATTTTGCACCGTTACGTTGGCGACGACGTGATCGGCGGGTTCTGTCCAGGTTTCGCCCGTTTTGAGGTTGCGGACGCGCACGCCGACGGCGCGACCCTGTTCCGTGAGGATGCTGTCTACCGAATGGCGAAGGTGCAGCGTACCGCCGTCGCGTTCCAGGGCTTCCACCAGGCGATCGCTCAAAGCCTGCATACTGCCCTGGAGGTGAAACAAACCCTGGGGCGACTGCGACACCGCTAGCGCTGTGGCCGCGTAGAGCAGCGCCGTTTCCTCCGCATCCACCTGGGAATAGAGCTTCAGTTGCAAGTCTAGAAACCGCCGCAGTCGATGATCTTGCCCCAGCCCATACCAGCGCAACACCTGCCCCACCGTAGAAAACGTATGCGGCAGCGTAGTCAGCGTTCCCGGCCGCACCGCCTGCAACAGTTGCCAAACATCCCACCCATTGCGCGGCGGCAGCACCGGGTCGCGCCCCTGAAACGCCCAACTTGCCTGAAACAAGTCCTTGAGCAATTGCCAAAACGGTTCGCTGCCGGGAAACTGGCGCTGTCGCTCCTGCTGCCAGCGTTGCGGATCGCGCCACACGCGGATTGGCTCCGTTTCCCCTGGCAGATAGACGGCACAGGCGGGGTCGCAGGGGGTGGCGGCGGGTGGTTCGATGCCCAATTCAGCAAAAATTCGGTGGTGAATGCCGCCCGGTTCCAGTCCCGCTACCTGGGTCGCGCCCACGTCGAAGGTAAAGCCGCGCCGCCGAAACGTAGACGCACAGCCCCCCGGCGCGATCGCCTGCTCAAACACGCGCACCCCATAGCCCCGCCGCGCCAGCAGCGCCGCCGCCGTCAGCCCGCCAATGCCTGCCCCGATTACCACCACACGAGGAGATTCCACACGAGGAGCCATGCGCCCTACTCCAACTGGCGATCGCCAGCCCTGTGACACCTTCATTACATTTCTTAATAATCCTCATCTTAACGTTTAACCGGATCAGGGCGATCGCCCCTCAGAAAAGTCGAGGTTATTGGGGGCCGGTTCAGGTTAAGGTAAGGTTAATGATCATTTAAGCCCGATTTTCACAGATTAGCGATGGATATAGGCGACCTCGTGCGCCTGAAGCAGCCGTTTCAGCCCGAACCAGACAGCGATCGCACATACAGCTATGGAATCATTGCCGGGATTGTCTGGTCGGAGGATGCATCGCCCCCGTCGCCCCCCGTAGAAATTGTGCTTTACCTATACGATCTCGATACACGGCAAATTTACGTCGATTCGGCTGGGCTACAGGCCATTTATGCCTTCCGTGCAGATGAGCTGGAGCTAGTGTGAGGTTTTGGATTTTGGGTTTTGGATTTTAGATTTGAACCTTTGCCGCTTCAAAATCGCAGGCCAAACGTCAAGCTCAAAATCTAAAATTTTCTTGCCATTGGAGATCGCATCCACTACAATCGTCCATCAAGCTGTGAAAGATACCCTATCGACGCAGCGTCCCCGAAAAATTCGCCGCGAGTCGTTTACGGCGCTGGCAGGTGTTAGCCGCACCAACCAGCACCTGACCCGTTGACAGAATAGGCTGTCTCAGGGCTTTGCTTATTTTAGCCGCCTTGAAATTCGCTCTATGTCTTTCGGGCGGCGGTTTTTCGGGGTTTCCTTCATTCCCATTTCAAGAGGAAACCCCAAATGCTTCAAATTCAATACTTTTCGGCGGCTTCCAACCCGGAGGCGGCCTCGGTTTCGCTGCCTGCTTTTCTGCCGCCGCTGCTGCCGCAACGGCCGAGCCGCCGCCGTCTGCGCCTCTACCTGGTCGGTTCCCCCGCCGACACCCAGCACGAGATCGACCGCCTGCATCTGCTGCACTATGCCGAGCGCTTTGAATGGAGCCGCGTGGTGCAGATTCCCGACGGCGGCATCGTCCTGCGTCCCGATGCGGGGGATGTGTTGCGCTATCTCCAGCGCGATCGCCCCCTGAATTAACGCCATCGTCCCTTTGACTAGGACGAAGAAATTAAGGGAAGACTAGGAGAATCAGGAAAATCGGTCGCCTGCGGAGAGGGTTCGCTCCTGCCGCAGGCGATCGCCCCTCCGCTCTCCGCATCTACCCGCGCCCACCTGCATGACCTACAGCCTACGGATCGCCGACCTGCCGCAAAGCGAACGTCCCCGCGAGCGGCTGCTGACCTACGGGGCAAAGCAACTTTCCACCCCAGAGCTAATCGCCATCCTGCTGGGAACCGGGCAGGGGCCGGGCAAATTGTCGGCCGTGGGCCTAGGCAATCTGATTCTAAAAACCCTGGAAGAGAGCCACGGCAACGGACTGGCAGCCTTGCAGCACGTTGCGCCTCAGGAGTTGATGCAGATTAATGGAGTCGGCGAAGCAAAAGCGACGACCATTTTGGCAGCGATTGAATTGGGCAAGCGGGTGTTTCAGTCTCGACCGGGCGATCGCACCATCGTAGACGACCCTGCCGTGGCCGCCGCCGTCCTCAGCCAAGACCTCATGTGGCAACCCCAGGAGCGCTTTGCCGTCGTGCTGCTAGATATCAAGCATCGCCTGCTGGGAACCCAACTGATCAGCATTGGCACAGCCACCGAAACCCTTGCCCATCCCCGCGAAATCTTCCGCGAAGTAATCCGCCGGGGCGCAACCCGCGCCATCATCGCCCACAACCATCCATCGGGAAACCTGGAACCCAGCCCAGAAGACATCGCCCTCACCCGCCAACTGCTGCAAGGCGCACAGGTCTTGGGCATCCCGCTGCTGGATCATCTAATCTTAGGCAATGGCGACTTCATCAGCCTGCGCCAAACCACGCAGCTTTGGAGCGAAACGCCCCAGGAAGTCTAGCGCCACCCCAACCGTGAATGGAGGATTCCCCGATGCCCCTCGCATCCAACGAACCCAAAGCAGAATCCGGTCTATCGACCCAGCCCGCCTCTGAACCCAAAGTCTGGACAGATGCAGAATTTATGGCGCTGCCGCAGGACGGTCACCGCTACGAACTGGTGAACGGAGAACTCATTGATATGGGCAACTCAGGAATGGAACATGGCTGGATAGCCAGCAACTTAATGATTGTATTGGGTGGCTTTGTGCGAACCCATAAGCTCGGTGTCATGTGCGACTCTAGCATCGCCTTTTCTATGAAAAACGGCAATCGGCGATCGCCCGATGTGTCCTTCGTGGCCAAAGAGCGGCTGCAAGGGCTGCGGCGGCTGCCCAAGGGCTTCTTTCAGGGTGCGCCGGATTTGGCGGTGGAAGTCTTGTCACCCAGCAACACGGTCGAAGAAATTCACGAAAAAATCGTCGAATATTCTGAAAACGGAACTCGCCTAGTATGGGTGATTCACCCCGATGAGCAGTACGTGCTGGTCTACCACAGCCCCAGCCCCGATCGCCTGCTGCGGCTCCAGGATGCGCTGGAGGGCGAATCGGTTGTGCCTGGGTTTTCCCTCGCTGTCTCAGAACTGTTTGAAGAGCTAGACTTCTGAAGTCTCGTCTCCTCATCATCCCTGATCCAACCCCTGCTCGCGATCCAGCGTCATCTGAAACGCCTGGAGTGCCGCAGGCGTGCCGACTGTCCACACCTACGCCACAGCCTCTAGAATTAGCTGCTTGACTGGAAGCTCAGGAAACGTTGGGCTATAGTCAGATTCCACATAATGCCCATCATGCAGGATGTAAAACGTCAGGTTTCCATTGGCATAAACCCACAGTTCTGGAACGGCGATCGCCTCATAAGCCGTTAGCGTCGTCACGGAAGTTACATCTGTTTCAATTGCCAAATCGGGCGGCAGATCGCCCGGTTGCAGCCGCCGCCGACCCCGCATTTGCGGCGCGTGCTGAGTGTAAAAACAGGTGTCCGGCTCAACCCCAGCGATGCCTTCTCGTTATTTAAAGAACTCTCTCAGGGCGGGTTGGGGGCTTGCAGCAGGAACTTAGGAACTTTTATCTTCGACTCCAAACCAGAAAACCTAAACCAGTGCCTTGAGCAGCGCTTGCAGCTTTAGCTTGACTTCAGCCAGTTCGCGGGCAGGGTCTGATCCGGCGACGATGCCCGCGCCTGCATACAGCCGAGCGCGATCGCCCTCTAGCATAGCCGAGCGAATGCCGACGATAAATTCTGCATTGCCCGCCGCATCGACCCAGCCCAGGGGCGCAGCGTAGAGCGATCGCCCAAAGCCCTCAGAGCGGCGAATTTCCTCGCAGGCGATATCGCGGGGCAGTCCAGCCACGGCGGGCGTGGGGTGCAGCGCGTCCACCAGTTCCAGCGGGTGCAGTCGGGCGGGCAGGTGGGCATGAATGGGCGTGTGCAAATGCTGAATATTCGACAAGCGCAGCAGGTCGGGGGCGGCGGGCATCTGGGGGGATAGCCCAAGACAGAGCAGGCGATCGCGCAAAAAGTCCACCACTACCTGATGTTCGTGCCGCTCTTTGGGCGTGTTCAGCAGGGTGTAGCCCAGCTTCGCATCTTCGTCTGCTGTGCGGCCTCGCGGCGCAGACCCCGCCAGCGCATCGGTCGTGAGGCGCTGATTCCGCACGCTGACCAGTCGTTCGGGGCTGGCTCCGATAAAAGTCTTGCTGCCGCCCTGGTTCACCGAAAAGATATAGCAATCGGGATAAAGCTGCCGCAGATGATGCAAAGAAAAAAGCCAGTCGAATGGACGGCGAGAAATCACGTCAACCGCATGAGACAGCACCAGTTTTTGCAGACGATTTTGATGAATCGAGCGGAGTGCTTTTTCAACCGTTTTTTGGAAATCATTAATTTCTAAAAATTCCCAGGATTGGGGGGCGATCACCTCACTGCCCGCAAAGTTTAATAAGGAATAGTTTGCCTGCTGAATTTTTTGAAACTTGCGCCAGAGTGCATCGGTTAGCATTGTCACATTAGTATCAGCACCCAGCGCTATATTTGCAGTTGCCAAACAGCGATCTGGCTGGCGCAAAATCTGCCACTCTGGCAGCAAGATCATGGCAGAGGCAAATGGTGAATGAAGTGATCTAGGTTCATCAAAAAAGGTGTAGCTACAAAAACAGCGAAGATCCGCCGGAGAGGTGATGCCCGTTGGCACAGTTTCCACCCCATGAGTTGCCATGAAACGAGGCATCCCAATTAAGCTGTGCTTGAGAAATTGCTGAGTTCTTAAAAAGCGGCTATCGCCCCCTGTGCTGAGCGACAAAGTTTTCCCAAAAGCCGCTACAGCCTCGCCTTCGTAGGGTTTTTCAAAGTAGAAATGGGGCTGATCAGAGAGATTAAATTGATGTAGAGCCAGCAGTGGATCAACCGCCTCAATCTCCTGAGAAATGCTGACCCAATTGCAACCAGATTGATGCTCAGAATCTAGGACTTGTTTGATATGCTTCTGGCATTGGGAAAGGAGTTTATATAAACTTTTGCAATCTTGAACAGGTTCAATCGGTCGGGGTGCGACTGGCATGAGTCAATGGTAAAACGGTTCGATAAAGGTGAGCAGTAAAACAGCAATGGCGGGCGCAGCCTGTCTACTACAGGTAACATACTTGGGCAAAGTCTAGCCACCGGCCCATCAGATCTGATGAAGCTGACGATTGTCTCCGACAAAGCCAAGGCCCATCAAGCGTTTGGACGAGGGTCGATCGCCCGCAATATCAGTCACAACTCTTTACAGTTCCAACAGGTCGCCACGACCAATCGGAGAGGCGGAAAATCGTAGAATAATGAGGCTTCCAGCAGTTACCCGCCCGCAATGACGACCAAACCGACCCGACAAACTCCCTCCACAAACCTTCACTCCCTGGAACCGACACTCAGCGCTGGGTCTGTGGTCGGCCCCCACCCAGAGCAGCCCGCCAAGCCGCCTGCCAAAAAGCTCTGGATGGCAGCTCTGAAGCCACCCATGTATAGCGTTGCGATTATGCCGATTGCGCTAGGAACGGCGATCGCCTATTTTGAAAAGCGATCGCTTCGATGGGATATTTTGGGTACGTTTTTGGCAGCCGCAATCTTGATTTTGATCTGGGAAAATCTGAGCAATGACGTGTTTGATTCGGAAACCGGAATCGATCAAAATAAACATCATTCTTTGGTGAATTTAACGAGAAACAAATCCCTGATTTTTGCGATCGCCAATGTTTGTTTAATTCTGGGAATTTCAGGCATCATTTCTATTTCCTGGATTCAGCAAGATCCTACAGTTCTGGTTCTCGTCTTGCTCTGCTGCGGATTGGGCTACGTGTATCAAGGGCCGCCCTTCCGCCTGGGCTATCAAGGGTTGGGCGAAATTCTCTGCTTCTTCGCCTTTGGGCCGCTGGGTGTATCGGCTGCCTACTATAGCCAGAGCCAGTCGGGGTCATGGGCGAATCTGGCTGCATCCATCATTTTGGGCATCAGCACTAGCCTGATCCTGTTCTGCTCCCACTTTCATCAGGTGGCAGATGATGCCGCCGCCGGAAAGCGATCGCCCATTGTCCGTCTGGGCACCCGCCGTTCAGCAGAGTTGCTCCCCTGGCTCTGCGGCAGCCTCTACGGGCTGACAGCGCTGTTCGTCGTCACCGGGCTATTTCCCCTCTGGACGCTGCTCCTATTTGCCAGCCTGCCGCCCGCGCTCAAGCTTTGCCGCCACGTCCTCGCCAACCACGACAAACCCGCCCGCGTCAGCAACTGCAAATTCATCGCCGTGTCGCTGCATTTCTGGAGTAGCCTGCTGCTGTGTGCAGGGTTTGTGCTGGCCGCAGCATAGCGATTTTGGAACTTATAGAAGCAACTGTAGATTTTTGATTTTGGTGGATTTTAGTTGGCCTTAGCCAGTGGTCGCCCAATCCAAAATCCCCAATCCAAAATCCATCAGACTTTCGCCACAGGCACCGGACTCACGTCTACATTTCGCCCAAACAATACCCTCGGCTTCAGCAACGCACGAAGCAGCAGCCAGAGCGACTGAAACTCGCCAGGAGACTGCCGCGTTTTCCACTGCCCCGGACGGCAAAACAAGACTTCCACCAGGCGGCGCTGTTGTTCCAGGCTCATCTCTTCAAACAGAATCCGCACAGTGGGAAACTCGTCGCTCATGCCTGTCCGCTCGACCAATCCCTGAAGCGACAGATTTTCTTCCAGGAGCTCGATTTGCACAGGCGGCAAGTCTTCCGACAGCGGCGGAAAGCCCGCCTGCGTCAGGGCGACCTCTACGCCCACTTCAGAAATCATAGTGGTGATGCCGTAAAACGTGCGATCGCCCACTTGCAGGCGCACCGTCCGGCGCAGGTCAAACCATTCATAGGGACTGGGGCGCGGCGCATCCAGCAAAATCAGCAGCGCAATCCCCAGCATCATCAGGTTATACAGGCTCCACAGCCAGCCCAGCCCGATGCCCTTCACCACCATCGCCTCTTCGGGCGTGACGGTCTGCTGCCATGCGCCCTTGATCATGCACATGCCCAGGTTCACCCATAGGCTAATGGCCGTTAGCACGAAGAAAATTAGGATGGGTGCGGCCAGGTTCCAGTTAAACATAAAGCGATCGCTCGCAGTGCCCTTAGGAGTAACTTTGAACCCTTTAGAAAACGGATTCAGCATTACCTTCACCACCGTGATCGCTAACGGCACCGCCAGTGCCAGCGAGTAAATGTCTGACAGCACGGCGGAGCGCGATCGATAGTTCAGCCAGGAAAACACCGCAAGCTGCACCAAATAATAGGGCAAAAAGAAATACATCAGCTCCGCCGCCGTCGCCCGCAGCGGAATCACGCCCAAAAACGAATACGCCAGCGGCATTAGCAAATAACCGACGCGGGAAATGCTGGTAAACCAATGCAGCAATCCCTCCAGGTGGGCCAGCCGCTGCAACGGCCGCAACCCCCGAATCGTCAGCGGATTCGCCTGGATGAAAAAGGCTTGCAGCGTGCCTTGGGCCCAGCGCAGCCGCTGGAGCGCGTGGGAGGCGATGTTCTCTGCCGCCAGCCCGGCGCTCAGCTTTTCGTCCAGATACACCAGGCGATAGCCCTGAGCCGAAATGCGAATGCCCGTGAAGTAATCTTCGCTGAGGGAATCCGTGACAAAGCCGCCGATTTCATCCAGCACGCTGCGCCGCACCACAAAGGACGTGCCGGAACAGATGACGCTGCCTGCCCCATCCCGAATCGGCTGGATCTGGCGATAAAATACCTCTTCTTCTGGCGTTAAGACATCCTCCAGTCCTAGGTTGTAGGCAATTGGGTCGGTGTTGTAAAAAGTCTGCGGCGTTTGCACCAGCGCCACCTGGGGGTCTTGAAAAAAGCCGACCGTGCGGATCAGGAAATTGCGGGTGGGCACAAAGTCCGCATCAAAGACCACAATCAGTTCCCCATTGGTGCGGGGCAGGGCGTTGTTGAGGTTGCCTGCTTTGGCGTGGCGATTGTCGGGGCGGGTGATGTATTCGCAGCCCAGTTCTGCTGCCAATGCCTGAATTTCGGGACGGCGTGTGTCGTCCAGCAAATAAACCGTTTTAGCCGGATAGTCAATCGCCTGACAGCCAATGACCGTGCGCTTGAGGATAAAGGCGGGTTCGTTGTAAGTGGGGATGAAGATATCGACGGTTGGTACATATTGCCCGGTTTGCACGTCCTGAGAGAGGGCATCGGCTTCGGAACGGCGATCGCGCACCTTCAGCATCAGCGCCAGTTGGATAATCGCGCTGCTCAGCATTAATAGTTCCAAAAACAGCAGCCCCAGGCTAAACACCCCATTTAGCGGCGTATTCAGGTTTAGCGTGCTGGCCACTCGCCACAGCACATAGCGCACCGTCAGCACCAGCAAAATCGTCACCACCACGGTTCGCGACCAGGGACGCGGACGGGGCGACAGCGCCATCACCCCCATCACCAGCAGAAACAGCGCCACGGTGGGCACCAGCAGGTATTGCCCCGTCACCATCGGCACTTCTAGCCAGAGCGGCGGGTTTTGCTGAATCGCGTTGATCTGGGCGAAGATTTTGCTAATCGTGCCCTGCCCTGCAAACCAGAGCGCCACAATCACAAAGGCGATCGCCACCACGCTCAGCAAAATCAGCGTCGTCAACTGCGGACGCATCGGCGCAGGTGTGGATCGGGACACCTGCTGACGACGAATTTCAGAAGTAGTCATAAAAGATGAGTCCTCAATCTGACATCGGCAATCAAGCAAAATCGCTGCTTCCAATCCAGCACCTTGACGTACCACCGCGTCACAAGCTTTGCCAAGCTAGGTGTCAAGCAGTACGCCGCCCCTCCTTAAAAGTACGAACTCAAGCACAGGAAGGATTTGAGAACGGCTTGGAACACGCCAAGTTTTCGATCTGCACCCGTTTCCCTAGTTTCCAGGCTCGGGCCAGCTTCAATGCCCAGAACAGCGCGATCGCACAATCAAGCTCCAGCAAGCCCCAGGTATATCAGCCAGTCCTCTACCCAACTGTTGTATAGATAACTTGTATTGATAACGTCAATAACTCCGCACACAGCGTTTCTGAAGCGAATGAGGGACGCAGATAGCCACAAAACCCTCATCTTTTCAGACCGTTGCGCCTCTTACCACGCAAGGAGATCTTGTATCTCGCAAAGCTCCTCTCAAACAATGCCACATTGCTTCGAGGCGCGACAATTAAGTTCTGGTCATCCAATTCACGGCTGCACGGGTTTTGATTACTTACGGCTTGCCCTTCTATCAAAAACCCGTATCGCCGAAATTGAGAAAATCCCGCATAATCTTAAGAGAACGCAACAGTATGGTGTTCGCATCCCCAGCTGCGATCGCCGCAAACAGCCCCTATACCGAGTTCAGGAGACGGTTCACCTATGGCCATGATCGAAACCAAGACCGAACCCATGGTGCTGAACATGGGTCCCCATCACCCCTCGATGCACGGGGTGTTGCGGCTCATCGTCACTCTGGACGGGGAGGACGTGGTGGACTGTGAACCTGTGATTGGCTATCTGCATCGCGGCATGGAAAAAATTGCAGAAAGCCGCACGCCTGTCATGTACGTGCCCTACGTCAGCCGATGGGACTATGCAGCAGGCATGTTCAACGAGGCGGTCGTCGTCAATGCCATCGAAAAGCTGGCAGACGTGCCCGTTCCCAAACGCGCCAGCTATATCCGCGTCATCATGCTGGAGCTAAACCGCATTGCCAACCATCTGCTGTGGCTTGGCCCCTTCCTGGCAGACGTGGGGGCCCAAACGCCCTTCTTCTACATCTTCCGTGAGCGGGAAATGATTTACGACCTGTGGGAAGCTGCGACGGGCTACCGCATGGTGAACAACAACTACTGGCGGATTGGCGGCGTTGCGGCTGACCTGCCCTATGGCTGGGTTGATAAGTGCGCGGACTTCTGCGACTACTTCCTGCCCAAGGTCGATGAATACGAAAAGCTGATTACCAACAACCCCATCTTCCGCCGCCGCGTCGAGGGCGTTGGCACCATCACCCGCGAAGATGCGATTAACTGGGGGCTGTCTGGCCCAATGCTGCGGGCTTCGGGGGTCAAGTGGGATCTCCGCAAGGTCGATCACTACGAGTCCTACGACGACTTTGACTGGGAAATTCATTGGGAAACCGCGGGAGACTGTCTGGCGCGTTACCTAGTACGAATTCGCGAAATGCGCGAGTCGGTCAAGATCATTCGCCAGGCCCTTGCAGGCTTGCCGGGTGGTTCCTACGAAAGCCTAGAAGCCCAGCGGATGAATGCCGGCCCGAAGTCTGAGTGGAACAGCTTCGACTATCAGTTCATTGGCAAGAAAGTTGCGCCGACCTTTAAGATTCCCAAGGGTGAAAACTACGTCCGCATTGAAAGCGGCAAGGGCGAAATTGGCATCTACGTGATCGGCGATGACAACGTGTTTCCCTGGCGCTTCAAGATTCGCGCCGCCGACTTCAACAATTTGCAGATTCTGCCTCATTTGCTGAAGGGCGTGAAGGTGGCGGACATTGTGGCAATTTTGGGCAGCATTGACGTGATTATGGGTTCGGTGGATCGATAGCGAACTGAGTAGAGCGTATTGCACAGCAGGCTACACGGCTGGTGCAGTTTGTGCTGAGTTTCCGCCAGTTTTATTCATTTCTGCGGCTCGAGACAAAGGTTTCGAGCCGTTTAGGTATGCTTTTGCGGTTCGTTTTTTGCAGAGCAGCGAGGGACTTAAGTGGAGGCTGGATGGAACCTGATTTGGGGCGATCGCGTCATGGGCTTTATCTTCACCTTCTACATCCCGGCTCAGCGTCGCTCAGTGTGTCTGGGTCAAGTTTTAGGGCAGTTTCTTGGTCAACGGTTCACCCGGTTGGGTCAATCTTGTCCAAATGGATTGACTTACACATTCCAACCAAGGATAAATAAGTATGTTTACATTTAGGTAAGTATGTTTACATTCCACGATCTGCTCAGATCTTTTTGGGCAGCGTGGCGGGTTTCACAGTTCCGGTGCGTAGAGTCTGGCGCCGGGTTCTGAGGCTTTCCGAAATTCCAGCAGCAATGGCTGGATTACTAGAAACAACAACCTCTTTGGAAGCGCGTTCGAGTTCGATTCACGTATCAGAAAGCTCGATGGAATTAGCAACAACACTGAGGGGGCATACCGTCCACAACGCGGTGCGTGAGGTCGGCATCAACCCCAACTACTGGTATCCCGTTTACTGGGCTGAAGATTTGCAGCCGGGTCAGGTGGCGCAGGTGGTGGTCTGGCAGCAGGCGATCGCCCTCTACCGCACCCCCGATGGCCAGGTCTACGCGATGGAGGATGCCTGCCCGCACAAAGGGGTAGAGCTACACAAGGGCAAAGTCAAGGGCGATCGCCTGGTGTGCCCCTATCACGGCTGGGAATTCAACTCAGACGGACAATGCGCCCACATTCCCTATCTGCCACCCAATCAAAAACTGCCCTGCGCCCAAGCCCGCAGCTACCCAACGCGAGAGCGCTATGGCATTCTCTGGGTGTTTCCGGGTGATCCGTCCCTAGCGGAACAGGTCGCCATGCCCCATATGCCGGAATACGACGACCCTGCCTATTTTCAAATCCCCATTCCGGGACATTTCCACGCCCATTTCTCGATTTGCAACGAGAACACGATGGATGTGTTTCACGGCTATCTGCACGAAAACCTCCAGGGCTGGTACGACCCGAAATTGCTCAAGCTAAAGGAGTCGCCCAATTCCGTTTTGGCAGAGTATGAGGTGAACTACGAAGGCTGGATGACGAAGGTGCTGGGGCTGAGCGAAGACGGCGGCAAAACCACTCGCATCGTCTCGGTTCATTACCAATATCCGCACTACACCAGTTCGCTGGAGGGCGTGTCCTCGCTCTACCTTAATCGGTTGCCCGTGGGGCCCAAGGAAACTCGCTCCTTCTCGATCCTGTTCCTCAAGCTGCCCCTGCCGCAGTGGTTGGTGCGTCCCATCCGCAAGCCGCTGATGCTGTTTGTGCGGCGGTTTGTGTTTATGAAATTTCTCCTGCAAGATGTGGAGATGATGGAGAGCGAGCAGCGGGTTTTCACGTCAGATCCCAAGCGGCGCTACGTGGAAATCAATCCAGCGATCATTGCGCTCCAGCGTGTCTTTTTGCGGCAGTATGAGCAGTTTCTGCAACGGTCTCAGGGATTCTCTGAGGCACTTTCTGGAGCGATCGCCCCAGCAGATGTAGCAGCCAGTAGTGAAGGAGAAATGCCGCAGCCTGAGCCTGTTTTGGCAGACTCGGCAAGGCGTTCGGTGGACACTTCCAATGGGAGGGGTGAACTGTAACAATCTCAAGACATGGATTAATCTCCTTCTGGCAGAGTAAAGGAAAACTCTTATTGTAATTATCAAAAAGCGCCGCCGGAGCAGCGCCAGAGGTCGAGAATTCACCCAAAAGCTCAACCAGGTTTCACGAGTGTCGATATAGCGCCAATGGACTTAGCAGCATGAACTTAGCAGCATGGATTCAGCAGCAATGAGTTAAGCCAAGTCTAATCATCCGAGGGGCTAGAAGAGATACGCTACTCAATTCAGTTAGGTGAGGGGAGTTTACTGTGCAAGTTATCAAGGAATACGTTCAGCGCTGGTATGAGAGCGGGCTAGACCCGGATGAATATATCTGCCATCGCAAACAGGGCAACCTGGTAGAAATTGAAGAGGCCGATACGGGCCGTCGCCGCATGGTGCTGACCTTCTGCACAAACGATGTGCTGGGTCTGGTGCAAAGCCCTGCGGTCAAGCAGGCAGCCATCGACGCGATTCTGCAATTTGGCACGTCGAACAGTTCGACCTCGGTGCTGAGCGGACGAATCGATCTGCACCGCCAGCTTGAAGATGAAATCTCTGCCTTTAAGCATCTGGGTCATACGCAACTGTTTTTGAATGCGTGGATGGCCATGCAAGCGCTAATGGATGCGTTTTGCCATCAGGCGATTCCGGTGCCAGGGTTCCAGAACACCCGCGAGACGCTGATCATGACCGATGTGCTGAATCACGGCTGCATCGTGTCGGCGATCGCCAATGCGGGCACTCGGTCAGGCAAGCTGTTTGGCCACAGCCCTGCGGTGCGCGTGCGAGCCTATCGCCACTGCGACATGGAAGACTTTGCCCGCAAGCTGAAGCGCTATGCTAAGCCGGGCGATCGCATTCTGGTCGTCTCCGACGCGGTGTTCTCGATGGATGGCGACATCGCGCCCCTGCCCGACATGATCGATATCCTGTCGAACTATGAGGACACGACCCTGGTGATGGACGAAGCCCACGCCAGCGGGTCGATCGGCGCAACGGGTCGCGGCATCTACGAACACTTTGGAATTTTGCCGCAAGATGCGCTGGATAAGGGCGTAACGCCGCTGATCATGACCACCTTCTCGAAGTTTGGCGCGTCAGTGGGTGCCGCCATCAGCAGCCCGGTGGCAGAGCTAAAGCCGCTGCTGAATGTGTCGCCTTCTTCGATTGGCACCTGCTCTCTGGCACCCCCACTGACTGCGGCTGCTCTGGAAGCGGTGCGCCAGGTGCGCCAGCATCCCGAACTGGTGCAACGTCTGCATGACAACACGCGCTATCTGCGGAACCGTCTGGCAGAAAACGATTTTCTGGCGATTGGTGAAACCAATGTGCTGCCTGTGCTGCTGCCGCCGGATCTGAATCCGAAAGATTTTGCGCGATCGCTTGTGACCAACCACGGTATCTGGGTTTCGCCCATCTGGTACATTGCCAAGCCTCGTCTGCGGATCACGGCCAACGCGCTGCACACCCGCGAGGAAATGGATCGCCTAGTGGCTGCAATGGTGGCGGTGCGCGAGGAGATGTCCTATAAGCCTGCGGCAACCATCAGCGCTTAGTCCGGGAATTAGAGATAGGCAGCATGAAATTGGCGATCGCCCTTCTCTGAACGCTGAAGTGAACCTACCTTGCATCGCTTAAGAAAGACGGCGGCATCAAGTGTCGCCGTTTTTGTTTAGCAGAATCAAGGGGGCGATTGAACCAAGACTGAACCAAGATTGAACCAAAACGTTTGCGTCTAGCCGCGCGAAATAGGAGAATGGCGCAGAATCAGTTGTCGATTTGCGGCTACTTGGGGCTGATTCGCCGCTGCAATCCATCGAGCGCTATGTTAGATACTCCCGTCGGCTGGTTGGTTTTGTTTTTAGTGGGCACAATGACGGGCACCCTGTCGGGGCTGCTGGGCATTGGCGGCGGGCTGATTATGGTGCCGATTCTCACGTTTTTTGGGCTGCCGCTGGTGCAAGCAACAGCGACGAGTCTGGTTGGTGTGCTGCTGAGTGCTTTGTCAGGGAGCTACCAAAACCTGCGGACGGGTACGCTGAACTGGCGCGTTTCTCTGCTGCTGGCGGTGTTTGGCATGGTGACGGCGCAGGTTGGGGCGTGGCTGGGCGATCGCCTGCCTGATGCCTCCCTATCGCTTGCCTTCGCCGTGCTGCTGCTGGTCACGATCTACCTCATGGATCTCCGCCGCAAGCTCGCCCAAAAAGAGCGCCATCTAAAAATTCCAGCCCCCGAAACAGTTTCAGCACCCGTTTCGACCTCTGCCAATGCTCTCCCGCCCATCGCTGGAATCGGCCTCCTCGCTGGAATTCTCTCTGGCCTCTTCGGGGTGGGGGGTGGTGTGGTCATGGTACCGCTGCAAACGCTGTTTTTGGGCGAAACAATCAAGTCTGCGGTGCGAACCAGCCTGGGGGCGATCGTACCGATTGCCATTTCAGGACTAGCGCAACATGCCTATAACGGCAACGTGCTGTGGATTGCAGGGTTCTGTCTAGGGCTGGGCGGCATCGTCGGCGCTCAGGTCGGCACGCGCCTTCTGCCTAAGCTGTCCGATCAAACTGTGAATCGGCTGTTCAAATCCTTCCTGATTGCCCTGGCAGTCTATATGACCGTGCGGGGTGTAAAAGGGCTTGGGGGCTAGGGTGCAAGGGGTTCGGCTGGGCGCAGAGCAAGCCACGAATCGGGCGATCGCCCTCCATCCTCAACCCAATCGCCCTAAGTAGCAAAACCTATTGCAAAACTTAGTGATATTTTTTAGTGATATTTTCGAGCTTTTTGCGCTATCCTGCGATCGCCCCAAATTCTCACGTTTTCGATCCCCTCGACCTCGCTTGACCTCGCTTGACTCGACCTGGCTAGATTGGCTCGCTGTCCTTGGCTATATCTCCCTGGCGCTGCTGGTGTGCTGGCGCGTCTTGCAAACGCAGCCTAAGAAGTAGCCTGGAAAATGCCTAGAAAATATCGCTCTTCAGAAAAACGCTCCCAAAGGTCTTCATGGCAAAGAAACCAAAGCACGATCTGAAATGGGTGAAAGAAACCCTCAGCCTGCCCGAAAACCACAACTGGAAATCGCAAGATGGCTACAACATTTTCGTAGCTGGACGCGGTGCCGTGCGGTTCGACGTTCCCGAAGATTGGATCTTCGAGCCAGATGAAAAATCCTTCAAGTTTTTTGACGGCAAGCCGCCCAACGACAACTGCCGCCTGGAGGTGTCCTATAACCTGCTCCCAGAGGGCGACTGGACGCTGTTCCCGCTGGTCAGCGTGCTGAAAGAGCTAGTCGAAAAAGACGAGCGTAATATTTTAGAAAAAGGCGAAATCGTCAGCCTGAAGCGGCAAACCGCCCGCGTCGTCTGGACAGAGTTCAAGTTTCTCGATTCGCAGGAAAATCGCGAAGCCTACTCGCGCACCTGCATCGGGCTGGGGTCAGGGGTGCAGTGCCTAATCACCTTCGACTATTGGGTAGACGATGCCAAGCGGCTCACACCCGTTTGGGATGTGGTCATGAATACGCTGACGCTGGGGTTGTTTATCCGCGACCCCAGACAGGGCTTTGCGTTTCCTGATTAACACTTCCTGATTAACACAATGT
Organism: Thermoleptolyngbya sp. C42_A2020_037; assembly: GCF_015272455.1. Classification (NCBI taxonomy): domain Bacteria; kingdom Bacillati; phylum Cyanobacteriota; class Cyanophyceae; order Oculatellales; family Oculatellaceae; genus Thermoleptolyngbya; species Thermoleptolyngbya sp. C42_A2020_037. The sequence goes on from NZ_JACYLP010000057.1 coordinate 246,140, forward strand.
GCAACTTTGCCGATTCCCTTGTGTGAATCGTTGGGCGGCGGTGCTGCCCAACGATTCACGCTCTTAGAAAAGCATTTGTGCAAGAGGTCTACTAAAGATCAGCTAAAGATCAGCATCTTCTCTCCGAATGCGATCGCACAGCACGTAAATCGCCTGCACCACGCGCTCGTACAGCGCCTCATCAGACCCTTCATGCTCAAACAACTGGCGCGTTTCTTCGACCCAAGCATCGGCCGTTTCGGTCGTCCATTCTTCCATCAGGTCTAGTTCCATCTCTTCCAGTTTCATCGCTTCTAGCTCCAGGTTTTGTAGCAGTGCTGGGTCTTCGGGCATGTCGATTTCTGTTTCGATCCATTGGTTCGAGTCAGCCCGTTCTGAATCAGCCGTTAAATTCCACAGCAAGTCCATCTGAGCAAAATCGGGCGGGTATTGGGGTCGTCGTGCCATGTCGCCTCACCAAATTTAGTACAAATATACTAAATCGGATTGGAGTAAAACGCTAGCCCTGGTGACGGATTTTTAGCTTGATTTAACGACTTGATTTAACGACTTGATTGACGGGCAATCCAAAACCGAGAATTGATATAGTCTCTGGCCTCAATCCGTCTTGCAAAGCGCCAAAATTTAGCCCTGAGACAGAGCATTGAGAACAGTTCTGGGCGATCGCCCGTGCTACAGTCTAAGCATTACAAGCGCTGACGATGCGCGGTTTGAAACCCTTGGGTTTGGGAGCTTTTGGTCAACCATGCCGTTTCCCCGTTCTAGTGGTATTTTGCTGCACCCCACGTCGTTTCCCAGCCGCTATGGAATTGGGGATCTTGGAGACAGCGCCTATCGGTTTGTCGAGTTTTTGCAGCGCAGCGGGCAGCAGTTTTGGCAAGTGTTGCCGCTGGGGCCGACGGGGCATGGCAACTCGCCCTATATGTGCTTTTCGTCGATGGCGGGCAATCCGCTGCTGATCAGCCCCGATCGCCTCTATCACGAGGGCTGGCTGACGGATGAAGACCTGGCAAATTTGCCCAATTTTTCCGCCGAGCGAGTCGAGTATGACCGGGTGATTGAAACCAAGATGCCGCTGTTGCTGAAGGCAGCCCAGCGCTTTAAGGAACACGCCACGGTGGAGCAGCGCATGGAGTTCGATGCGTTTTGCGCCAGCCGCGCCTTCTGGCTAAATGACTATGCGCTGTTCATTGCGCTGAAGCAAGCCCAGGGCGGCATGAGCTGGCACCAGTGGGATGAGGCGATCGCCCGTCGCGATTCAGCAGCGCTGGCCGAGTGGCGGCTCAAGCTCAGCGAAGAAATCTTTCAGCACAAGTATTTGCAGTTCGAGTTTTTCCGCCAGTGGTCTACGCTGCGCGACTACGCCAATGATTTGGGCATCCGCATCATTGGTGACATCCCCATCTACGTGGCACACGATAGCGTAGACGTGTGGGCATTTCCCGAATTCTTCCATCTCGACCCAGAAACAGGCGAACCCGCGCTGATGGCCGGCGTGCCGCCCGATTATTTCAGTGAAACAGGGCAACTCTGGGGTAACCCGATTTATCACTGGGAAGCGCTAGAAAAAGCAGGCTTTGGCTGGTGGCTCCAGCGGTTTCGCGCCACGCTGGACTATGTAGATATCGTCCGCATCGACCATTTTCGGGGCTTTTGCGCTTACTGGGCCGTGCCCCAGGGCGAAGAAACTGCGATGAATGGGGAATGGATTGATGCACCGGGCACCGCATTCTTTGAAACCCTGGAAACGGAACTGGGGCATTTGCCGATTTTGGCAGAAGACCTGGGCGTGATTACGCCGGATGTAGAAGAACTGCGCGATCGCTTCGAGTTTCCCGGTATGAAAATCCTGCAATTTGCCTTTGGCGGCGGCGCAGATAATCCGTTTCTGCCGTTCAATTTTGAGCGCAACTGCGTCGTTTACACAGGCACTCATGACAACGACACCACCCAGGGCTGGTTCAGCGAACTGCCCGAATACGAGCGCGATCGCCTGATTCGCTATCTGGGCTGTGTGTCGGAAGAGGGCATCCACTGGGATCTGATTCGTCTGGGCATGGCATCGGTGGCCAACCAGGCGATTTTTCCGCTGCAAGACCTGCTGGGCCTGGGCACCGAATCTCGCATGAACTATCCTGGCAAGCCCGATGGCAACTGGGACTGGCGCTACAGAGCCGAGGTTTTGACTGAAGAACTGGGCGATCGCCTCTTGGCCCTGGTCGAACTCTATGGACGCGCCCCCAAGCCTCCCTCAAAGCAGGAGCGAGAAGCCCCGCACGATATGGAGTCTGGTCATCACGAATCTAATCGATGACCCTCATCAACTACCTTATCAACTAAAATCGCCCACCAAAGTTCAAAATTTCTAGCGCCGAATAAGCCATAGCCGCAGCGTCTGCAACACGCGCCCGCAACGTACGCCCGCAATGTAGGCATCAGGGTTGGGCCGAGCTAGTTGGTCTGTGCATTCGCAGAGGCTTGGGCACTATCTTGTCCTGGTGGGGGCGGAAAGACGACAGACTGCACGGCTCCAGGTTGACCGATGGGCTTTGCTTCCTGCTCGTTGTAGGACACCAGCACGCCACCTGCGTTGCCAGCGCGAATCCGAACTTCGCGGTCGGCTGCCCAACTGCGCTGCGTGCCTGCCTGCATCATGCCTTCAAAATCGGTGCGTCCGTCCACCATCACCCGCAGCCAGGATTGCTCCCGCAGCGTAATTTCTACGCGAACAGGCTTGGCGGGTACGGCAGGCGACGGGCTGGGAGAAGGGCTGGCGGCGATCGCCTGAGCCGCAGGAGACTGTCCGGGCTGGGCAGCGGGACTGGCAGCTGTCGGCGAGGGCGAAGCGATGAGCGAGGGGACAGGAGAGGGCTGATTCGCCGTAATCGGTGTAGTAGAGCGGCTCCAGACGTAGGACAGGCCGGCGATCGCCGCTGCAATCAGCCCCACATAAGCAACATACAGGTGCAGCGGGCGCAATTGTGCCTCCGGCGTTTCTTGCCAGGAGGGTTGAATTTCAGCATTTTGCGGCTCCAACGGGAACTCGTTTGCCAGGGCGTGCCCGTCTAGCCCCAGCGCATCCGCATAACGCCGCAAAAAGCCTCGGATATAGACCCCTTCAGGAAGCTCCTTAAAATTGCCAGATTCGATCGCGCGAATCACTCGCGGCTGAATCATCGTCCGGGCAGAAATCTGGTCGATCGAGAGCATCTGCTGCTCCCGAAGCTGGTGCAACTCATAGCCCAACTCTTCTAGCTTCAGGATTTGCTCTTGCTCTAGTGGAGAAAGACCCTTGCTCATAGCATCCAGCACCTTACGCTCCTCACTGTGACGTGACCTGTTGAGACGACATGACCTGATGAGACATGATTTTGATGATTGGTCGGCCGCACAAGCTCAGCATCATCCTCAAAAAGCCAGACTCTAAACCCCCAAAAGAGGGCCACACGGATAAGAGCATCTTACTTCAAAATCCTACGGGGCTGAAGGGGGGTTGGGGAAGTTACCAGCCTGCGCTCGGAGAAAATCTAGCTCCGCTGAAGTCAGGCTTCGATAGCGTCCAGGAGGTAAATCTCCTAGCGCAATCGGCCCAATCGCCACTCGGTGGAGCGAGATTACGGGATGCCCCAACTGCTCAGCGACACGGCGAATCTGTCGATTCCGCCCTTCATGCAAGACGATGTTCAGCAGGGTTTTGTTCGGTCGAGCATCGAGGGGCGTGATTTCGGCGGGTAGGGTTGGGCGATCGTCTAGCAGCACGCCGCCTCGCCATCGCTGCAAAGTCTCCGCGCTGGGGCGGCCAGCAACCCACACTTCGTACACCTTGGGAATGTGGTGAGACGGATGGGTGAGGGGAAAGGTCAGGGAACCGTCGTTGGTCAGCAGCAGCGCCCCAGTAGAGTTAGTATCCAGGCGGCCAACCGGATGTAGCCCGTGGCTCTGGCGCAGATGCACTGGCAACAGGTCTAGCACCGTGCGCCGTTGCTGCGGATCGTGGCAAGTGGAGACTACTCCCATCGGCTTATGCAGCAGCAGATAAAGCAGGTCTGGACGGGCTTGGGCGTTTAGCAGCTTGCCGTCTACTTCGAGGCGATCGCCCGTCAGATCCGCCACCTGACCCAATGTCGCCACCTGCCCATTCAGCCGCACCCGCCCCGCCAGGATCATTTGCTCTGCCTGGCGGCGCGAAGCAATGCCATATTGAGACAAAATTTTCTGAATCCGCTCAGCCATTCTGGCTCATGTCGATTTGCGATTTTGGATTTGCGATTTTGGGTCAGCAAGGTGTCCGCAGGGCTTCCAGCCATCTCCCCTGTGGTGCCACAGGCGGACTGATATCAGCCGCGTTATCTTGCTTGCATCATGCAACGCACGCAGCCCTCACGATCGCCGAATATTTAAGCAGCACCAGTCCTGCCTGCGCCAGAGCGTGGCAACGATCCAGCCGTTGGCCTCGAGCGAGTCGGCAATGGGCTTCACCTGATCCAGCAAGATGCCGCTGAGAACGCCCCAGGTGCTAGGTTTGGCGATCGCCCCAAAGCCAGGGATCAAGTCAAGAATCACCTCTGCCAGAATATTACACACAAACCCATCGACGGGGGCGGGCAGCATTTGGGTTAGGTGATCCAGACTGCCCAGTTCGACGATCAGGCGCTCTGGCGCAATGCCGTTTAGCTCTCGGCTGGCGTTGGTGGAGTCAATCGTCAGCGGGTCAGTGTCTACCGCGTAGGCTTGCTTTGCCCCCAGCAGCAGCGCTGCGATAGAGAGAATGCCAGAGCCGCAGCCAATGTCGGCAAGGGTGATATCCGATGGCCCCTCGATCCGCATTTCCAGAGCCTCTAGGCAAAGCTGCGTTGTGGCGTGGGCCCCCGTGCCAAAGGCAACCCCAGGGTCGAGTTGCAGCACAATGCGATCGCCCTGCGCGGGGACAGGCAGCCAGGCAGGGTTGATCAAGAGGCGATCGCCCACTTCCTGCGGATGCCAATACTGCTTCCAGCTACTCGACCAGTCTTCTTCATCAATCATCTGCCACTGTACTACAGGCACCGCCACCCCAGCACAGAGGGCATCCTGCTTCAGCCGCAGCGCCAGCGCCGACAGATCCAGCAACTCAGCTTGAGTCTGCGGCAGGTAGCCGCGCACCAGCACACCAAACTCCTTGCGTTCACTCGCCGTGCCTTTGCAGCCAAACTCCTCCAGCCGCCAAGACACCAGGTCTTCGGCTGCCGGATCGCACAGCGCTTGAATTTCCCACCAGGTGGACATAAGGGGTCAGGGTGTGGAAGCTGGCCGAAAGGCTGATTTATTGCGCCCATTGCGCCCGAAGAATCAGCCAAAACTAACGCCTCAAACCAGCGCTAAGACGTAGGCAGCGTCACCGTATAGGCATCGCGGATGCCGGGAACCTGAGTAATTTCGTCGAGAATGCCGTCTGGCAAGGGGTCGTCCAGGCTTAGCACCATCACCGCATCGCCCCGCACAATCTTGCGGCCGACCTGCATACTGGCAATATTGACGTTCAGGCTTCCCAAGAGAGAACCTAGCTTACCAATGATCCCCGGCATGTCGCGGTGCAGCGTGAACAGCATATGGCGACTGGGCGGTACGTTGATTGGGAAGTCGTCAATATTGGTGATGCGAATTTCGTTGTCGCCTAGGAGCGCACCCGTGACGGTGTGCTCGCCGTTGGGGCCGCTGGCCGACAGACGCAGAGAACCCGTGTAGTCAATCACTGCTGCATCGCGGGTTTCCACCACGCGAATGCCTCGCTCCTTGGCTTCGATGCTGGCGTTGACGTAGTTGACCCGCTCTTGCAAGGCAGTGGACAGCAGCCCTTTCAGCGCGGCCACCACAACGGGCTGGCTCTCGTTGCTGGCGAGTTCGCCTTGGAGCCGCACATTTAGCGACTCGACGCGGCCGCCCGTGAGCTGGCTGATCAGATTGCCCAAGATTTCCGCCAGTTGCAGGTAAGGGCGCAGTTTTTCCAGCAGGTCGGGCCGCAAACCCGGAATATTGACTGCCGAGCGGGCAGGCAGCCCCAGCAGCACATCGCGGATTTGCTCGGCTACGTCAATCGCCACGTTGACCTGGGCTTCTTCAGTAGACGCACCGAGGTGAGGCGTGAGAATAACTTCTTTGCCGAGGGATCGCAATGCTGACTCGCCCAGTGGTTCTGATTCGTAGACATCCAGGGCGGCTCCGGCGATTTTGCCTTCCTTGAGGGCGATCGCCAAGGCCTCTTCATCAATGATCCCACCCCGCGCGCAGTTGATAATACGAGCCGTAGGCTTCATCTTGGCCAGCGACTCAGCGTTGATCATGTGCTGGGTTTCTGGCGTTTTGGGCAGGTGCAGCGTAACATAGTCCGACTCGCGCAGCAGCAGATCCAGATCCACCAAGTGGCAGCCCATCTGCTCGGCGCGTTCGCTAGAGAGGAATGGGTCGTAGGCCAGCAGGCGCATCTCCATTGCCCGCGCCACTTTCGCCACATGGGAGCCGATCTTGCCCAGCCCAACGATCCCCAGCGTTTTTTTGTAGACCTCGACCCCTGTGAAGCTCTTGCGATCCCACTCGCCCGCCTTCACCGATTGATTAGCAGCGGGGATATGACGCGACAGGGCCAGCATCATCGCTAGGGCGTGTTCTGCTGCGGCGATGGTGTTGCCTTCGGGCGAGTTGACCACGAGGATGCCGCGACGGGTCGCCGCAGGCACATCGACATTATCCACACCCACGCCTGCACGGCCAATGATTTTGAGCTGAGTGCCTGCTTCGATGATTTCCTGAGTGACGCGCGTGCCGGAACGAATCATCAGCGCGTCGTAGTCGGGAATGATCTGTACCAGTTGGTCAGGAGACAGCCCAGTTTTCACATCGACCTGAGCAACCTGCGAGAGGATGTCAATTCCGATTTGATCAATTGGGTCGGAAACAAGAACCTTAGACATGATGATGGGCTGACAGGTTGAGAGAACAGTGTTGAGAGAACAGTGTAGACACTTTGAAAGACGAGCCAAAAGCAAACGCGAAACCGAAACCCGTACAAGGTTGTGAAGCGCTGAGGGGTGAAGGCAACCGAATGAGGCGTTCAGATGCAGTTTAGACGCAGGTTTACTCTCCTCAACGGGCGAGTTGCTCTGGTTTTGAACCCGTCATGGGCGATCGCCCCAAGGACCCCAGAATCTTTGGACGGGAAAACGCCGGGCCGGTTCGCAGTGCGCCGGAGCAGAAGAGAGTTTTCCACAGACCGAAGGTCATTTTACTGCAAAGCGGTATACCAATCGGGTTTACACCCGAAAGTTTTTGGGTTTGCCCGCTAGGGCCAGGTTCCGAGGACGAACCCACGAGTACGGCTATCCACACTCGCGGAGAAATTGCAATACCTTGAAATATTTTGTTATATTTATTTACAGATTGAAACAAGCCAACACGGGAGGCTGTTATGACGCTTCTAATTGCACTATTTGTGATCGCCTGGGTCGCCGCTTCAGTCATTGGAACCCAAGCTTATTTCCGGGGCGAACAGTCCAAGCCAATCCACGAACGAAACTGGAATTCTGAGTCTTTTGAGCAGCTTGCCGCCTCTATCACGGCGACGGAAGTAGACTACAACACGCGAGTTCCCGGTTACTTGGGGATCAGAGGTTAGATAAGGATTGGAAAGGTGGAGCAGACTTTTGTGCTGGTCGCAGTGTCTCTCCTCACTGTGCTGCTAAGGTCGAATGGGGCGATCGCTCTTTGACCAGACGCTCCGAGCTTCCAAGTTTCGTTGCAACGCACGCTTTGAGCCAGATTACCTGCGCCCTCCTATCGGGGGGCTTTTTCGTGCCCAAATCGTTGGTTAGGGCCTATGGTTAGGGCTTATGCAGTTGGACGATTTCTACCCCAGACTCCTGAATCCCAGTCGCTAAAGCGTCATGAACATTCGCCGATCGAGCGACCGAGGATCATGGCTTTCCATGAAGTGTGTCAGGTCTTCGTCGCTTTCGAGTCGCCCATCGACCAAACTGACGATGCGATCGGCAATGTCAAGGATGCGATTGTCGTGGGTCACCATCAAAATCGTGCAGTTTTGTTCCTTAGCCAACTGCTGCATCAGTTCTACAACTTCCCGCCCGCTTTTCTTGTCGAGGGCGGCGGTGGGTTCGTCTGCCAGGATCAGGGTTGGCCGGTTGACTAGGGCACGGGCGATCGCCACTCGCTGCTTTTGCCCACCAGAGAGGGCGCGGGGTTTGTAATCGACCCGTTCTCCCAGACCCAACCGGGTCAGCATGGCAACGGCTTGCTCTCGCTTGGTACGCCAGTTGGGCATTAGTTCCACTGCCATCTCTACATTCTGAGACGCAGTGAGCGAATCAAACAGGTTGTGTGCCTGAAAGATAAAGCCGATGTTGCGCCGCACCTCCACCAGTTGCCCCCGACCCATGCCCACCAGCTCACGCCCCAGCACCTTGAGGCTGCCATCTTGCACGGTTCGCAGTGCGCCGATCAGCGTCAGCAGCGTGGTTTTGCCGGAGCCGGATGGGCCGGTCATGATGACAATTTGCCCCGGCAGCAGGTCGAGGTTGATGTCGTAGAGGACCTGCTTCTGGAGTTCACCCTGGCCAAAAAAATAGTTGAGGTTGCGAATCTGAACCGTGGCGCTCGGCGAGGGTGCCATGATTGCTGTCGCGCCAGCAGCGGGGTTGGGTTCAGCCGTAGGGCGATCGCCCTCCAGGTTTTCCATCATGTAGAAACACTTGAAACTTGCCAGGAGTAGCCTCTCGGCCTAGCCCAGCTTGCTCTCCATTATCGCTACTGCAACGTCGTTTTGGAGACGATCCGAGTCTTTTTGCGATCGCTCTCCGACAGTTCCTCGCCCTCTTGCAGGCGGGTGGCGTTTTCTTGCAGCACGGTGGCAGCCGTCTGGTCGCCCATTTGCAGCGCAGTCTTGGCAGCAGATTGCAGCATGGTAGCCGCCCCAGCGCGATCGCCCTGTTGCAGTTTCTGCTCGGCAATTTGAGTCTGGCGATATTTGCCCAGTGCCAGCACATGCTGCTGTACCTGCGGGTCGGGCGCTGGCTGGAATGTGGTCACCACGTTCGCTTCAACGATCACCGGATCGCTCAGCACGCTCTCCAGATTCTGCGCCGGGTCGTCGTAGCGCACCTGCACCTGAACCAGCGGATGCCGCCCCACGGGAAGCTGCGAAGCATACAGGTTTGCCAGCACCACACGCGGCGAGTCTACCATCAGGTCGCCCAAGCGCACCGACACCTGCCCTGCTTCCTGAATCGGCTGCAATTCTACCGTTTCGGGCACTACCTGTGCCACAGGCTTTAGCTCTGCCAGCCGCACACCGGGCATCATTCTCAGCAGCAGATAGGCGTTCGTCAGCCCAACAGACTGCACCCGGCTAAACAGGCGCGTAAACTCCAGCAGCGCGTCTTCTGGAGTCTGGATATAGGTCAACGCACCGCCGCCTGCATCGGCAATCTGTTCCAAAATGTCCTGGTTCCAGTGGTCGCCAAAGCCCAGCGTATTCAGCGTCAGGTTATATTCCGCTGCCAGGTGCGCCAGCTTCAGACATCGATCGTTGTCGCCATGCTCGTTTTCGCCATCCGTCAGCAAAAACGCCTGAGAAATCGTGTCTTTTTTCGCCTTGGCCAGTTCCTCAATGCCCAGCCGCATTCCTTCGTCGATGCAGGTGCCGCCGCTGGTTTTGAGTTTGCTAATTTCGCTCTTGATGCCCACTGGGTTTTCGATCACCTGGTTGGGCACCAGCACCTTGGCCTTGTGGTCAAACACGACCACCGAAAGGCGATCGCCCGGCGACAGGCTATCCACGATTTTCAGCGCCGCCTGCTTGACGGTTTCCATTGGGCGACCGTTCATCGAGCCGCTGTGATCCAAAATCAAGCAAAGGTTCAGCGGTGCCGTGCGACCTGCCGAAGCGGCGATCGCCGACATCGAAATCGCCAACTGCCGCTGGCTGCTCACCTGCGCTACATCCAGATTGGCATCACTCAGCGACGCTTGCAGACCCACTTTCATAGCCCTAGGCTCCAGTCTAAAAAGAATGTAGAGAATGTATTAAAAACAGGCGGCATTTTCTAACGGGGTGAAGGACACGCTGCCCTAAACAGACAACGGTCTTGGAACCTCCCTCCTGCAAACCTCACTCGCTTCCAAGACACGGTTCCAAAATGCTGTATTTCTATTTTCTGCCTCTTCAATACTCCAAGGCCCCAGTTCCCAATTCCGTAAACTGCCCCAATCTTCTCACGCTTTTTCCAAATCCCTGATGGGCCAGTCATCTCGACCGCTGCGATGCCCCTCACGCTACTATGGTATTAGCGGCGTTCGTAGAAACAGCGCAGTTCATACGCTAATTCAGGCGTAAGTCCTCCCGCAAGTTCACACGCCAACTGTTTCGGCAAGCGTCCAGGCGAGTTTGATCCTATGAGTTCATCGATTAAGGCCGTTCAGTCCAACTATTACTACGGGGATGCTGCCTATCGCACACCCCCGCCCGATCTGCCCTCGCTGCTGCTCAAAGAGCGCATCATTTACCTGGGGCTGCCGCTGGTCTCGTCAGACGACCTCAAGCGCCAGTTAGGGGTCGATGTGACCAAGCTGATCATCGCGCAACTCCTCTACCTCCAGTTCGACGACCCCGAAAAGCCCATTTACTTTTACATCAACTCGACAGGCACCTCCTGGTATACCAACGATGCGATCGGCTACGAAACCGAAGCCTTTGCCATCTGCGACACCATTTCCTACGTCAAACCCCCCGTCCACACCATCTGCATTGGCCAGGCAATGGGCACGGCTGCCATGATTCTCTCAGCAGGCACGAAGGGCTTCCGCGCTAGCCTGCCCCACGCCACCATCGTGCTAAATCAGCCCCGCACGGGCATGGGCCAGGCCCAGGCAACCGACATCCAGATCCGCGCCCGCGAAGTGCTAATCAACAAGCAGGCCACTCTGGAAATTCTTTCCCGCAACACGGGTCAGCCCATCGAGAAAATTGCCAAGGACACCGACCGCATCTTTTACCTAAACCCCTACGAAGCCAAGGAATACGGGCTAATTGATCGCGTCCTCGAAAGTGCCAAGGAATTGCCAAAGCAAATTCCGGCGCTGACATAGCCGTATCAACAAGTCGCATTAAGCAAGATGATGAGACGTGCGGTGAGAATGGGAATCGCTGGTATTCCAGGACTTCCCTGCTCCCATCGCCCCGTCTAACACATCCTTGCATCCCTCCAACTCACAGTCTTTCCCATGTCTGTAGATCCCGTCCTCCGCGTTCCCTACAACATCCCTGGTAGTCCCTACTGGCAGTGGATCAACATCTACACCCGCATGAGCCAGGAGCGGATTATCTTTCTCAACCAGCCCATTACCGACGGGTTTGCCAACTCGATTATTTCAGCGCTGCTGTATCTAGACTCGCAGGATCAGAGCAAACCGATTTACTTCTACATCAACTCGCTGGGCGATCCGCTGATGGCAGGCATGGGGTCGATGGCAATTGGCATGATGTCGATTAATGCTGGACTTGCCATCTACGACACGATGCAGCACATCAAGGCACCCATTCTCACCATTTGTATGGGTCAGTGTTTTGGCATGGCGACGGTGCTGCTGTCGGCGGGCACGAAGGGCAAACGCGCCAGCCTGCCGCATACTATGATTGCCCTCGCTCATCCCCAAAGCGGCTCTCGTGGCCAGGCAACCGACATCGAGATTAATGCAAAGGAAGTGCTGAACAAGCAGCGTATCGTCGTAGAACTGCTCTCGGAAACCACCGGACAGCCTTTTGAGCGCATTCATGAGGACATGGATCGGACGTTTTATCTAACGCCGACTCAAGCGAAAGAGTACGGACTAATCGACCTCGTACTAGAAAGCCCGAAGTTGGCAGAGGTAGGCGCTAGGGGTTAGGGGAGTTAGACAGTATTCTCTCTAATCCTCGAACTCCCCACTCCGGCACTCCAAGCCCTTATCCTCCAAGTTCTTATTACTCACCTTTCATCCCTTCAAAGACCTATGCCGATTGGAATTCCTAGCGTCCCCTATCGCCTCCCTGGCAGTTCTTTTGAGCAGTGGATCAGCATCTACGAGCGGCTGTTTCGGGAGCGGATTATTTTTCTAGCAGAAGAGGTAGACGACGGCATTGCAAATGCGATTGTCGCCTATATGCTTTATCTCGATTCGGACGACAACACGAAGCCCATTTATCTTTATATCAATTCACCGGGCGGCTCGGTGACAGCAGGCATGGCGATCTACGACACCATGCAGCACATCAAGTCGGAAGTGGTGACGATTTGCGTGGGGCTGGCGGCCTCGATGGGCGCGTTTTTGCTGACGGCGGGCGCAAAAGGCAAGCGACTGGCGCTGCCCCATGCGCGGATCATGATTCACCAGCCCTTGGGCGGAACGGGTCGTCGTCAGGCCACCGATATCGACATCGAAGCGCGGCAGATTTTGCGGGTGCGCCAGGAACTCAATGAGATGATGGCGCTGCACACGGGCAAGACGGTGGAACAGATTGAAAAAGACACCGATCGCGACTACTTTATGTCGGCGCAAGAGGCGGTGGAATACGGCTTAATTGACCGAGTGATTACGGATGCGAGCGCTCAAAGTTGAGATTTGAATCATTCAAATTGAAATTTCTAGGAGCGAACGATTACACTTGGAACGCTAAGTGTGAAACGCCTAGTGTGAAACGCCTAGTGTGAAACCCTAAGTGTGAAACGCTGAGTGTGGAACGCTAACGTGGAACGCTTGAGGCGATCGCCCGGTTGATGAGCCTTGTTGATGAACCTTGCTGAGTGCTATCGGATTTTGGGACTGAGAAGCAGCGCCACCTACGAGGAGATCAAATCTTCCTATCGGCGGCTGGCGCGGCGATATCATCCCGACCTAAATCCGGGCAGCGCTCAGCAGGCAGAGCAGTTTATCCAGGTGAATGCGGCCTATCGGCGGCTGATGGAGTTGGTGCGACCAGCGGGCATGGGCGATCGCCCTCTGCCTTCCCCTGCCCCGCCGCGACCCGCACCAAGCGCAGCCGATGCTTCCCCATCCACAGCCTCGCCAAAAGCCACATCGCCCTCCTCCGCCCAAAAAGCCCAGACCCAGCGGAGTCCCACCGCACAGTCCGGCTCTGGCATTCGCAAGCGCCCGCCGATTCAGCGCAGCCCGGATGCCTCGCCGACGGATCATCAGCTCAAAGAGCATGTCTATAGCCGCCTCCAGCAGTTGCTGCGGCAGCAGCGCTATCCCCGCGCTGTCGCGCTGGTCGAAGGGCTTGCCCAGCGGTTGCCCAACGACCTAGAGGTGCGCCAATGGCTGGCGATCGCCTATCAGCGCTGGGGTCGCCACTTGGTAGACCTGAAGCAGCCCGAAAAAGCCCGCACCTACCTCAACAAGGCCCTCCGCACCGACCCGCGCAATCGCGCCCTCTGGTTCGAGGTTGACCGCGACCTGCGCCGACTAGACGGCATCGAGATTTTGTAATGTTTGTGCCCTAATATCTGTCCCGTCTGCTCTCTTAATCTGCCCTCTTAAAGGGCGCTACAGAAACAGAAATAGAGCCGCAGAGGAAACTGCTAGACTCCCTACGCACTCCCGGCCTGGCTACCCAAAATCGCTAATCCAAAATCGCCAATCTAAAACCCAAAATTGACTAAGGCGTTGCCTTCAGCACCGTGCGCTCGGCAGGGTCAAGGGTGAATTCCAGCGGAATGCGGTCTTCGTAGGCTTTGACAACCTGGCGATAGACCTCGTAGCGCGTGGGCAGCGTGCGGTTGTCTTCGCCGGGACGACGGAAGGTAATGGTGTAGTTAACGGTTTTGTTGAGTCGCGGTGTGCCAGGACGCTCTTGGCGCTGCTGGCGGGCTTCAATGTCATCAATCGTCGGCTTGGGGGGCAGGGCGGGCCACCAGAGTCCCTTGTCGTCGGGGCCGGTGACTGCGCCCTCTGGTTTCTGACCGTTGCGATTTTCTAGCGAGGTGGAGGCAAATTCTTCAATTCGGGGCGGCCGTTCGCCCGGTCGGTTCGCGCCCTCGTATTCCACCAGCCAGGTGTAGGTCGTCGTGGCGGTAGCCTGATACTGGGTAGAGATAGGCGTTTCGCAGCCGCTAATTGCCAGAATGGGCAGGCTGGCCAGCAGGAGCGCCACACGCTGCCAGGGGCGGCTTGCAGAACGGTTGTGCGGGAAGGGCGATCGCAGAGATTGGGTCATAGCGCGTTCTATCCAGGAATTTATACAAGCGGTTGCTATCGCTTTCAATATTTTAATTTTGTTCGCTCCCAGCAGTGGGGAAATCCCAGCCCTAGACACTTTTCGCAAAGTCACAGCCATAGCTCTAATCAATTTTTTAGCACTAGGATTTCTCAGCGCCAGAATTTCTCAGTACCCAGTTGCCAAAAGTCCAAAGGTTTTGGAAAGGGCGATCGCCCCGCTTCAAACTACTAGAAAAAGTGCTATCCAAATGCAGATAGGACAGGCTGAGCAAAAGTTGATCCGCCCTGGAAAAATGGCGCTATAGTCAATAGGCGAAAACGCTCTCAAGCGACTTTCAGCCTCATTTTTTGACAATCAATGGACTTTTAATCAGCCTCTACCCTGCTGCTCAGGTCAGCACTTTTAAGGGCGCTCCTGCCCATTTTTCACGCACCCCAAGGATGTTTGAATGGCAACACCAATTACAGGCGATTCTCAAAACAACCGTTTAGAAGGCACTTCTGGTAACGACATCATTTTTGGCGGCGCGGGAAACGATACCTTGTTGGGCTTGGGCGGCGATGATCGGCTGTTTGGCGAAGCGGGAGACGATCGATTAGAAGGTGGAATTGGCAGTGATTTCCTCAGTGGCGGCGAAGGAAACGATCAACTAGACGGCGGCGCGGGCGACGATACGCTGGACGGCGGTGCAGGGAACGACACGCTCACCGGGGGAGCCGGGAACAACACTTACGTAATTGATGCACCGGGCGATCGCATCGTTCAGAGCAACAACCAAACCGTGACCACCGTCCGATCGTTCATCACCTTTAACCTCAGTTCTCTAGGGCTGTCGGCGGGTTTTCAAAACCTGGTTCTGTTGGGCAATGCCGACATCAACGGCACTGGCAACAATGGAGACAACGTACTGGTAGGCAATCGTGGCAGCAACGTGCTGCGGGGCCTGGCAGGAGACGACCGCATCTCTGGCGGGCCAGGCGGGAACGACCTGCTGGATGGCGGCGCGGGCAACGATATTTTGGTCGGCAACGCAGGCAACAACACCTTCGTGATCGACAGTCCGGGCGATCGCATTTTGGGCGCAGGACGCGGTATTGACACGGTTGAGTCCTCAGTAGACTATGCGCTGGTGCGGGGGCTGGAGAACTGCAATCTGCGGGGCGATGCGCGGATCTGCGTCGGCAATCGGCTCAACAACGCGCTGACGGGCAACCGCAACGACAACACCCTCGTCGGTGGCGCTGGCGCAGATACGCTGCTGGGCAACGACGGCAACGACACCCTCAGCGGCGGCCAGGGCGACGACGACCTCACGGGCGGCCGGGGCAACGACACGCTAACCGGGGGAGAAGGGCGCGATTTGTTCTACTACCGGAGCGATCGCAGCTTTAGAACCAGCGACTTTGGGCGCGATACCATTACCGATTTTCGCGGCACAGACAGCATTGTCCTATCGCGGCGCACCTTCGGACTCCGCAGCAGTCGCGGCTTTGGGTTTAGCCAAGACAGCGAATTTGCCGTAGTGGCGAATAATCGTCTGGCCGCCAGCAGCAGCGCCCGCATCGTCTACAGCACCGGGTCGCGCACGCTGTTTCTCAACGCCAACGGCAGCAGCAGCGGCTTTGGCTCCTCCAGCAGCAGCGGTGCGTTTATCACGTTTAGCAGCAACACTAACCTCAGTGCCCTCAGCTTCCTGATTGTTTAGACCTGCCGATTAAACCCTCCTGGTCTGCTATCTACCCTCCGGCTGACAACCTCTGCCTAGAGATTGGGGTTATCATAGAAGGCATTGTTGATATTTCTTAACACTGGATGGTTGAGTCCTCCGCTGGCTTGGGGCAGGCCAAGGCAAACCTCACGGAATTCATCACCGAGAAGGTGCTATTTGGCAATCGCCCAACGCCTGAACTGGTTGCGATTCTGCTGGTCTACTTTGTGCAGGGCATTTTGGGTCTGGCACGGCTGGCGGTCAGCTTTTTCCTGAAGGATGACCTGGCGCTGAGTCCGGCACAGGTGTCGGCGCTGCTGGGCGTGGCCGCCATCCCCTGGATGATTAAGCCGCTGTTTGGCTTTATGTCTGACGGGCTGCCGATTTTTGGCTATCGTCGCCGTCCGTACCTGATCTTGTCAGGCGTGCTGGGGGCGATCGCCTGGGTGGCTATGTCTACAGTCGTCCATAGTGCCTGGGCGGCCACACTGGCGATCGCGCTCAGTTCGTTGGCGATCGCCGTCAGCGATGTGATTGTGGACTCGCTAGTCGTTGAGCGGGCCCGCCTGGAATCCAGTAAAGCGTCTGGTTCGCTGCAATCGATTTGCTGGGGCGCGTCGGCCCTGGGCGGGCTGATTACGGCCTATCTCAGCGGCTTTTTGCTGGAGCGGTTTTCGGTGCAGACCGTGTTTGCCATTACTGCCACCTTCCCGCTGATCGTGTCGCTGGTGGCAGGGCTAATTGCTGAATCGCCCATCACCCAGCCCACCGACTGGTCAGTGATGCGATCGCAGGTCAAGGATTTGCGGGCTGCCATTTCGCAAAAGTCCATCTGGCTGCCCACGGCGTTCCTCTTCCTCTGGCAGGCCACACCCACCGCCGAATCCGCCTTTTTCTTTTTCACCACCAACGACCTCGGCTTTACGCCAGAGTTTCTCGGTCGCGTCCGCCTGGTCACCAGCCTCGCCTCGCTGCTGGGCATCTGGATGTTTCAGCGGTTCTTTCGCACCGTGCCTTTCCGCACCTTTTTCGGCTGGACGATTGTCGTCTCGACGCTGCTGGGCATGACAATGCTCATCCTCGTAACCCACACCAACCGGGCGATCGGCATCGACGACCACTGGTTTAGCCTGGGCGACAGCCTCATCCTGACGGTGATGGGACAAATTGCCTATATGCCTGTGCTAATTTTGGCCGCCCGCCTCTGCCCGCCCGGTGTAGAAGCAACACTCTTCGCCCTGCTGATGTCCGTCACCAACCTGGCTGCACTGGTGTCTTACGAACTGGGCGCAGGGCTGATGCACTGGCTCGGTGTCACCGAAGACAACTTCTCGAACCTGTGGCTGCTGGTCATCATCACCAACCTCAGCACTCTGCTGCCGCTGCCCTTCCTGGGCTGGCTTCCCGGCCAAGAGGATGAAACGCTGGAAATCCACACCCCCACGCCGCGAGTGACGCAGCCCGTTGTAGAGGTTAATGAAGGCGTTGGAGTGGCAGAGTAATGGATTGCCCCAGTGACAGGTCAACGCGGCGATAGAGATTTAGCAGCGGCCCAACGATTGAATTTTTCTTGATCCACCTGCTCTAGCCCTCCCCGATCTCCAGCGTCTTCCCACTTCCAAAACTACTTATGCAAACCCAGCCTCTACCCATCCCTCGCCCGTACAATCGAAAAGACTGGCAGACAGGCTATCGCTCATTAGAGCAAGAGTTTGACTATGCCATTACGGACGTAGAGGGTGAAATTCCTCTAGCACTGGAGGGAACGCTGTTTCGCAATGGGCCGGGGCGGCTGGAATTGGGCGGGCAGCGCTATCGGCATCCGTTTGATGGAGATGGCATGGTGTGTGCGATCGCCCTCCGCAACGGTCGCGCCCATTTTCGCAATCGCTTTGTCCGCACCGAGGGATTTGTCGCAGAGCAGCAGGCGCAGAAAATTCTCTATCGCGGCGTATTTGGCACGCAAAAGCCGGGTGGCGTGCTGGCAAACGCCTTTGACCTGCGCCGCAAAAATATTGCCAATACCAACGTGATTTATTGGGGCGGCAAGCTGTTGGCATTGTGGGAAGCGGCCGAACCCTATCGCCTCGACCCGCACACCCTGGAAACGCTGGGCACTGATGACCTGAATGGCGGCCTGAAGCCGGGTGAAGCGTTCGCGGCGCATCCCTGGGTTGACCCCGCTAGCGAACTCGACGGCGGCGCACCCTGCTTGGTGAATTTTTCCATTAGCCCCGGACTTTCGACGCGAATTACAGTCTATGAGCTAAATCTGGCAGGCAACGTGGTGCGCCGCTACAGCCATTCGGTGCCCGGTTTCGCGTTTATTCACGATTTTGTGATTACGCCGCACTACTGCATCTTTTTCCAGAATGCGGTGTCGTTTAACCCGCTGCCGTTTGTGTTGGGGCAAAAGGGCGCGGGCGAGTGCGTTGAGTTTCATCCCGAAAAGCCCACGCAGGCGGTGATCATTTCTCGCCAGGGCAGCCATGAAAAGCAGGTGATTTCGGTCAACTCAGGCTTCGTGTTTCACCATGTGAATGCCTTTGAGGACGGCAAAACGCTGGTGGTGGACTCCATCAGCTACGATTCGTTGCCGACGCTGGAACCAGGGCAGGACTATCGTGAGGTAGATTTTGAGGCGCTGGCTCCAGGACAACTCTGGCGCTTTCGCTTCGACCTGGCGGCGGGTTCTGTGGCTCAGCAAAAGCTCGACGAGCGCTGCGTCGAGTTTCCGGTGGTGCATCCCGACCGGGTGGGACGCAACTATCGCTATCTGTTTGTCGGCGCAGCCCATGAGCCGACGGGCAACGCGCCGCTGCAAGGCGTGCTGAAGGTGGATTTGCAGACGGGCGATCGCCAGCTTTGGAGCGCTGCGCCCTACGGCTATGGCAGCGAACCCATCTTTGTGCCGCGGCCTGGGGCCACCGCTGAGGATGATGGCTGGGTGCTGGTGCTGATCTACAACGCCGAGCGGCAAAAGTCGGAACTGGTGATTTTGGATGGGCAGGATTTAGCAAAGGGGGCGATCGCCACGCTGCGGTTGCGGCATCACGTTCCCTATGGGCTGCACGGCAGCTTTGCGACCGAATACTTTGGCGACCTTTGACTTTTGGCGACCCTTGACAAATAACGCATCGAGCAAAGGCCGTCGAGCGCCTGAAGCCCATGACTCGCATTTAGCCCTGAGCCGATTTGCCCGCTAGAAAAAATCCGAGAACGCTTCCAGTGCCTCTTCTTCTAGCACGGGGCCGATGACTTCGACCGGGCGCTTACCGTGTTTTAGCACTTCTTCGGCGCTAAGCGGCAGTTGGTAGGGCGACTCGCCCTGAGTTTTGTAGAGGCGATCGCTGCTGAGGGCATACATCAGCCGCCCCACGCCGCTCCAAAACACGGCTCCGGCGCACATGGGGCAGGGTTCGGTGCTGGCGTAGAGGGTACATTGCTCCAGCGCCTCCAGGCTGAGGCTTTTGTCCATTTGCCGCAGCAGGTTGGTTTCGGCGTGCCCGGTGCAGTCGTGGTCGGTGATTTGGGTGTTTTCGGCTTCTGCCAGGATTTGCCCCGACGGGTTCGCCAGCACCGCGCCAAAGGGTCGGTTGCCTGACTCGCGGGCGCTATGAGACAGGGCGATCGCCCGCCGCAACATGACTAGATCCTGTTCACTTATATTCTGCATTTCATTCTGCATTTCGGTCACTCCTCGGTCACACCGCAATCGATACGTCCCTCATCATCTCACCCCACGACTTCACCCTTGCGCTGGTGTCTGGCTTTGTCCTGTGGGTGGTTTGGGAAAGCCGTTGGGAATCTCGAAGCGATCGCCCGTGCGGCAATATTCATAGCCTGCCATCCGGCCGATCGCGCCCAGTTTGTCAGAATCAATCCGGTTGCGATCGCCCAGCACCTCGTCTCGCACAAACAGATGCACCACCTGCCCAATCACCACATGAAACTGGCCCACCGGGACAATTTGCAGCGTGCGGCATTCAAACGCCACGGGCGACTCCGCCACGCGGGGCGGCTTCACGACCTTGCTGGGCGCAGGCGACAGGTTCACATAGTCAAACTCGGACTCGCCGTAGGGCAGCGGCTCGGCGCACTCCGCCACCTGATGCGCGTAGGATTCGATCGCCAGGTTGATGACATATTCTCCGGTGCCGCCTTCGCTAGGCGGGCGCACGTTCCGCAGCGTGTCTTTTTCGCTGCCGTCGGGCTTCAGGCTGACGCTAAACATCAGCGCCAGGGGAATATGCCCCACTGCGTTGAAATAGGAAAACGGCGCAAGATTGGCCACGCCCTGGGGCGATAGGCTGGAGACGAAGGCGATCGGACGGGGCACCACGCTGCCGATCAGCAGCTTGTAGCGCAGCGACGGTTCCAGCAACTCTGGATCAATTTCCATAGAGGGTTAGTTTAGAAATTACAGGGGATGGCATGAATTCTGACATGATTCGCGAATGCATCCTGAAACAAGTGCAACAGCGCGGGCCCGACAAGAGCATTTGCCCGTCGGAAGTGGCGCGATCGCTCGGTGGCGAAACCTGGCGATCGCTGATGCCGCTGGTGCGCGAGGTGGGGGCAGACCTGGCGAAATCTGGGGCGATCGTGGTAACGCAAAAGGGCGTGCCCGTTGACCCCCAGACTGCCAAAGGACCAATTCGGTTTCAGCAGGCCAGAACTTGGGGCAATTAAGGAAATCTCGTAAACTCTACTCCCCTTTACGCCGTCACTCTCTCCTCAAGTCCCCACCTCTTCCACCGGGCGAAACCGCAGCGCCGACCAGGTTTCGTCAATGGCAACCTGGGCAACCCCTTTTAGCCCTGCCTAGGTCACTGCGTCCCAGCCCACGTCGCGGGTAATGTCTGTTTTCACGCCGGCAAGTTTTTGGGCAAGGATGCGGGTCATCTTGCCGTTCCTCCTGTGATCTCTATCACGCGATCGCCTCAGTTTGGTCACGTCTGACAACCGGATGGGTCACTTTATCTTACGGGTAGAATCACGCGATCGCCCCCCGCTCTATCACTTCCCAAATCCGAGAAATCCCCGATATTTAAGACATCCTGAATCGCTTTACGTTCCTGAAAACGTCACTTTTCCTTAGAGCCTCTCACTAACCATGTTTCCGTCTATGAGCCTGCTTCCCGGTGCGATCGCTGAACTCTTTGCCCAAGCTAGTGTAACGGGCGTGTTGACGCTGGCAGATCGCTACGGTCTTCTCGCCGCAATTCTAGAAGATTCATTGAGCGAAGAGGAACGCCACGCCATCAACCGGGTTCTTCGCGCGGTGTGCCGCGGTCATGTCCAGATTGTGGATGAACTGTCTGTGATACTTTAGGGCTGGATATTCACGCCCAACTCACAAATACATGTTCGATCATCTCTCGCTGGGCGTTGCAGACCTGGCTCGCAGCCTTGCTTTCTACGATGCCATCCTTGCCCCACTAAGTGTTACGCGCTGCTTTGCCCTTCCCCACATTGCGGCCTACGGCCCTGGTTCGCGCCCGATGTTTTGGATTGCCCACAAAGCAGAATTTCCCAACCCGATTCAGCCTGCGCCTGGTTTTCATCTCGCGTTCCAGGCCGAGAGCCGTCAGGCCGTAGATGAGTTCTACAAAGCGGCGATCGCTCACGGGGCCACAGACGACGGCCCGCCTGGCCTCCGCCCCCACTATCACCCCAACTACTACGCCGCCTTTGTGCGAGATCCCGATGGGTATCGCATTGAGGCAGTTTGCCATCAGCCTGCTTGAACGTGCGTTTGACCGCAGAACTCAGAAACGACCCCAGTCTAAAAGCGCAATCGCTGCCGGAAGTTGTGGACAGACTCTACCAGCCCAATGGCAACGAAATTGGTGATCAGGGCCGACCGCCCATAGCTTAGCCAGGGCAACGGAATCCCGGTGATCGGGGCCAGTCCGATTGTCATACCAATATTGACCAACACCTGAAACACAATCATCGACAGCACGCCGATCGCCAGCAGCGACCCAAAGTTATCTTTGGCGTTTTGCGCGATGATCACCAGGCGAAAGCAAATCAGCCAAAAGCAAATTAGCACTGCCACACAGCCAACAAAGCCCAATTCTTCGCCAATCGCAGAAAAAATAAAATCGGTGTGCTGCTCAGGAATGAAATTCAACTGCGTCTGAGTGCCCTGATTCAGCCCCCGACCAAACAGCCCCCCTGCGCCAATGGCAATACGCGACTGAATCAGGTGATAGCCACCGTTGAGGGGGTCTTTATCAGGATCAAGGAACAGCGTCAGGCGATCGCGCTGATATTGCTTCAGCATTCCCCAAAGAATTTTGCCCATGCCGCCGGCCACCAAGTTGATGGTTGCTGCGCCAATCGCCCCCGGCAGCGGCCAAGGCAGGGTGCGCCATCCCAAAAAAATCATCAGCGCCGTCCAGGCTAACCAGGCCGGCAAATAGACGCTAAACAAAATAGCCGACACCAGCGGCGACAGCAGCAGCAGCAGCCAGCCAGGATTGGCGTTCGCCCAGTACAGCATCCCCAGGGTAATTGCCCCAAACACCAGACCCGTGCCTAGGTCGGGTTGCAGCATAATCAGCAGCCAGGGCAGCCCTGTAATGGCGATCGCCTGAAGCATAGCTGGAATCGTCGAAGCCGTCCGCTCGTGCAAAATCGCCGCCAGGGAAATAATCACGCCGACCTTGGCAAATTCTGACGGCTGCACGTTGAAGTTGCCAATCGTTACCCAACTCTGGGCCCCGTTTGCCGTTGTGCCAATCAGAATCACAATCACCAGCGACACGTTGGTAATGGCATAAATCAGCCAGTGCCAGTTCACCAGCTTATCGTAACGCCAGCGGGCGATCGCCAGCGCCAGCACCAGTCCCACCCCGCCTGTAATCCAATGCTGAATCCAGTCCGTCAGTTGCAGCGTTAGCTCTGCACTCCGGATCGCCAGCCCCCCCAACACAGTCAGCGCCACCGTCAGCAGCAGCAGCATCCAATCCACGTCCTGCCAGGGATAAATCAGCGACTTCCAGCGGAGACGGCTGATAAAGGACTTTTGTAGCATAGGCCTTAGAAGAGATTGAGAAACCGCGCAAAATCCGAAACCTTGCAACCCCGATAGTAACCGATCGGGCGCTCGATCCAGTCAGGGAAGCCTCGGTTGGAACCATCCCAAAGCTGGTCAACCTGAGTAAACCAGTCTCTCACGGTTCGCTGCAAGTTCCCTGCCACCTATCCCGCAGTTATACAGCTAGGTTAACTTTTAGGTGCTGAACTGCCAGTGGAGAACAATCCTCGCAAAGTCCTTGTAGACAGACATTTCGTAGTCCGGAGGCAGAATCGCCTGGAGTCTTTGCATGGTATACGCTTCAGGTGTCTATCTTCCTTTTAGGAACCAGTTAGGAGCCAGTGCCGGCCTTTAAACCCAAATCCAATTGCAATGTTTATACGTATCTCTGTGTGTTAGCTCTAATGAGGTACAAAAATATGATGGTATTGAAGCGCGAGGAAGGTCAAAGCCTAAAAGTTTTGAGCGACAGGCTGTGCATTAAATTAAAGTCCGCAGACTCTCTTAGTAGTATGACTGTTGTGACTGTCGATGTTCCTCCAAATGGTTTCGTTCCTCCACATACTCATACGAAAGAAGAGGAAAGCTACTATGTGCTAGAAGGCTCAATGATTATGTACTTGGATAGTAAAGAGTTTAGGGTCGAGCCTGGCGACTTTGTACACGTTCCTGCTGGGACAACACATGGCTATAAGAATAATTCCGCTCGCTCTGTCAAGTTTCTTGCATGGGCGGTAGGAGGTAGAATTGACGAATTTTTCATTGAACTGTCAGAAAAAATTAGGGATTTACCCGACGATTTAGCCAAAATGCCTACAATTCTTGAAAAGCATGGCATTCAAATGATTGAACCATCTGGGATGTAGTTTTCTTTTTTGATTTGGGTTGAATCAATGATGGAGAAAAAGATCAACGAAAATCTCGTAACGGATTGTTAAGACTCTTTTCGGATGCGATTTGGATCAGTCTGCCGCCGCTCGACCGGATAGCTCTGTGGCTCTCTAGCTTCACTCGTTTTCCTTGCCGTAGGCCTGCCACGACAAATCCACCAGCCCGCTGACAATTGCCGCTGCAACCACCGCATTGCCCTTGCGCCCTTCAATGCGGATATGGGGGACAAGAGAATCTTTTAGTCGCTCCACCGCCGACTCCATGCCGATGAATCCGGCTGGCGTGCCAATCACCAGCGCAGGCTTAATTTCTTCTTTTTCAATCAGATCGACTAATCCAGAGAGGGCGGTTTGGGCTTGCCCAACGACAAAAATGCCCTCTGGATAGCGACGAGCCAGCGTTTCGATACCCCAGGCCACGCGGGTTTTCTCGCGCTGCGGGCGAGTCAGCGCGTCCATGCTGCAATAAACTGGATTGGCAAATGTCGCCTGAATAATGGGCACAATGCCGACCTGCACCATTGGCACATCTACAATAATCGTGCTGCGGGCTGCGAGGGCTGCGGCTCCTGCTTGCAACGCCTGCTCCGAAAAGCGGAGCAGATCCCGATACTCAAAGTCGGCAGTTGCATAAATAACTCGCCGCACAATTTCATATTCCGCAGGCGAAAAGGCGTGATTGCCTATTTCTCGATCAATGATTCTCAGGCTTTGAGCATCGGTAATATGCCACTCCATGCGCCCAATTCCCCAGGGTGCTAACTGACATTCAATAGTGGCACATTTCCATCCCGCCATTGCCCTGCACTTCGCAGAACTTGTGGGAAAAAGCCGCCTTCACGAAGCCGCCTCGCCATTTCAGGGAGATTTCCAGGAGATAAAGAGGGAAGGTTCTGACCAGAGTCGGTTCGCGTCGGGAAGGCTCATTCCGCCGCCCGCAGAAGTGCCCCCAGCCGACCGAACCTTAAGTTTCAGACGGTGTGGAGCCGTTGAACATGGGCGACAAAAACGCCACCAGAGCGCCCATTGCAAAGCCTGCCACGTTCCGCAGCAGGGGCAGCCAGTCGGCAGTGCGGGTAATCACTGGGGCAATGCCAAACGCGATGAACAAAATGCCCCAGAGCGGCGAGAAGATTAGCGCCCACTGCCATGCAATCACCTGACCGGGCTTTCGCGGATGGGCCGCAAAACCGCAAATGATGCCCCCGAGCACTGAGGTAATTAACGTCAAAATCCACTGTTCGCGGGGCAGACCAGGCACAACGTTACAGCCGCCCTGGCGCAAGCAGGTTTCAATCGACTGAAGCGCCTGGATGATCGAACTATCTTCACCGTTGTCGCGGACGAAGAACTGGTTTCCATAGCGGGTTTGTAGCTCGATCCAGAAGGTACGGGGGAGAAGATCGTACAGCGCGTCGCCGACGCTGAAGTTCAGCAGGTTGCCGCCGCGCGGGTCAGCGACGAGCATAACGCTCTTGTCGTCGAGTCCCCAAAAGTCTTTGACGGCGCGGCCGGGCGTGCGATCGAACTGGGTGAGGACGCGCAGTTTCCAGCCCGTTTCGGCTTCAAAATCTTGCAAATGCTGATCCAGCTGGTCTTGCTGGGTGTCGGTGAGGGCGTTTGCCAGATCGATGATGTTGGTCGGCCGATCGGGCAGCAGGTCTGGGTTGTCGTAGGCATAGGCGGCCGGGGCGATCGCCCAACTCGAAACCACCAGCAGCGTTACGAACAAACCAAGACTCAACCGAGAAAACAATGACCGCAGCATGGGCAAACTTATCAGCTTCATCAGCGTGTAGAGATGACTAGAATCCTAACCTGTGGCAAAGCTTAAGCGATAGCCGCAATTGTTTACGATTCTTTACTTTAGTCTAATATAGCAGGAGTGAGGACTGAACGTTCGCTCAACCCCACGGACAGGCTTCCTGATTGTCGTCAGCTTTTCGTGAAGCGCTGCATTCCGCAGGTGTAAACAAGTGGCGTAAACAAGTGTAGACACGGAAACAGCCGCGCCAACGGTCGAGAAGTGGCGCGGACGATTGCGGGAATCGTAAGCAAGCACAAGGCAGGGGGTGAACGCCTGTCAACGAGCGCTGTGGCGTTTATGAGAAGGATGAGAGGGGGGCTTTAGGGTCAATTTTCCAGCGGTGGGGGGTCTTCTTCCCAAAGATCCTGTTCAAAACCGTCGCGGGCTTCGCCTTCCAGAGGTCGAGTGGACGTGGGCGATCGCCGACTCAGCAATGGCGCTGCTGCATCGGGTCTAGCAGGCTCAGATGCAGGGGCATCCTCCCAACGGTTCGGCTCGTCATACTGCTCCGAGCTATAGACCTTGGGCGCATAGCTATCGGGATCGTGGGCGCTGTCAAAGTCGGTCTCTGGGCCGTGGGTCTCTGGGCTGTGGGTCTCTGGGCCGTGGGCAGCATACTTCTCAGTGTACTTCTCAGCCCCATAGGCGCGAGGCGGGCCGTCCGAATCCTCCCAATCGTCTTGGGCATCGTACCGCTTCGGCGATGCGTGGGGGTATCGATCGGGGCGATCGCCCTCCCAGTCCGGCGGCACGGCGCGGCGGCTGTGGCTTGGTCTGTCTGGTGGCGCAGGCTTCAACAGGGTTTGCCAGGCCGCATGAAACCCGACTACTAGGCTGCGCGTCACGCGCTGGGCTTTTTTTGCCTGCTGCTGCACCCCCAAAAGGCTCTGATCGACCTGCTTGACCATGCGACCCGCACTCTGCACGCCTTCGCTCACGTCATCGGTCAGATCAGTTAGCTCCAGCCCCGTCCGGCGAATCGCGTCCAGCGTAGGCGGCAGATCTCGGTTGAGCGTGTCAAATAGTTTTTCGGCACTGCGGGCGGCCCGCGACAGTTCTCGAACCGCAGGCAGGAGCGCCACTAGCACAGCCGTCAGCGAGACGGCCACCAGGAGCAGCGACAATGCCAGCCAAAACAGGGGATCAGACACGGCAGACTTGTATTAACCTCTGCTCACGTCAAGCTAGAATCGCGGGCCGGGGGACGCAGGTCGGGGGCGGGACGAGTCTCTTGTTGCGCGGTAGCCTGGCGATCGCGCTGGCTGGCCTCGATGCCGACGGCGATCGCCTCCTTCAGGCGAGACAGCGTGCCATCCCAGTTTTTCAGCGCCGACCCCGACAGGCGGTCGGCCTGAATTTGCACGCTGCTGGAAATATCTTCGGCAATTTCGGGCAGCGCATCGGCGGATTTTTTCAGCAGGCGGCGCGTCTCGCGCCCAGTGCGCGGAGCCAGCAGCAGCCCCGTCACTGCGCCAATTGCCACCCCCACGATTGCCCCTGCCAAGAAGGTTCCTGCCGAACCCGACCGATTGTCTGCCATGTCCCTCTCCTCCTGCCTGTTCTCCTAAAAATCTGCTAAAGCCCTGCCTTTCCCCAAGCTTTATCGTTTCTAGCTTGAGAGGTTCAGTTCGCTACTCTACTCTAGATCTGACCTCGCAATCCAGAGTTGTATCCAACCCAAACGCGCAACAGGTAACGCCCATCAATCCCTGGATTTGCTGTGCCCGCGATAGGCTTGGAGTTGTCGCGCTTGTTTAGGCGTTGCCTTTGCTTTGGCGCGTCTCCGGAACCCAAACCCCCTGCCGCCAAACCAGAGGGATTGCGCTAAGCTGACCAGGGCGATCGCCTGTCGCAGCCGCTGCACCTGGGGACCAACCTGCCGCAGTTGCCGCCGCAGTTGCTCAATATTGGTCTGCCCCTGGGCGATCGCCACGGGTGCGCCTTGCAACGTTCGAGAGGTTTGGCGCTCGGCATGGGTCAGCGTATCGGCTACCTGTCGCAGCCCCTGCCCCAGTTGCCACACCCACCAAGCTGCATACAACCCAAACAGGGCCAGGCTAAAATTAAGCACCACCACCGCCATCAGCATGGTTTTGGGCTTCCCTCACTCAAATCCGCGTCTCCTTCATAAAGCCGCTCATAAACGAGTCGCCTACAAGCCGCCGCTACACGCCAGACGCTTGCTGGATTTAGACCTCCCATCAAGCCCCCTCCGACGCACCCGACCCCTAAATTCTAATCACAACTGGCCGGATTTAGGCTGAAATCATGCCCAAACTCGACCGTCCCTCGACTCCATCCTGAATCATGCCCCCCGCGCAAAGGGGGATTTTTGGAACATGGCCTCCTCTTCTTCCCTCCCAGTCCTCTATGTCAACCCTGCTACGGGTCGCGACGACGCTAGCGGCAGCCAGTCAGCCCCCTATCGCACCATCACGCGGGCGCTGCGACGGGCGACCTCAGGCACGGTGATCCAGCTTGCGGCAGGAACCTACAGCACCAAGACGGGCGAAACCTTTCCGCTGGTGATTGGTGCGGGGATTACCGTGGTAGGTGATCCGGCCTCGAAGGGCGATCGCCTGATTATCGAAGGCGGCGGCGACTACCTCAGCCCCACCTTTGCCCGACAGAACGTGACGCTGCGGCTGGAGGACAAGGCCGAACTGCGCGGCGTGACGGTGATCAATCCCCAACCCCAGGGCACAGGCGTTTGGCTGGAAGGAGCGACTGGGGCCAACCCAGCCGCTCGCGTGGCACAATGCACCTTCACCCGCTGCGGTCAGGGCATCGTGGCCACGGGCAGCGCCCTGCCGGAGATTGTTGACTGCCTGTTTCAGCAAAACACCGTCAGCGGCATTTCCCTCAGCCGCAACGCCAAAGGCGAACTGTTGCAAAACCTCTGCCAGCAGACCGCAACGGGCATCACCCTCAGCGACAACACCGCGCCCCTGCTGGTGGGCAATCGGCTGGTGCAAAACCGGGTGGGCATTGTGATTTCGGGCAATGCCCGGCCAGTGCTGCGGAATAATGTAGTGGAGCGCAACGGCGAAGACGGTCTGGTGACCGTGGGCAACGCTGCACCCGATCTCGGCAAGCCCCAGGACCCCGGCGGCAACGTGTTTCAAAACAACGGCGCGGCCGATGTGCGAAATAGCACCAGCGCTCTTCTGGCATCCGTGGGCAACCAGATTAATCCAACCCGCGTCAACCTGGGCGCATTGCCATCGGCTAAAGGGTTGGAGTTCATTGCTAGTACGGTGGCAGAGCAGATTCGGCCTATCTCGCAGCCACAGCCGCAGCCACCGCCAGCGCCAACTCCCCCACTGCCGCCCGTCCCGATTCCCGAAACCGGACTGACCGACATATCGGGACATTGGGCAGAGGCGTTTATCGCGGCACTGGTAGAACGCAGCATTATTGGCGGTTTTCCCGACCGCACCTTCAAGCCCGATTTGCCGCTGACGCGGGCCCAGTTTGCCACAATTTTGACGCGCACCTTCGACCTGCCCGCCGTGCGCTCACCCTCCAGTTTTGTCGATGTTGCGCCAGACTTTTGGGCCACAGCGGCGATCGCCCGCGCTGTAGAGATGGGCTTTTTGGCAGGCTTTCCCGATGGCACCTTTCGCCCGAACGTCAACCTGACGCGGGTGCAGGCAATTTTAGCCCTGGTTAATGGACTAGGGCTGACAGGTGGGCACCCAGGGCATCTGGGCGTATACCGCGATCGCGCCCAAATTCCCACCTACGCCACGATTCCCATCGCCACCGCCACCCAAAAGCGCTTGGTGGTGAACCATCCCCAGGTGGATCTGCTGCGCCCGATGAACGACATCACCCGCGCTGAGGTGTCGGCCATTCTGTACCAGGTACTCGTGATTACTGCCCAGGCTCGCGCCATTCCCTCGCCCTACATCGTGGTTCCCGATACAGTCGCTGTCGCCTTTTCAGACACCACCCGCCACTGGGCAGCAGACTTTATTCAGGGCCTGGTCAGCCAGGGCGCAGTCAGCGGGTTTTCTGACGGCACGTTTCGGCCAGAGGCCGGCATGAGCCGCGCCCAGTATGCTGCGCTTTTGGTCAATACCTTTAATCCGCTGCCCCGGCGGCCTGCCCTGGAGTTTACCGATGTGCCCACGACGCACTGGGCCTATCGCGCCATTCAGCAGGCCTATCGCGGCAAGTTGCTGTCGGGCGTGGGCGAAAGCCAGTTCCGCCCCGACCAAAACGTGCGGCGCATCGAGGTGCTGCTGTCGCTGGTGAACGGGCTGGGACTGCCGCCTGGAAATCCGCTGCTGCTGAACCGCTATGCCGACCGCGACACGCTGCCCAGCTTTGCCCAGCCCGCTGTGGCTAGCGCCACGGGCCAGCGCCTCGTGGTCAACTATCCCGACCTCAATCGCCTAGAACCTGTGCGCGAAGCCACCCGTGCCGAAGTGACCGCGATGGTCTACCAGGCGTTGGTGCGGGCTGGGCGATCGCCCGCGATTTTCTCTCCCTACATCGTTGAGCCAGAGGTGGCGGCGCAGTCTGCAATGGCTCCAGCGGCCCCGTCGGTGGGGCAATCGTCTCCGCCGGGCAGCTATCCCGCCGGCCGATTGGAGGATCTGCCAATGGTGATCCTCGATCCGGGGCACGGCGGCGCTGATCCGGGTGTCGTTGTGGGCGAAGTCCAGGAAAAAGACCTGACGCTGGCGATCGCCCTAGACATGGCCAAACTGCTCCAAGACTATGGCGTGCGAACCCGCCTCACCCGCACGGACGACCGCACGGTGTCGCTGGGCGATCGCCTTGCAATTCTGCAACAAACCCAACCTGCACCCAGCGCCCTGATCAGCCTGCACCTCAATGCCACCCGTCCGCCGCGCCCCGCCATCAACGGGCTGGAGACCTACCACGCGCCCGACGCAGCCGAGAGCCGCCGCCTGGCCCAGAGCATTCACGCCAATCTCGTGCAAACCCTGGAAATGGGCGATCGCGGCATTCGCACCGCCTCCTTTGCCCTCCTGCGGCCGCCCATTCCCGCCGTGCATCTGGAGTTGGGCTATTTAACTGGCGAAACAGACGTTGCCAATCTGACCAACCCCGACTATCGCCAGCGGCTTGGAAAGGCGATCGCCCTAGCAGTGGTGCAGTTTGTAAAGCAAACCGTAGGGTAAAGGGGGTAGGCAGGAGAGCCGAAGATGATGCGATGATAGGAGGGAAGAATAGTTGAGATGCCTTCCTGTCAGCCCAATGCGTCCCTGCCTCCCTCCTGCTCCGCTCAAACCTGGCGATTTGCTGCGTGTGATTACTCCCAGTGGGGCCCTGCGAGAGATGGAGGCCTTTCATCTGGGCGTGGAAATTTGGCGATCGCACGGCTATCGAGTCGAGGTGCCGCCCCACATCGACAAGCGCTGGGGCTATCTGGCAGGAACCGATCTGGAGCGGCGCGAGCAGTTTGCCGATGCCTGGAATGACCCAAAGTGTCGCGGCATTCTCTGTGCGCGGGGCGGCTATGGCGGCACTCGCCTGCTGGAGGAATGGGACTGGGGTACAGCGGAACCCAAGTGGCTGATCGGCTTTTCGGACATTACTAGCCTGCTCTGGGGGCTGGCACAGCGGGGCATCTCCGGCGTGCATGGCCCCGTGCTAACGACGCTGTGCGTCGAGCCAGACTGGTCGGTGGAACGGCTGATCCATTACGTAGAAGGCAAGCCCCTTGCCCCGCTCAAGGGCGATGGCTGGGGCGGCGGCACGGCTAAGGGGCTGCTGCTGCCTGCAAACCTGACCGTGGCGACGCATTTGCTGCACACGCCGCTCCAGCCTGATCTGAATGGCGTAATCCTGGCGCTGGAGGATGTGATGGAAGCGCCCTACCGCATCGACCGAATGCTGACCCAGTGGCGCATGAGCGGCTTGCTGTCGCAGGTGCGCGGCGTTGCGCTGGGCCGCTTTAGCCAGTGCGACGCGCCGCAGCACATCCCCAGCTTTTCGGTGGAGGGGGTGTTGAGCGATCGCCTCAGTGATTTGGGCGTTCCGGTCGTGTCTGATCTGCCCTTTGGCCACGACGGCAGCAATGCAGCGCTGCCCGTCGGCGTACCCGTCTGGCTGGATGGCGATCGCGGCATCCTCAGCTTTGAAGGCGAATAAGCAATAATTGACATTGGCCCAGGCTTCTTCTAACCTCCAATCCCCAAACCCCAAATGCCTACTCGCATCTTGCTGCAAACGACGCTGCTATTGGGCGGCGACGACTGGACGATTGATCGATTTTCAATGCTGGAGGCCTATCTCAAATCGCTGATCGATGAGAACGGCAAGCCCTTGTGTGAAGTAACTGCCCGCGATCGCCAGCCCGATGCTAGCGGCGACGACCCCGTTCTCAGCCAGCTCAGCCGCACTGACTTTGACCAACTCTGGCTGCTGGCGCTGGATACCGGCGACGGCCTCAGCCCCAATGATCAGGCCGGAATCTTGCGCTTCCATCAGCAAGGCGGTGGCATCTTTAGCACCCGCGACCACCAAGACATGGGGCTGTCGATGGTAGCGATTCCACCGCTGGGCGGGTTCCACTATTTTCATACGCAGAACCTCGACCCCGACGAGTCGCGCTGCTGCAACGACGACTGTGAAACGAAGACGATCTCTTTTCCCAACTATCACTCCGGCAGCAATGGCGACTATCAGCACATCACGCCGCTAGAGCCACTGCACGACCTGCTGCGCCGACCCGACGGCAGCGCAATCGCCCTGTTTCCTGCCCATCCCCACGAAGGCGGCGTTGGCGTACCCGACGGCGCAACTCATGCCCACGTCATCGCTACCGGAACCAGCAAAATCACCGGGCGAGAGTTTAACCTGGTGGTTGCAGCAGAAGGCATTGAGCAGGATGGACACCTCACCGGGCGCATCGTGGCCCAGTCCACGTTTCATCATCTGGCGGATTACAACTGGGATGTGGGCACAGGCTGCCCCAGCTTTGTGGCAGAACCACCGGGAACCGGGATGAAAGATAACCCCCAGGCGATCGCCGATATTCACTGCTATGTCAGCAACCTGGTGCGCTGGCTAGGAGATTAGGGGTGAATGACAGGGAGATTGGGGAATTGAAAGCTGGAAACCGTTCACCCCCAATCCCCAATCCAAAATCCCCAATCCAAAATCTAAAGCCCGGACTAGCCGATCTTTTCGTGGCGATAGAGCGTGTAGGAATCGAACAAAATACCCACCAGGCTAGACACGGACGCAATCACCAGCATTCCATGCAGCGGGTTGCCACTGCCAAAGACTCGCAAAAACTCGACCACTGGAGCAATGCCGGCCTGACTCATAACTTCCAGGCTGGGAATTTCTTGCAGCAACCGCAGCGGCACTAGCAAACAGCCCACCAGCACCACAGGCAGCAAAAAGCTGAAAATGGCTGTAATCAGGAGCGATCGCATCAGGTTAGGAAACATACGCATAACGTGTGACAAAACCAGGGAAACGAACGGTGGCAGAGTTTAGGACGCAAAGTGCGATAGGCAAGTGCAGCAAAATACAGGTGCAATGGATAAGCCCTATATTCGGTGCAATCGCTCACGATGCAGACTGAACCAGCGCAAGCTCGACCCCGTTTTGGCGATCGCCCCAGTCAGCCTGTTGCATCCAAGATAGGCGGAATCTGGGGCGACCCGCAGAATATGACAGAAATCTTAAATCGCTCTCAGAAAACGCAATCTGCGAGCGATCGCCCCAGAGAAATCACTGAGACAACCTGAAACCGATGAGTATTCGCGGCTTCTAGCACACTCCAACCCCAAAGCGCGGCCGAGAAACCGGGGTCGGGGCGATTGCCCGTCCTGCCCTTTCTGAATTCTGTAACGCCGAGTTAAGAAAGGCACCCGGAAGCAAGCCCCTGCTTTCTAGAGCAACCCGATTCAGTTTCTAGCGCGATCGAGTCATGTTAGAGGGGCGAAGTTCGCATAGTATCAATCTATTGCACACCCTAGAGAGTCGGCGGAAACATCTTTGAGTACGGAGTTGGGAAATTCGAGTTTGGGGCGCTGGTGGCGACGGCTCGTGGCAGCAGTGTTTCTGGGCGGGCAGGTGCTGGTCCACCTGCTGACGGGCAAGGTTCACGTCCGCAATACGTCGGAGCAAATGGCCGTCGTTGGGCCAGAGTCGTTGCCCATCAACCTGCTGACTGCGCTGACCGTAGGGATGGTGTTTACCATCGGCGTGGCGCGAGAATTCATCGCCTTTGGGGCAGGAACGGCGGTGGGGGGCGTTTTGGCGATCGCCCTCTCGCGGGAACTGGCCCCTCTAGTCACGGCGATCGTGGTCACAGGGCGCATCGGGTCTGCCTTTGCGGCGGAAATCGGCACCATGCAAGTGACGGAGCAAATCGACGCGCTCTACATGCTGAAAACCGACCCCATCGACTACCTGGTTATTCCCCGCGTCATTGCCTGCTGCCTCATGCTGCCGCTGCTGACGGTGTTGTCCTTCGTCACGGGAATGGCAGGCGGCGCAATTCTGGCGGAGTCGCTTTACAATATCTCGACGCAGGTTTTTCTCGACTCTGCCCAAAACCTCTTGCGAGAGTGGGATTTGATCAGCGCCTTGATCAAGTCGGTGGTGTTTGGGGCGCTGATTGCCATCATCGGCTGTAGCTGGGGACTCACCACCACGGGCGGCGCAAAAGGGGTTGGTCAATCCACCACTGCCGCCGTGGTGACAGCGCTGCTAGCGATCTTTGTCAGCAACTTTTTCATGTCTTGGCTCATGTTCAGAAGCATCGACACTGGCGCTTCGTTCTGATGCTGGCGGCTTAGCGGGTTCCACGGGTGACCACGGCGGGCAATTCAACTCGGTGTTCTCAAACCGCATTCTGAGAGGGCTGTCGGCAACACGACTTAGAATAGAGGGGAATCTCTTAACGTCGCTGTCAAAGATCAACTCGAAAATCCAACGTGAACTCACCCTCTGCGATCGCCCCTACGGATACCGTGACGCTTGCGCCCAGCTATCGATTGCCCATCGGACTCTTGCTGCTGGCGCTGCCGCTGGTGTGGCTCCAGGTTTGGGTCGGTGCGGCGGTTGGGCTGTTTGGCGTGTTCCTGCTGGTGCAAGCCGCAACGCTGCGGCTCCACTTTACCGCCACCGCCCTCGACATCTTTCGTGGCGAAACGCTCATCCGCCGTTTTCCCTATCAGGACTGGCAAAACTGGGCGATTTTCTGGACGCCCGTGCCGATTCTCTTCTATTTCAAAGAGGTGAACAGTATCCATTTTTTGCCAATTCTATTTGACCCCAAAGCCCTGCAAGCCTGCCTGGAGCAGCGCTGTCCGACCGTTTCCGAGTAAGTTGCCTCATGAACCCAGACGAATCCAACGAAGATTTTTTTGACTCGGACGAGGAGAAGCCTTCTCAGTCCGCCGATGCGAATTTCACCCCCTCCTCCAGCGAAATGCCCGACGGTGCCGTTGCGCCGCTCAGCCTTGCGGCTCCAACCCCGCAGCCCGGTAATGACGAGAGCAGCGTCGGGGCGATCGCCAGTTCAGACGAGACGAGCCATTCGGAGTTTTCGCCAGAAGGTGCGTCTGACCCTGCGCCCTTAGACCTGTCTGAGGGAGAGACCGGCGACTGGATCGCAGCATCGCAGCCCAGTGCGGAGCCGACGGCCGCTCAAGCGGATGGGTCAATGGATTCCGATAATGACTCTCCAGCGGCGATCGCCGCACGGGTTGCTGCCCTCAGAGCGCAAGAGCAAGACCTGAAGCGGGCGATCGCCCAACTCCAGGCCGATTTTGCCGCCACCGAGCGAATGCTGGGTCGCCTGGCCCGCGAAAGCCTGGGCGAGTTGGAACAGCGGAAACAAGCTCTGCAAGTGTCTGTAGAACAGTTAGAGCGTCGCCAGGAGCGCATTCGCGCCGAAATGCGGAGTACCTTTGCGGGCAGTTCGCAAGATATCGCCATCCGCATCCAGGGCTTCAAAGATTACCTGGTGGGCAGCCTGCAAGATTTGGTGACGCTGGCGGATGACCTGAAACTTTCTGCACCGCAGCCGCGAGAGCGGGAGCGCGATCGAGAGCGGGAAAAAGAGCGCGAAGAACCCGCCCCCAAGCCTAAGTTCGGCGAACCCGCGTTTCAGGAAGAAACCCGGCAGATCCGCAAACTGCTGGAGCAATATCGCACCTCGCCCGACTATTATGGCCCCGCCTGGCAACTGCGCCGCACCTTCGAGCCTGTCCACGCCGAGCGCGTTGCTAACTGGTTCTTTACTCAGGGCGGCCGCGGCGCAACCCGAACGATGGGGTCTCGCCTACAAAACATCCTGGTGGCCTCGGCGATTATCTCCATCCTGCGGAAGCTGTATGGCCCCAAGGTGCGGACGCTGATTCTGGCAGACACGCCAGAACGGCTGGGCGAGTGGCGGCGCGGTCTGCAAGATTGCCTCGGCATTTCCCGCGCCGATTTTGGGGCAGACCAGGGCGTGGTGCTGTTTGAAGCGCCGGAGCCTCTGGCCCAGCGGGCCGATCGCCTGCTCAAGCAAAAGCAGCTACCGCTGATCATCATGGACGAGTCGGAAGACGTGGTCAACCTGTCGCTGCTGCAATTCCCGCTGTGGATTGCCTTCGCCAGTGACCCCACCCGCCCGATGGTGTACTAGCGCTCTTAACTTAGCGCTTTTATAAAGTCCAGAGAACAAGGGCGATCGCCCACTCCTAAAATTCAGCCCCAAAATCCCAAATCCCAAATCCTACAGGACTTACGCACTTGCGATAAGCTCTTTGGATTTTGGACAACTTTTCGCGGACGCAGCCCGCGAGAAATTGTCCAACTGCGTAAGTCCTATCCTATTGCTCTGCCTCCACAATCCGGCGTAGCGCCTGGACGCGGATAGCAGCCTGTACGCTATCGTTTCGGGATTCCAGGTCTGCCAGGGTTTGTAGCATCCCAATGCGGAGCGATCGCAGTTGGGGCGATGCTGGCGAACTGAGCGTCAGCGCCAGAGCATCGTACCAGATGCCGCTTTCGGCCATCTGCTGGGCATCGCGCACGGGGTCTGCCGAACGCGCCGCAGTCGGCGCAACCACCACAAACTCCGCCACATCGCGCAGGTTCAGCGACGGACGATTGCTATCGCACACCAGCACCACGCGCCACACGTAGGTTTCACCCACCGCGAGATCCTGCGGCACCGTCCAGGTCATGATGCCCGCGCGGCTGGTGAGGGTTTCGTCCAGCAGCGGCGGCTCAGTTTCTCGTTCAAAATCCCGCAGGGTTCCCCGAAATACCTGAATCGCCAGGCTTCCCGGCACATCTCCAGGCACATACCAGGCGAGGGTCGGTCGGCGGGTGCTGGTCTGCCCCTGGTGAAACTGGGGCGCAAGGGCGAGCAGTGGTAGGTTGGTGCGGCTGGTGCAACTGCTCTGCTGCTCAGCACCGACAAAGGTTCTGACCCCGCCGCCGGGGGCGGGTGCTTGATAGTCCGAATTTGGCGGCGGCGGCATGTAGGACTTGAGCGTAGCGGGGGGCTGCGAGGGTTTTGCCTGCCCGACGGTTGCCGGGAATAAGACACCCAGGAGGGTAAGCCCCAGCACGCATCCAGTGGCGATCGCCGGGGGCAGAACACGCCGCCTGGATAGTCGATGAAAACGCGAACGCCGGGTCATGGGGGAACCTCCTCGTTCAGGGCTAGGTTAAAGGTCAATGCGGTGGAAGGGGAGGGATTTGGATTTGGGATTTTGGATTTTGGATATCTGCCCTGATCCCGATCCCTTCGATAAGACTCTATTCAATGAGCTAATTCACCTATGCATTAGGCTACTGGAGAAAATTTCTTTTGCCTATGAAGAGTTCGGAAAGATCCCTGGCGAGTTTGGGAGGGGGCGATCGCCCAAAACCGTCATCCCCCTTGCAGAAAACAACATGACATCAGAATAGGGTTCAACTTCACATCCAAAATCGAATCTTGCTGGGGTTCCACATCAATTCACACAGCGTTCCGTGGGGCGTGATCGGTTCTCGTCGAAACTTGCCGCCAAGCTGATTCGCAATGCTTTCCGCGATCTGTGTGCCGCGTCCTCCCAGGGCAGACGGCTTGATGGATTTTTCGGAGTCTATTCCTTTGCCATTATCAATCACGCGGATGAGGTTCTGGCCGTTTTCCTGCTTGCACACGACGTTCAACTGGGTGACTCCGACCGCGTATTTCCCCACGTTACAAAGCGTCTCTTCCAAGAAGCGACAGAGTTCTCGCTTGTGTTCTAGCGTCAGCCCAGCAGTTTCTAGCGGCTCAAACGTGGTCAGGCGCAATTTCAGCGTCTTAAAGCAGTCAAAATCACGTCGTAGCGTGTGGTCATAGACTTCATACAGCGCTTCCTCGAAGGGGCCGTTGAGATCGAGCGGCTGGTCTTCGGAGAGGTAGAGGCTGCCGTCTTCCGTCAGGATCTCTTTGCGAACCGAATCGTAGACCACGCGCAGTTCCCGGTTGAGATGCTCTAGCTCGGTTTCCCACTGGCTTTCGGGCAGGTGTCCAGATCGCGTTTTGCTGAGCAAGCGCGACAGGGTTTGCAGCGGGCCGCTGTGGATGGCGTTGAAGGTGTGGTCGATGACGTATTGGCGATCGCGCAGTTGCAGCTTCAAATCTTGCTGATGGCGATAGAACAGCGCCGCCGTCAGCCCCACGCCATTTAGGAAAAACGCCAGCAGCGGGGGCACCAGCGGCACCCACCAGCCCGCCAGCAGCAGCGCAAAGCACAGCCCCAGCAAAATCATTAACCCCAGCCCCAGCCCCGCCAGAATCCGCAGGGGACTGATCAGAAACCGCCCTAGCCCGATACCCAAAATGCCCCAAAGAATCAGCCAGCCATATTCCCAGGGGTCTGCCCAGTCGCGCAGCAGCGGCCGCCCGTAGAGCGCGGCTTGAATAATCTGGCTGGTGGCGTGGGCGTGGGCTTCGACTCCGGCGATGGTTCCCGCTGGGATTTCTGGAACCCCTGTGACGGCGGCCATAGCGTTAAAGGTATCTTTGACGCTGGGCGCAACGACACCGATGAGGACGATGCGATCGCGCACTTTGTCTGCTGACACCTGCCCCGCCAGCACCTCGCGCAGGGTTACCAAGTCAAACGATCGAGAACCGCTGCGGAAAAACAGCAGCGTTTCCACTTCCATGAGCGGTATCTGGTGATAGCTGCCTGTGTTGGGTTGGGTGCGGGGCAGTTCTGCCGGGCCAAACCGCATGGCGTAAGGATCGCGAATGCCGCCTGCAAGCGACACGCCGCGCTCCGACAGGAACCGTTCGGCCAGGCGTTGCGCCAGAGAGAAGCGAAACTCGGTCTTTTCTGCGTTGTAGCTGCCGA
Organism: Thermoleptolyngbya sp. C42_A2020_037; assembly: GCF_015272455.1. Taxonomy (NCBI): domain Bacteria; kingdom Bacillati; phylum Cyanobacteriota; class Cyanophyceae; order Oculatellales; family Oculatellaceae; genus Thermoleptolyngbya; species Thermoleptolyngbya sp. C42_A2020_037. Next base: position 285,166 of record NZ_JACYLP010000057.1, read on the forward strand.
GGGCGCTGCGGCGCAGTTTGCCGTCTAGGTCAGTGGGCAGGTCTGCGAAACCGACTCGCTCATCGGGCAGGGCGGGGGGTGGGGCGATCGCCCGTCCAATCACTTTTTCAATGCCAAACAGGTTGGGCTGGCTGCGAAATAGCGCTTGCAGTTCGGCGCTGCCTGGCTCTTGGGGCAGATCGCGGTACAGGTCAAGGGCGATCGCCGTCGGTTGCGATTGTTGCAAGGTCTGGATCAGCGCCGCCAATTGTCCATCAGGAATGGGGTATTGCCCGATCGCCTCAATGTCGTCTTCATCGATGCCGACGATCAGGAGATGCGGGTCGGTGGGTTCGGCCGGCCGAATCCGCAGCAGCAGATCTAGCGCCAGCAACTCCAGCACTTGCAGGCTGCCCGTTAGCCGCAGCAGCGCCACCAGCGCAATTACCGCCAGTCCCGGCAGCGCCCCTGCTTTCCAGATGCGCCACTCGCGCCGCAGCGCGGCCCAGAGCGGGTGCTGCTTGCTCATTTAGTCAATCAGTCCTTCTTCGCGGGCGCGGATTTCGGTCTGGATGCGCTGATTTTTGCCGCTGTCGGGGTATACACCCAGCGCGTCTTGCACCTGCGTCCAATAGTGGCGGACGGTGCGCTCGGCGACGCTCATCCGTTCGGCGATCGCCTTATCCTGCAAGCCTTCGTGAAACGCCAGCCGCAGCACCTCCAGCCACTCTGGTTTGATTTCCAGCCCAGTTCGCATTTCCTTCGGCGTAAACACCAGCCCCTGCATTGCCCACTCCACTTTGGTTAACATTTCCTTCAGCGACAGGCTCTTGTCGGCAATAATGAAACCGCCCTCGTGGGCATTGATCGCAGGCTTCAGCCGCACCAGCGACTTGGCATTGGCACTTTGCACCACAATGTTGAGCGTGGGATATTGCTGCATCAGCGTCCGCAACAGCTTTAGCCCCACTTCTGGGCGCGAGGGCTGGCCCGGCTGTTCGGGCAGCGCCAGGTCTACTACTGCCAGATCGGGCTGGGTTTGGGCAATCTGGGCGAGGGCGCTGGCTGCGGTTTGGGCGGTGGTGATCTGGGCATCGGCATACCGCTGCTTCAGCGCTTCGACGGTGCTGTTCAGCACGAGTTCGTGGTCATCCACGACAACAATTTTCTTGAGTGCAGCGGTTTCCGCCATTTGCGCCTCCCGTCGTCTCTCCCTTTCTAGCTTAAGCGCAAGCGCTGCGGTCATTTGCGATCGCCGCTTCTGGCTCCTGTCCGCTGCGACACCTGGGTTAAAGGCTAATGCTCTGGTCATAATGCGTCATCCTTGCTCTTGCATATTGTGGATAGGGGGCGAATCCGAGAGAAACCGAGGGTCGCAAAACTCATCAGCATTTCAGCCCAGGCTCAGCTCCCTGCTAACATCGGGGGGCCGATGGGTCTGGCGAGAGCCGCCAGCGAAACTGCCAAACGATGCGCTGCGCCTGTCGCCGTCGGGTGCAGCGGCCCGGAGCCAGCACCGCAAACGCACGACTGAGCAAATCCCACTGGGGCGATCGCCCTGCCGCCTCTGCCGCTGCCACCGTTGGATACTCTAGCCGAATGGTCAGTACGCCAATGTGACCGATGCCAAGGGGCGATCGCTCTGCCAGTTCCAGGGCAATGGCCGTTGGCCCGTCACTCGCCGACTGGGTTCCCCGCAGCAGATGCGTCAACATCGACAGCAACAGCGACACCCGCAGCGTCGGCTCTACGGGCCAGCTTGGGGGCAAACACAGCAGCAGCCTCGGACAGCCTGACAACTCTGCCTCCTGCGCCCACGCCTGAAGCGCCAGCGGCAGGCTAGTTTCCAGATACGGCGGCGACAGGTCATCACTCAGCCGCACCAGTTGCCCGTTGAGTAGCGTCACCTGTGCCATCCAGGCGGGCTGCTCGGTGAGGGGTTTGCTCAGCGTATCCGAGTTCATTTCCAACTGTCGCCGCATGACGAAGGTACTTTGCAAAGGGCCGTTGCGAACCTGCTCCGCCTCGCGACAAAGCCAGTGGTGCTGCTGCTCAAACCACCACCGCAAGGCTCGCTGCGTTTGCCAATGAAACACTGCCAGCCAAACCAGGACACCGATCAACAGCACAGAAATCACAAAGGAACCCGGAATCGCAAACGCGAAATAGTGGTTTAAGAACTGAACCGCTCAAGTTGGGCTGGGGTGGGACACTTCCCAAACTGGAACTGCACCACACTCGAACTATATCGGAGCGACCCAGCCCCAGGGCTGAAGTTTTTGCTCAAAGGATTTGCTGAAACCTGAAAACTTGCTTGCACTTTTCTGCAATGGCTCAAGGAGGGAATCGCTAAAACTGCTGAATTTAATGAACTTTTTAGGTGCGTTTCACCCAAAAGCAGGATGGTAGACTACAGGCAACTTTTGCTCTCTGGAAAGCGTCTATGCGTCCCCAAACCTGCACCCTGCCCCAAAGCTCTGATTGGTCTGGGCCACCCCAGGCAACTGTCACAGCCATTGCGCTCACGGCGGCCCTGGGACTGCTGACCGCTTTACCATCCGCTGCCCAGGCGCAGGCAATTCTTGAAGATGGCACGCTGGGAGCAGAAAGCTCGGTAGTGACGCGGGACGTGCTGATTCGAGGCATTTTGAGCGATCGCATCGATGGCGGGGCGCGGCGCGGCGCAAACCTGTTCCACAGTTTTGAGCAATTCAATATCGACGCGGGGCGGGGTGCGTATTTCGCCAATCCTGCCGGGGTGGAAGCCATCTTTAGCCGCGTCACTGGGGGCGACCCGTCCAACATTTTGGGACGGCTGGGCGTGTTGGGCAGCGCCGACCTGTATTTCCTCAACCCCAACGGCATCCTGTTTGGCCCAGCCGCCAGCCTCGATCTCCAGGGGTCTTTCCTGGCCACCACCGCCAGCGGCTTCCAGTTTGGCGATTTGGGACGCTTCAGCGCCACTGCCCCCGAAGTTCCGTCGGCGTTGCTGACGATCAATCCCTCGGCGCTGTTCTTCAACCAGGTGGCCGCAGGAACCATCGTCAACCGCTCCGTCACGCCTGTTGTTCCAGGCAACTCGTTTTTGGTGGGGCTGCGGGTTCCCAATGGGCAAAGCCTGACGCTGCTAGGCGGTGACGTGCAGGTCGAAGGGGGACGGTTGAGCGCCTTTGGCGGCCGCATCGACATTGGCGCAGTGGCAGCGGGCGGCACGGTGCAGCTTAACCCCAACGGCAGCTTGGTGATTCCCGACGGGCTGGCGCGGGGTGACGTGACCTTTACCAATGGCGCAGTTGTGGACGTGCTGCTGGGGGACAAGGGCGATATTAGCGTCACAGCGCGGAACATCTCTGTGCTGGGCGATAGCGAGTTGCAGGCAGGCATCGAATCTACCTTCGGCGCAGAGGGCAGCCAAGCGGGCGACCTCCGGCTGAATGCAACGGGCACAGTGCGAATCGCAGAAGACAGCCTCGTTAGAAACCGCGTAAATGAAAACGCGATTGGCAACGCAGGTAATGTGGAAATTGTGGCAAATCAACTGGAGTTGCTAGACACGGCCCAGATCAGCACCAGTACGCTAGGGCAGGGTAATGCTGGGAACGTGATTCTGACGATGGGCGATCGCATCTTACTCGACGGCGGCGACATCTTTAGTCGCGTGGGAGAAGAAACTCTGGCCCTAGACGACAGCATTCAGCTTCAGGGCGGCAACATTCAAATTACCACGGGGTCTCTGGTGTTGCTCAACGGAGCGCAACTACTCGCCAACACCGCAGGGCAGGGCAGCGCAGGCAGCATCCTGATCCGGGCCCGCGAAGACGTGACCTTTCAGGGACGCAGCCCTACAGATACTTCGCTGCCATCCGCTGCCTTTGTTCGCGTTGATGAAGGAGCCAGAGGACGCGGCGGCAATATCGACATTCAATCCCGCAACCTGTTTGTGCTGGACGGGGCCCGACTGACAGCAGGTACGCTGGGGACGGGCGATTCGGGCAATATCATAATCAATGCCACAAATCAGGTACGCTTTGCTGGAACCGGGCCTGGCGGACAGACCACTGTGGCGTTTACCAATGTCGAAGACGGCGGCATTGGTCGGGGTGGAAACATCAGCATTACCGCCGAAACCGTGAATCTCGCCGATGGAGCGCAACTGATCGCCAGCACAAATGGGCAGGGCGATGCAGGCAGCATCACGATTCGAGCCACGGGCGATGTCACCTTTCGAGGCCGTAGCCCCAATGGTGTATTGCCAACCGCCGCCTTTAGCCGAGTGGGAGAAGATGGACAGGGTAATGGCGGCAATATTGACATTCAATCCCGCAACCTGTTTGTGCTGGACGGGGCCCGACTGACAGCAGGTACGCTCGGAAGAGGCAATTCGGGCAACATTATTATTAACACTACGGGGCAGGTGCGGTTTGCCGGAAATAGCGCCAACGGGCAAAACAGCGTTGCTTTTACCAGCGTTGAAACTGGCAGCATCGGGCGGGGCGGCAATATTAGCATTACGGCTGAAACAGTAGAGTTTCTGGATGGAGCGCAACTCGTCGCCAGTACAGAAGGGCAGGGCGATGCAGGCAGCGTTACTATTCGGGCAACGGGCGATGTCATCTTTCGAGGGCGTAGCGCCAACAACCAATTCCCCAGCGCGGTCTTTAGCCGAATCGGCGCAGGCGGTAGGGGTCAGGGCGGCAATATCGATATCCGCAGCCGTAACTTATTCGTGCTGGACGGAGCGCGGCTATTTTCGGGCACGCTGGGCGAGGGCGATTCGGGCGACATCATCATCAATGCCACCGGGCGAGTGCGATTTGCCGGAACCGGCCCCACCGGGCAAACCAGCGTGGCGTTTGTCAATACCGAGGGGAACGCAGTAGGCGACGGGGGCAATATCAACATTACTGCCAATGTGTTGGAGATGGCTGACGGAGCGCAACTGGTCGCCAGCACGAGCGCTCAAGGGAATGCGGGAGGCGTGGTGATCCGAGTGGGCGATCGCATCTTACTCGACGGTAAGAACACCGTCATTTCCAGCCGCATCAATGCAGAAACCCTGGCGCTAGACGACAGCATTCAGCTTCAAGGCGGCACTATCGACATCCGCACAGGTTCTCTATCGGTGCTAAACGGCGCGCAGCTTTTGTCCAATACCAACGGTCAGGGCGACGCAGGAGATGTTTTGATTCGGGCAACTGGCGATGTACTATTTCAGGGACTCAGTGCCGATCAGCAGCTTACCAGCGCAATCTTTAGCCGAGTCAACGATGGTGCGGTAGGGCGCGGCGGCAACATCGACATCCAAGCCCGCAACCTCTTTGTGCTGGACGGGGCGCGGTTGTTTTCGGGCACGTTGGGGAAAGGCGATTCCGGCGACATTGTGATCAACGCCACGGGTCGCGTGCGTTTTGCCGGAACCGGCCCAAACGGACAGGTCAGCGTGGCCTTCAGCAATGTTGAAGATGACGGTGTAGGCAATGGCGGCGACATCAACATCACGGCTAATAGTTTAGAACTAGCTGACGGGGCGCAACTAGTCGCCAGCACAGACGCGCAGGGCAATGCAGGCGGTGTCACGATCAGGACAACCGGAGACGTAACACTTCAAGGACGCAGCGCTAATGGCTCCCTGCCATCCGCCGCTTTTAGTCGAGTGGGTGCAGGCGGACGGGGCAATGGTGGCGACATCAACATTCAAGCCCGCAATCTGTTTGTGCTGGACGGAGCGCGGCTATTTGCAGGCACGTTGGGTGAGGGCGATTCCGGCAACATTGTGATCAACGCTACGGGTCGCGTGCGTTTTGCCGGAACCGGCCCAAACGGCCAGATCAGCGTGGCCTTTAGCAATGTTGAAGATGAAGGCATAGGCAATGGCGGCGACATCAACATTACGGCCAATAGTTTAGAACTAGCTGACGGGGCGCAACTAGTCGCCAGCACTCGCGCACGCGGCAATGCAGGAGATGTGATTCTCCGAGTGGGCGATCGCATCTCCCTCGACGGCGACGGCACCGCTATTTTCAGCAGCGTGGGCGCAGATACGCTAGCGCTGGACGACGACGTTCGGCTGCGGGGCGGCGCGATCGACATCGAGACGGGTTCGCTGTTTCTCACCAATGGCGCGTCGCTGGTGGCCAACACCGCCGGGCGGGGCAATGCGGGTCAAGTGAGGATTCGGGCGCGCGATCGCGTCTCATTGCGCGGCACAGAGACCAGCATTTTCAGCAACGTGCAAAGCGACGCGATCGGGCGCGGCGGCACAGTGCGGATTCAGACGGGGTCGCTCTCGATTCGCCGGGGGGCCCAACTGGTCGCCAACACCGCTGGACGGGGCAATTCAGGCAACATTCGGATTATCGCTACAGGTGATGTCCGACTGGCAGGATTTACCAATGAAACCGGACGCTCTAGCGGGCTGTTCACCAACACTCGATCCGGCGCACAGGGGCGCGGTGGCGAGATTTTCATTCGAGCCAACCGCCTGCGAATTCTAAATGGGGCTGCGGTTTATGCAGTTAGCGAAAACAACCGTCGGGGCGGCAGCATTCGCCTATCGGTCAACGAGTTTGAGGCAACGGGTGGCGGCCAGGTGATTGCCAGCGCCCTGCGGCGGGGGCGGGCAGGCAGCATTACGCTGGAGGGCGGCGAGATCACGTTTTCGGGCAGCGATCCGACGGTGGGCGATCGCCGCGAAAAATTTGGCACTGCGGTCGCCAACGCGGGCGATGGGCAGAGCGGCTTGTTTGCCGACACCCAGCCCAACTCTAGAGGACGCGGCGGCAGCATCACCGTGCGCGGTGGCAGTTTGCAGTTGTCAGATAGTGCCATCATTTCTGCCCAAACCGCCGGACAGGGGGATGCAGGCGATATCAACATCGCAATTCGCGGTGGCACACGATTGAGCAATGGCAATATTACCGCCGCCGGACAGTTTGCCGCAGGGGGCAGCATCACGCTGAGCACCAGCAGCCTGAACCTGACCGACAACGCCGCCATTACCGCAGAAAACACAGGAGGGCGCACGGCGGGGAACATTACGCTGAACGTGAGCGATCGCACCTCACTCAGCAACAGCAAAATCACCGCCGAAAGCCGACGGGATGCAGGTGGGAGCATTACGCTGAACACCAGCAGCCTGTTCCTCACCGAACGCGCCGTCATCACTGCCGCCAGCCGCGGGCGCGGCACAGCAGGCAACATTCGCATCAACACGGGCGGCCGCCTGCAAATGTCCGACAGCGACATCACCACCCGCGCCCGCCGCTCCTCTGGTGGCAACATTGAGATCAACACAGGCGAACTTGCTTCCAGAAGCCTTACCTTACTCGAAGGCGACAGCGATATCACCACCGATAGCAAACTCGACGGCGGCAACATCACCATCGGCGGCGCGGGCGTGGTGGCCTTCGACGACAGCGACATTATTAGTCGAGCAGCCGAGGGGCGCGGCGGCAACATCACGCTCCCGCCCTTTTTCAGCGAGACGAATCCCCCCGGCAGCGCAGATGACTTCGACGGCAACGACCAGGTGGATCTAAACGCATCGGGGCAAACCGCCTCTGGGCAGATCACCACCCCCGACACCAGCGGGGTTCAAAATAGCCTCACGCCGCTGGCAGATGCCTCGATAGACGAAGGGCGGCTGCTGGCTAATAGCTGCGTGGTGCGCGATCGCCAATCGGGTCGCTTTGTCATTACGGGATCTGGCGGCTTGCCCTACGCACCGGGAAATGCGTCGCTGTCGCCCTTCCCCACCGGAGATGTGCAGCCGCTACCCGAAACGGCCCCAGAGCCGTTGCCCCAGAGCCGTTCCTGGCAGCCCGGCGATCCCATCATCGAGCCGCAGGGTTTGTATGAATTAGCCGACGGGCGGCTGGTGCTAAGCCGAGAATGCAACCCTGAGGAAAATCGGTAACCTGAGCCGCAGACCCCGTCTCAAGAGAGCGGCGCAATCACAATCGGCAAAACGGGCGGCTCCGGCTCCATTGGCGAAAAGGTGGGGCGGACGTGAATCAGCGGCGGCTTGATCAGCGGCGCAACAGGGCGGGGCTGCTCATCCTTACCGTTGCCGCCTCCCACGCCGGTAAAGCAGATCGTCGGGTCTTCAGGAAAATAGCAGATTGGCAGCACCACACCACCTAAGTCTGCCGCAGTGCCAGGATTCGGCTGCACCTCGGTCGCGGGGGTGGTGGGAACTTCTGCGGCACTGGCCCGCTGGGCAAACCACCCGCCCAACACGCCGAAGATCATCGTACCAACTGTCAACGTGATGATGGTCCAATCAAAAATGGAATGCTCAAATTCGGGAACCGGAGACAGCGGAAAGGCGACATTACGAATAGCATTCCGAATAAACTTGGGAACTCGTGCAGGCGGATGTGTGGGAGCGAATGTAGCAGTCATGGTGAGTGTCCTCTTCTGGATTGGTTAGGGGGGACGTGCAATCAGATCGGAACAGGTTCAGGAGTCAAGCGCGATCGCCCTAATGTTTAGTTTTGCGATTTCGTTTTACGCGCTGCCTTGATGCTTATTAGCCTACCGAGATGAGCCTGAGAAGTCACTACGCCTTCGCGCCGACTCATCGGTCAAAACTGGACGCGGCGAGTGCGGCTTTGTGATCTAGCAGTTGCGCTTTTGTGCAACCCGTCGTGATTTTGAATTTTGGATTGACGATTTTAGATTGCTAATCCAGAGCTTGACAAAGCTTGCGGCGATCGCGTCTATGGCGCTGTATGAGAAACTTATCACTATCTTGCAGTGTTTTGCTTTACTTGTATTTTGCTTTACTTAATTCACAGAATTAACAGAGATTAGCCACCGCTAAATTGGCGATTCAGACCTGGAGGGCAGATCTAGACGCTTTACCCAGCCCCGCATTAGCTCGACGGCGTAGGTATAGCGCCCATTCGTGTTCACAACAATGCCGCGTTTTTGTAATGCCGAGAGAATTGACTGGAGAGTCGATACACTCAGATCAGTTTTGTCTGAAAGCTCTGAGATAGAGAGTGGGCGATCGCCCAAACAGCGCAATACCTGGGATTGACCAACTGGTTGACTGTTTTCTGCCTGTTGCCAAATTCCCATGAAATAAGCGTCACTGTCTCGATAAAAACTGGCAGAATGGACGACTCTCTCTAGATCCTGAAGCGTCAATCTTTTATCCCGCGAAACGCCCTGTTCAAATACTACCCGATTAAAGTAAGTGACTAACGTATGTCCTAGAAGCTGCACAAGATAGGGTTGTCCGCTGGTAAGGGCGAAGATCTGCTGAACAGCTGCTGGATCATATTCCAACTCAAAATCAAGCGAGGGTTGTGTAACAAGTTGCCGCACTGCGGAAAACGACAGCAGCCCAACTGGTATAGCCATTACACTGCTGAATAGAGGGCACCAATAGTCTTGCCGCATCTCATCTAAAGTATGCAGCCCAGCAAAGACCATGACAAACCACGGATAGGATTGGATCAGCCCTCTCCAAAAAGCAACTAACCGTTGTTCTATAACATGAGTTTCAATGAGATGTTCTAGCAATTCAAATTCATCCACTGTGATAATGAATCGTCTGCTAGCACGAACAGCATCGAGACGCTTGAGGAATCGCAAGAAGGATTGATATGGATTGTGCTGAGTGAACTGGGCAAGCTGAGGCTCCTGAACCGTATCAGGCAATGGCTGAGGAAGGCTATCGTACATCTCAATAGCCAGCGCGTAGAGCAATTCATGAGTGCTATTGACAATGCCCATGACCTGCAAATTGAAGTCAACAATGACAGCGCGATCGCCCAAAATAGCTTTCAAATTATGCAAAATTGATGATTTCCCCATGCGTCGCTGCCCATACAACACAACCGAGGGGACTTGCTGACCAGGCAACCAGAGTTCTTCAAACCGACGCATAATATCCTCACGACCGACAAAGACACTTCCCGTAACTGGGTTGCCAATGACATAAGGATTGGCAATGGGCTGAATCGGTTGAGCATTACCAATTTCCCCACTAGCAACGCAGACAAGGTGCTGCCAGTGATGAATTACCTGGCGCAGGATAACGCGCTCAGGCGTAATAACCCATGCCTCCAGACCTTCTTCCAGCAATTTGAGCGCATTAGCTGCTCGCAGGAGAGCCGACTGCTGACTGACTCGACTGGTTGATCCAGAGGTGTGCAAGTCAGTCGCAATTGCTTGCAGTTGATGAAGACGCTCTGCAACAGGTGGGTTGAGCGCATTGTCTACAGAAGGAAGCGGGAGGCTTGCGTCTGAAACGATCTTTACGAGGGATGAAAGGCGATCGCCCCTGAGGAACATATCAATCGCGTCAAAAAACTGACCAACGTCTGCACCGCCAGGATAGGAGGCAAGCTGAGCTGCGATCGCCCGGGCTTCGGCAAGCTGCTGGGATGAAAGCTTTTGTTGCGATATGTCTGCTGTTTGCAACTGAAATAAAAGCCTTGCCCATTCGGTCACAGGAGTCTGTTTCCTGTCTCGAAAGCGACGAGTTAACTGATAGACCAGGTGTTCAAACAGACGGCTACTGGGATCTACAGCACAGTTGACCCAACGATTGTGTAGCTCCCCCAAGAGGACGTGATTAATCGCTGGAAGATGCCGCCAACCAGCATGACTAATGGGCGAGAAAATATAAGCATCGCTGGCTGGAAGAGTTAGTAAGGAATGCAGTGCGTGCAGTGGTGCGGGGTGTTGGCTAAGATATCGCTTGAGTACAGACTGGGCAACCCAACGCTGAAATGGATTGCGGGCTAGATAACAAAGCTGCATCATGCCGCTGTAGAAATCTTGCTGGATTTGCCGAAAAAGTCGCCGTTGCAGACCTGGAATGTAGATAATTAACAGTTCGTCCCACTCGGCAGGGTGACGGTTTTGAGGACAGCATCCCGCCCATATTAGCTCCATCACGTAGAACGGCAAACGCAAGGAGCAAGAGACGGCGATCGCCCCCGTCAGCAGACCAACAGCCGGAGTGGACGAAAACCCAACCGCAACTCCCACCGCCGCTGAAATAATAACGCTGCTAAAAATCCCCTTTACCAGACTAACCGCAGCCCCGCCAGTCGCGATTGCCACCAACCCAAACACAAATCCAAACAAAATTCCGGTTTGCTCAGCCGCGAGATCAACGGCTGACGACGCACTGACTAGCACACTAAATACGATGCTAACGACCAAGCTGCCTGTGCTTCCTAACGCCAGCCCAACAATGTTTCCAGCAAAACCGCCAATGGTGATGCCAACAATAACTCCAATCGCCAGCCCAAAAGATAATGCAAAGGTTGCAATAATATCTGACTGCGTATCTGCATTGGGCCACGGCAGACTTTGCGAAAGCCCAAGGACAACACAAAATAAAATACTATTCATAATGCCGCTGGCAACACCGACCACTGTACCCGCTACTAACCCTCTGGCAATGCTGACAGCCGTTCCAAAAACGCCTAGAAATAAGATAAGAAATAGGGTTCCAATAGATGCTCCGGCGATCGCCCCGTCAATTCCCCACACAACATCAATCGAGTGGTGCAAATACCAACCTGCCAACCCCATTAATGGCAACCCTAACCCAAGCCCAAAGCACAAGCTGAGGATAGGAACCATACAGTATAGATTTCGATAGGGTGGAAGTTGGAGCGTGCGAAGAATAGGCTGAAGCCCTGGCTCAGTCCTATAGATTGCCGGATCAATTTGATAAAAATATTCTTTCAAACGAGTGGGATGGCAATAGACCCAGTCCAACAGCCAGAGATAGTGTCGCCCTTGCAACAAGCTCAGGCAGCGACTCTGCCTCGAAGCCCAGAACCCCTGCGAATCTTGCGAATCTATAGAAAACTGTGGCATTGTGATCGATTCATACGTCCGACAACTGACGATATAAATCTGCCGCGCTTTCTTGCAACCGAGCAGGATGCCCCCCGCTCTGGGCAATGAGCTGGTGGATTTGGGCAGATGTAAACTGGATTGGGTTATTTTGTAAACGGTGCATGATAAAAGATTGGGCGATCGCAGGCGAAAATGGTTCTACTTGAATCGTCTGGCAAATGCCTGCTAGGGGCGAGGTTTGCTCTGGCGAATCGGGAAACAACTGGCTCAGGGGCAAGCGACTGGCGGTGACGAGCGTCAGCGGAGCATTTGCGCCATCTGCCAGCCCCCGCAGTTCCGTCCGCTCGCGCCCGCTAAAGTCGTCGGAATGGCTCATGCGCTCTACCTCATCCAGACACAGAATATGATGCGTATCTTTCAGCTTGCGACGCAGCGCATAGCCCCGGCAAGGCGGCTCGATTCCTAGTTCCTGACACAGCGCTTCAAAAAATTCAGCTTCATCTCGAATCGACTGCATATTGATCTGCACAAAAGCGTCAGGCGGTAGCTGAAGCGTTGCCGGGCCGCGGGCACAGATTATCGCCAGCAAAGAAGACTTTCCTATCCGCGACTCGCCCACCAGCGACACACTAGCCCCTTGCTGCAACGCTTCAAAGACCTGCCTGAGAATCTCATCTCGGTCAAAGAATCGAGAAGGGTCGGTAATACGGCCGCGATCGCCAAATGGATTAGCAGGTAAGTTAACTGCCTTTTTTTGAAGGGATGAGTCTGGGGAGAGAGCCGCTTGAGCAGGTTCGGGCAGGTGATGCCCCATTCGCTCCGACAAACGCACCAGCGCCATCTGAAAGGTAGACTTTTGAACCTTTACACCATCTCCAAGCGCCTGAGAAAAACATTTCCACAGCCGCGAACCTGCATCTTTCACCGTCTTAAAAGCCCAGCCGTCTGTCATTTGCTCGTAGCTTTTGCCCTTAAACGACTCTTGCAGCACATAGCGCTCCAAATCGCTCAGCGGTCGTTTCAATTCTTGCCGAACAACAGCATCCGCAACCCTGATCAACTCATCCAGATCCATAGGTTCACACCACGCAGTGTATCGCCGGACTCGGTACGTTTAGTCGATTTTTCAAAACTATACGGCTTTCCACGACTTTTTGCGGCTTATTCCGACCTCGTTATTTTGCAGTCACGACTTTATCGCCCTGACAGCCTCCCTTCCTTACCGCACAATTCAACACGAACAGCAGTTAGCAGGGCGATCGCGCATCACTCGTCCCATAAGCAAACCTATTGAGGCAACATGCAAAGAAATACAGCAGCAGTCCTGCCACTAAACACGGCAGAGGATCGTTTTCTGCTGGGCGACCCAGAAAATAACCTGTTAGAAGTCGGCGTTGGAGATATTGATGGTTTCACCCTCGAAGGAATGACCGCTGCTGATTTTCTCGTCTTCACTTCAAAACTGCTGGATTCGGCAAGCGGCTGAGTGTGACTGAGCTTACGAGAAAGCGCCACGCAGCCCCAAAAGCAGTTCACTCAATTTCTGGAATTAATAACATGAATGTTGAAACTTCAGCTTCTGGAACCTATTTGGGAAGCAATCTAAAAGATTTTCAGCCTGGTGTTGATGCGTTTCTAGAAAAATTGCAAACTGCAATTGATACCATTGTCCTTGCAAATAGTCTGCCGCTGATCGGCAATCATCTCAAGGAGACGAGCGACCCGGCAGCAAAATTTCTAACCACGCTTCGAGACGAGATTCGAGAAAAGTTTGCCCAGGGCACTGGAGAACCTGTAACTTCTGCTTTTATTCAGCAGAAACTCTACGAGGCGCTAGATGAAACTGGATGGCTTCAGGATCTGGATGGAGATGGCGATGTTGATAAGCAGGATGTCCAGGTTAGCGAGAGCAGCGATAATCTCAGCATTAACTTGAAATTGGGGCGATCGCTCGAATTACTCACATTACCCGTTAATTTTAATCTGGGGTTGCCGGGACTGGGTTTAGAGGTCGAAGGCGATGTCAAAACTCAGCTAGGCTTCTCTCTGGATGTGGGTTTTGGCATCAATGCAACTGATGGGTTTTATGTAAATACCAAAGACCCAGACGAGCTAACCATTACGCTGGATGCCACGATCCCCGACATGAAGGCCGAAGCAGGAGTTCTTGGCTTTCTCAAAGTAGCAGTTACCGATGAGGATGCAGACGATAATCCCGACAATGCAGGGCAAGACGCAGACGGTGATGGAAATATACCCACAAAATTCAGCGGAAAGTTCACGATTGATCTCAAAGATGCCGACGATCAGTTAACAACAACAGAGCTTGAAGTTGTTAACCCAAAGGATTTAATTGACTGGAAACTGGGCGGCGCTGCCAATGTTAATCTCACGCTGAAAACCGATCTGGGCACGAAGTTTTTGCCGTCTATCAGCACGGACTTTAATCTGCAATGGAACTTTGGCGACCCGATTGTAGATCCAGCCTCATCTAAAAGCTTAGTGCTGGCTCAAAATACCGGCTTGCTGGGCGATCGCCCCACTATCAGCTTTGATAACGTCAAACTTGATCTCGGCTCTTTTCTAGACTTTCTGGAACCCATCTTTCAGAGAGTAGAGGCGATCGTTAATGCATTTCCCATCGGGCCGATCGTTAACGTTCTTCAGAAACGATTGCCCATCATTGATGACTTCGGTCGCAGCTTTTTAGATCTCAACAAAGATGGCAGAGTCAGCCTGAGAGATATTATCGAACTTTTTCCATTGGGCGATGCCAAGCCTGTCTTCGATTTCATTGATGCGGTCATTCAGATCAAAAACATTGTGGATAAGGTTGGTGACCTGATTGATTTGGGAGACATCCCGATTGATTTTGGCAGCTATACGTTAGATCCTAATTTTGATCCGCGCAGCCCTGATTTCACCCTCGATCAAGCAACCGCAATTCTCAATGGTGGCGTAGAGGCGATCGCCACTCAGCTAGAAAAACTTGCTGAGAGCGGAAATACAGATGCACAGAAAACCCAGAGCTTTTTCAAAGCAGAGATTGGAAATACAACTGGGCTAGATATTCTTCTGCTTGATGAACCAGGTCAGGTGATTAATCTCCTGCTAAATAAGCAAGTCGATTTGATTCGGTATGACATTCCTAGACTTGGCTTTTCTGCTGAGTTCGCCCAATATTTCCCAATCTTAGGCCCGCTCGGCGCAAAAATTGAAGGATTGCTGGGCGGTTCCATTGATTTAGATGTCGGGTTCGACACAAGAGGACTCATTCAATTTGGACAGGCTGGACACAACGACCCCGAAAAAATCGCCAATGGTTTCTACATTGCAACTAGACCAAATCCTAATGCGCCAGGAGGCTATGACCCGATCGCCAGCCTGGATGCAAGCCTTGCTGCTTATGCCGCATTGAGCGTTTTTATCTTTGAAGCCGGAGTGGGCGGAGGTATCCTGGGAGAACTGGATATTTTTCTCAATGACGGTGCAAATAAAGATGGTAAAGCTCACGTTGATGAACTTGGTTCATCCTGCCTTTTTGATCCAATCACGGGCAAGCTTTCAGCATTTCTCGATGCATTTATAAAGATTGGATTTGGCATTTTTAGCTTTAAGAAACGATTCAATATTGCTAAAGTCATGCTGCTCAGCTTCGAGACAGGATGCAGCGACAAGGAGGAACTAGCTAAAGGTTTGGCAACTGAGCTTTCACCGGGCATTCTGGTGCTAAATATTGGCGATAGAGCGAGGAATCGAGGTGAAATTGATGGACAGAAACCCACTGACGTTGCAGAGTTTTATACGATTCAGCTTCCGCAAGATCCGGCGACAGGAAATGTTGAGATCAGCGCTTTTGGCTTAGTCAAGCAGTGGCAAAATATCACCCAAATTCAAGGAAATGGCGGCAAAGAAGATGACGTAATTGTGGTTGCAGATGGTGTGCTTCTGCCTGCTCTTTTGAAGGGTGAAGACGGGAATGACCAGCTCTATGGCGGCGACGGGAACGATGTGCTGGAGGGAGGCGATGGAGAAGACGTTCTAATGGGTGGCGCAGGCGACGACACGCTGCGGGGCGGTAAAGATGATGATTATTTTCTGGGCGGCGCGGGTGCAGATGAAATCGACGGAGGGAAGAATGGCTCTGATCAGGTCAGCTATCGAGAATCCCTGGTCGGTGTGCGCTTTTCCCCCGATTTGACCAGGCCCAAGCAAAAGGCGTTTATCGGCTCCGGCGGAGACGCAGAGGGCGATCGCCTGATCGATATCGAGTACATCGAAGGCTCCAATGGGGACGATATTTTACTTGGTGATGACGATGAAAACACGCTGGAAGGGCTGAACGGAAATGACTCGCTCTCCGGGGGCAAGGGCAAAGATTTTCTGGTGGGCGGCGCGGGCAGCGACACGCTCGATGGCGGCGCAGACGAAGACAGTACCAGCTACATTCCTTCGCCAGCCGCAGTGTTTATCAATCTAAAAACTGGCGTTGCTTTTGGTGGCGATGCAGAGGGCGATCGCCTGATTAGCATCGAATCCGTCCAGGGATCGGCCTATAACGACATCATTTTCGGAAACGATGAGAACAATCATCTGGCGGGACTTGTCGGCGACGATCGCCTTTATGGGGGCGATGGAGACGACTCGCTAGAGGGCGACAACGCAGGACTGAGCGGCAATTTGGGAGACGACTGGCTGCTCGGTGGTAAAGGTGCAGACACGCTCAATGGCGGCGGCTATGTCAATGAATCACCAGGACAGGATTGGGCTTCTTATCTTACTTCTGCGGCGGGGGTGGATGTCAGCTTGATCCGGGGTACAGGTAAGGGCGGGGACGCAGCAGGCGATCAACTCGATTTTGCTGGGCGTATTACGCGATCAGAAGATCCCAATAAAGCGCCAAAAGTTGAACCCATAGAAGGCTACAGCACGATTGAAAATCTGGAAGGCTCATCCCACAATGACACGCTAGAAGGGGATCTAGCAGGCAACATCCTCAAAGGACTGGGAGGCAACGACAGACTGAATGGCGGTGGCAACAACGATACCCTGTTTGGGGGCGCAGGCGCAGATACCTTTGAGGGCGGCAGGGGTCTGGATTGGGTCGATTACAGCGACTCTCCAGATTATGTCATCGTCAGTTTGCTAGCAGGCATCGGCTTCAACGCAGACGCGACCGGCGACGTGTTTGAGAAAGATGATCGAGCGATCGCCACCGTCGAGAACATTCGCGGCACCCAGTTCGCCGATTCCCTAACAGGTGATGCAGGCGATAACGAAATTGATCCAGGACTAAGCAGCGGCAAGATTGACGCGGTATCCGGAGTCTCAGGCAACGATGTCTTGGTCGTAGACTATTCCATCAACGATGTGGGGACTGGCATCACAGGCGGGTTTCAGGGTGCTACTAGTGGCTTCTTGTTTCGCAACACGGCTGACAATGCAAGAACGCTGGATGCGATCGCCTTCGATACTATCAGCCGTCTGCGGCTCACGGGCACGATTAAAAACGACAGCGTTCGCGGTGGACTGGGCAACGACATTCTGGTTCTGGGCGCTGGAAACGACACAGCAGATGGCAGCAGCGGCAGCGATTTCCTGCGAGGAAATGAGGGCAATGATCTGCTGATTGGTGGGCCGGGCGGAGATGTCTTGGACGGTGGAGAAGGGTGGGATATTGCCAGTTATCGCACTTCTACATTTTCCGTCCGCATTGATTTGAATCATTCTCCTTTACAGGGCTTTGCAGATCTCAGTGTTGATCCGGTCGGAGATGTTTTAATCTCGATCGAGCAGATTGAAGGCTCACAATTTGATGACATTCTAATTGGAAATGCCGAAGCAAATTATTTAGACGGTGCAACCGGAAATGATTTGCTGGATGGCGGCATAGGAGCCGACACACTCAATGGCGGAGAAGGGATAGATGCCGCTGTCTACGTTACTTCTGCGGCAGCAGTAAACATTAGCTTGAAGAACAAAATTGCCAGCGGAGGAAGCGCCGAAGGCGATGTTCTAATTAACATTGAAAATCTTCTAGGTTCTATCTATAACGACACGCTGGAAGGAGACAACCAGGCAAACAAAATTGGTGGAGATATTGGAGATGATGTCATCCGAGGCAATGACGGAGAGGATGATTTATCTGGATTTCTTGGAAATGACTTAATCTTCGGCGGCACATCCAAGGACACCCTGCAAGGTGACGAGGGAAATGACACGCTCAGCGGAGACGACGGCAACGATCTAATTCAAGGAAATGAAGGCAGTGACATTCTAAATGGAGGGCAGGGAAATGACACGCTTTTTGGCGACATTTCTTATAGCGGCAATGTAAATCTACAGGCAAACATTGATTTCCTCACGGGTGGAACTGGATCTGATGAGTTTTGGTTAGGCTTCGAGCCTATAAGAACTACTACAGGAACCGCTCCTCGCGATTTCTATAATGTCGCTGGCGATAAAGATTATGGGCTGATTACGGACTTTAATCCGGGTGAAGGAGATCGGATTCTGATATCTGGTTGTGTTAAGTCTTATCAGTTTGAAGCTGTCTCTGGCAACTTACCCACTGGTATTGGAATTTACATCAATTACCTCAATAACACTAGAGAGTTAATTGGAATTGTCCAGGGTATTGCTGATGTCAATGCAATTAAAGGCGCTACGACTTTTCTATCGAAATGCGAAGGAGTACTGATTTAGGGATGAGCATTTCGCCACTTAGTTTTTGGTAAAAATCTATGGAAAACAATCAGGCGATCGCCTTCAAGATCACTCAGAATAATGATGTTGAAATCCTCAAAACAGCATTGCTAGGCGACACAAAAAGACTCAGCAACTTTAGCATCAAGCTCACGGGCAATGCCAACGCATCTGGCACCTTTCAGAACGATCCATTTGACTTGAAATCTGGTATCGTCCTCAGCACAGGCAACGTGAAAAACCTGGCAACCAAGAATATCGCAGACGGCGGCTTTTCCCCCGGAACCAGCATCCCGCTGAGATTCACCAAACTACCGGGCAGACCTGCCGAGGCCTCAGGAACTGACGTATTCTATGCCGATCTATCAAAGATTGGTTTTGATATTAACTCCATTTTGTTTGCTGATAGCGGCAGTTTCTTTGGAGGTTCAACGGGGCCCTTTAGCGGCTTTGATTTAGACTCTATAAAACTTAGCAATATAAAACTTGAGTCAGCCGAAGCAGTTAATTCGATTCCAGGGCTGAATGTATTTGATTTTACACCTGCTGGCACTGTGCTTGCTCCTGGAAGTCAGCGACCTCCTGGCAATGTAGAGATTGCTCCTGAATTAAGGGGTGTTTTGAATGGCAATACTGATAATTCGATCGCCACGCTAGAGAGATTTGATTCAATAGGAACTATAGACCAGTTGGTTGGATCTATGAGTTTAGGTGATAATGGAAAAATTGGCTTTAATCTTACTCAAACACTCTCGACAATCAACAGACCACTATATCTATATGTTGGGGAGTCGGGTCGAGGAGAAAACAGCGAAGGCGAATCACCTGATGGATTGATTTCCGTATCGAATCGGTTCATTAATGAATTGAATGATTTGAGTACGGACTTTGGGTTTGCAGGAGCCACAAACGACACCATCCGAATCGAGATCGAGTTTGACGCGGATGATACCGCAGAGTTTCTGTATTTTGAGTATGTGTTTGGTTCTGAAGAATTTGTCGAGTTTGCGGGGAGTCAGTTCAATGATTCATTTAGCCTGACGCTGAATGGGTTTAATTTTGCTCGGCTCAGCAATGGCGACAACGTTTCGATCAATAACCTGGCCTTTGGGCCCTATGGCGCTTACCACCCTGATTTTGTTCGGAATGAGGCATTGACCGGCCCGCTTAGCAATCAAACCAGTCTGGATGGTTATACAAAGCCGCTTACCTTTGTGGGGCTGATTGAACCTGGCGCCAGGAACACGTTGGTCATTGAGCTAAAGGATGTGCGCGACGGATTATTAGACTCTGCGGTATTTCTAAAAGGGGGAACGCTGGGAACGGTCAACCCAGGGGATATCCAGCGAGAAGACGGTGCGGGCGGTTCTAAAACTATCGAGATAGATGAGGGCGATCGCCTTGTCATTATCGACAATTTTGGCGGCATCGGTCGCGGAACGAATCCTACGGCAGAGGCGATCGCCGAGCTAGACACACTGAAATTTAAGGGCGATCGCTTCACGGCTAAAAATCTGTTGCTAACCCAAAACAATCAAGACCTGGAAATCACGTTTGAAGGTTCTGAGACAAAAGTAATTCTCAAAAACTTTTCGCTGGAAAATCTGGATAACCTCACAAAGAAGACGGGTGGAACCGTTGACCTTGGAAATATTTTGTTTGACGGACAGGATCAGATTCAGGATAGCTTTGATGTATTCAATTCTGAATGGAACTTTGACCAGGTATTAAACTCAAACTCTGTCACGTTTCTCAATGCGTTGAACAATACGGTTCGAGGTTTCGATAATTCCAATGACGTAATTCATGGACAGGCAGGCAATGATATTTTGTTGGGATTGGGTGGTGACGATATTTTGCGAGGCGGTGCAGGAAATGATATCTTGAGGGGCGGCTCTGGCGTTAATATTTTGGTTGGCAATGGGGGCGCTGACATCTTCGGTCTATCCAGAGATGGAACTGCGATTGTAAAAGATTTTGATTTGAATCAGGATTTGATCGACTTGCGTATCAGCAATCTGCTGCCCAATGACTTAAAAATTGAGCAAGGCACAGGCGCAGCTGGTTGACTGACAAAACTAGTCGGGGGCATAGCTGTAGGTGTGTATTTTGAAC